>JANLSD010000228.1:0-19670 GCA_031362245.1 Acaryochloridaceae cyanobacterium OTE_25_metabat_464 | reverse complement strand
AGGGGGGATCGAATGCAGGGTTTTAATGTTTTTCAGACTTGTGTGTACACCGTAGCCAATTCTGGGGGAAATGTCCCGAGACTTTGGATTTCTCCCCCCTTTCTTATGGCCCTGTGGCCTTGAATTGGGGGGCTGGGGGGGCTGAGTGCAAGGTATATGGGCTATCCGAACAGTATTGCGCGCAGGCGGACTTCGTTCCTGTAGGCGCGGTTTCAACCGCCAGCCTAATTCTGGATCTTATTCAATCCACGATCCGTAAACCTTTAGGCGTAGCTGCTCACCACGCGCCCCGCCCCTCGGACTTGGGCATAGTAGTTACGACTGACCTGCTCACTGTGATCCACAAGAGAATCAATCCCAATGCCGTTGCGGCCCTGATCTTTCCCTGAGCTATGAATATAGGTGCCGTTCCCTAAATAAATGGCGACATGGGTTGCCTTGACTGGTGTGCCAAAAAAGATAAGGTCGCCTAGGGCTAGAACGTTCACTAAATCTTCAGGGCGAGTCCCCCCATAGTCCAACCGCTGCACAAAGGCTTCTTGCTGATAGGCATCCCTGGGCAGCCAAATCCCCTGGGTAGAAAATGCATGCTGCACCAGTCCAGAGCAATCGTAATTGGGTTCCAGGGTTCCCCCCCACAAGTAAAAATTGGGCTGCGTCATCGCCGCTTGGGCAAAGGCGATCGCCAAGGGAATCCGCGCCTGAATTTCTGGCAAAGTGAAACTGGGTGGGCAATACACAGCTGTCGCAGGCTGAAGACATTCCAAATCGACAGGGTTCACCCAACCCGGATAGTCATCCTCACACAGCACAACCGACAGGGCTGCGGTCTTATCCAAAGCTACAGCCTTAAACTGAAGCTGCCGCCCAGCTTGAGCCTGAGTTGCCAGAGCCTCAAGGGCAGGGGAATCATATAAATTCAACGGCTGCGTTATTTCATAGACAGCTTCTGCCCGCGAAGTATCAGCAAATTGTGCCTGAAGTGCTTCAAACGCAACCATAGAGACCCTCATTCCTTTTGCCATGAACTTCTTGGAATCATAGCAGGGTCGGCGAAGCTTCTAGGGTAAAAGTCTTCATCCAAAAGCCCCTCCTGAGAGGGGCTTTTGGAAAATGGATGAACGAACGCATTCAGGATTACTAACCCTAGCTTGCCAGATACTGGCGAGCATCTAACTGGCGTCGTCGGAGTTGGTCAAGGGCTTGGCGCTCTAGCTGCCGCACCCGCTCCCGACTCAAACTAAGCTGCTCTCCCACCTTCGCCAAGGAAAGTTCTTTCCCATTCTGAAGGCCAAAGCGGAGGGTCAACACCTCTCGCTGCTGAGGGGTCAATTCGCCCAGTAGCTGGTTAACGTCTTCCCGCAATGCTTCCCCGGCGGTGAACTGCTCAGGGGACTGACCTTCGTCCTCAAGCAGATCACGCAGTTCAGTATCTTGGTTGTCGCCCACCCGCAAGTCGAGAGAAACGGGCTGCCGCGCAATCATCAGAAATTCGCGGATTTGGGTTGGATCTAGCTCTAGCTCTAGGGCAATTTCAGCAGGGGTGGCGCTGCGTCCCAGCTTTTGAGACAGTTCGCGCTGAGCCTTTTTGATTTTGTTGAGCTTTTCGGTAATGTGAATAGGGAGCCGAATGGTACGAGCCTGCTGGGCGATCGCCCTAGTAATGGCTTGCCGAATCCACCAGTAGGCATAGGTCGAAAACTTATAGCCACGAGTCGGATCAAACTTTTCCACCCCTCGCTCAAGCCCCAGGGTTCCTTCCTGAATCAGGTCCAACAGCTCCAGATTTCGTTTTTGGTACTTCTTAGCCACCGCAACCACCAGCCGCAGATTGGCCTCAATCATCTTCTGCTTCGCCTTCTTGCCCTGCTTAAGCGCACCCTCCAGATCCGTTTCACTCAGTTCAGCCTTTTCGGCCCACGCTGTCAAGGTCGGTTCATGGCCTAAAGCTTGGGTTAACGCCTCCTGGGTTTCCAGAAGGGTCATCATTTGCTGCACCTGCTTCCCAAAAATAATTTCTTGCTCATGGGTGAGGAGCGGCACGCGACCAATCTCATGGAGATAGGTGCGAACCATATCTCGCCCTACTGGA
Organism: Acaryochloridaceae cyanobacterium OTE_25_metabat_464; assembly: GCA_031362245.1. Taxonomy (GTDB): domain Bacteria; phylum Cyanobacteriota; class Cyanobacteriia; order Thermosynechococcales; family Thermosynechococcaceae; genus JAAURS01. The sequence goes on along the minus strand of JANLSD010000228.1, from coordinate 17,578 downwards.
GCGGGACTTGATGCTCTTTTGTCAGTCACTTTTACCATGGATTCTAAGTATCCCCCTTAATTTAGGACGGGATGATGATGGACAGAAACGCTCTTTCTATCTCAAAACACGGTTCTAAGCTAAACCGCTATCGTTAAGCGAAGTCAGTATGAGTTCATGCAGACTATCATAGGCGATCTTCCCCGATGACGCAAAGTCAACCCAGGTGTCAATGCCCGTACATCAACTTTCGTAAGAACCCATCCACTCAGGATGAAGTTGCTGAAGCGAAAAAACTCGAAAATAAGCCTGCTGAAAACAAGCATTAATCTGTTCAGGGGCATAACATATTGAGGAATTCATAGGATTAACCAGGAATGATGATTGGGGAACTAGCGTAGGGTTTTCGCACCTTAACCCAGTGGTTCTCTATTGACTTCAACGGATCAGAAAATGTTTCATCTTCAGCTCCAATATGCTTGAAGGATACTATACCCAGTCTTTCTGAGAACAGGCTGAATCTTGAGATAGAGATTTGCATTGCATAAAAGAGAAGGTTGCTCCCAAAAGGCTGAACGCCTTTAATAAAAATCTGACTGCTGTATCTAAATATGGGGTGGGCGAACCATTCAGTAAACCCTTAAAAATCTTTAGGAGGAACTGACTCAACTAGATCCTAAAACTATCGTGCGGTGGAATTTTGCTCATTTGACAAGACCTAGAATTTTGGCTCAATTCTAATTCGCCTCCTAATCATACTAAACTGTCTAGTATAATAGCAAGCAATTGAGCACCACATTAAAATGCTGACTACAGCGATGGGTAGCATGGATATTGGCTGTAGAGTGCTTCTATTACCCGTAGTAGGAGTTTATGGCTCAATCTACCGTTGATGTTGAAACTGTTCCTCAGTCTCCCAAGCGCAAATTGCCGTTGCGACGATTAATTCCCATCGTCTTGATTGTGGCGGCGGGTGTTGGAATATGGCGGCTGTTTTTGCCCCAAGCGGAAGCGGATGCACTCAAGCTGAGTGGACGGGTAGAGGCGGACGAGACCGATATTGGGGCAAAGGTAGGTGGACGCATTAAAACCATTGCCGTCCATGAGGGGGATGTGGTGAAGGCCGGACAGCTCGTGGCTGAAATTTCTGACGAAGAACTGCCAGAGCAGTTACGGGCTGCTACGGCCCAGGTTGCCGCAGCTCGTCAAGATGAGCAACAGGCGCGTCTGGATATTGATGTGGCCCAAAGCCGAATTCAGGAAGCCCAAGCCAATCTTCAGCAGTCAAAAGGGGATGCCCAAGGGCGTGTGGCCCAGGCCCAATCCAATGTTTCTACGGCCCGAGGGAAGCTAGCAGAAGCCCAGGCCCAGGTGGAGCAGGCCCAGGCGCAGATTGCGCAGGCTACGGCCCAGGCAGAACAGGCAAAGGCCCAGTGGCGACAGGCGATCGCATCCCTAAAGCGGGCCAAAATCAGCCGAGATCGTTTTGCCAAGCTGTTGGCCAAGGGTGCCGTCTCCCAAGACCAGTTTGACCAAAGCCAAACGAACCTAGATACGGCCCAGGCCAGTGTGGACAACGCCCAGGCGGCAATTGGAACCGCAGAAGCGGGAATTGCCACAGCCCAATCCACCAAGGCAGCGCGACTTTCGGCGGTGAGTGCCGCCCAGGATCAAATTGCCGCCAATCAGGGCGGTCTGGTTCAAACCCAGTCCACGGAGATGAATCCTACTATCCGCAACAGCCAACTGGAAACGCTTCGGCAGCAAAAGGAACAGGCTTATGCGCGATGGGTTGCGGCCCAGGCGAAGGTCAAAAATGCGGCGGCAGTCCAGACTCAAATTCAAAAACGTTTAGAGTCTCTGATCATCAAAAGCCCCATTGATGGCGTGGTGCAATCTCGCCCTGTAGAGCCTGGAGCTGTGGTTGCCACGGGTAAAACATTGCTGACGGTGATCAACCCTCAGGCACTCTACCTACGCGGGTTTGTTCCCGAAGGTGACGTGGGCAAAATTTATGTGGGCATGAAGGCGAAGGTCTTTCTAGATTCCAACCCCAAGGAACCCCTGACGGCAAAGGTGATGTCCGTGGATACCAAGGCTTCATTTACGCCAGAAAATGTGTACTTCAAAAACGATCGCGTGCGGCAAGTATTTGGCATAAAGCTGGCAATTTCCCAGTCCAGCAAACTCCTCGCCAAGCCTGGAATGCCTGCGGATGCTGAAATCTTGCTGAAATAGTAGGGCTATATTGTTTCAAGATTGACCCATTTTCCCTTCACCACTGAGCTGCATTTCATCATCCCAAGACACCGGATCTTCAATGGGTTCAAGGTGGGTGGTAACATCCGTCCCTGGTAGCGCTGAACGAATCGCCTGCTCAATCACTTCGCACAGATCGTGGCCCCGCTGCACCGTCCATGCTCCCGGTACCAGCACATGGAATGAGACAAAACACTGAGAGCCTGCCACACGAGTCCGAAGGGCGTGGAACTGTACTCCGTTGGGTTCGTACTCACTCAGAATGTGGGCGATCGCCCGTTGATCCTCCGCTGGAATGGCAGAGTCCAGCAGCCCGGATCCGGTTTCCCGCAGCAGCCTCACCCCAGTCCACACAATATTTGCGGCCACGAGTAATGCCACCAAGGGATCAAGAATAATCCAGTGGGTCATGCTGACCAGACCAATCCCTACCACAACGCCCACAGAAGTCCACACATCCGTCAGCAAGTGATGGGCATCGGCCCGCAAAGTCACAGAGCGAAGCCGGCGGCTAGCCTGGAGCAAAATCCAGGCCAATCCACCATTTAAGGCCGTAGCAACCAGCGACAGTCCTAACCCCAGCCCCACTGCTTCAAGGGGCTGGGGATGCATCAGCCGCTCCACGGCGGCTACCGCAATGCTAACGGCAGCCACCAAAATTAAAATCCCTTCAAGGGCACTGGAAAAATACTCTGCCTTAGAATGCCCAAAGGTATGCTCTGCATCCGGAGGTTTTGCGGCATAGGACAACGCCCAAAATGCTGCCCCTGCGGCCACCAGATTAACAATCGACTCAATGGCATCAGACAGAAGTCCCACGGAACCCGTCAGAGCATAGGCCCAAAACTTGAGGGCGATGGTCAACAGAGCCGCCAAAATAGATAACGCCGCATAGGAACGAGCCGATGGGGGCTTAACGGATGAACGCATAGGCTAGAAACAATTGGGAAAAAGCGGCTGAACGTGAATTTAGCGCTCGTGAACTTCACTTTATCGTGAATCAAATCTACTCTGGAAAATTAGGGAGAGAGGGTCTGGCTTTTTTGGCCTTAAATAAACCGGTCATACTCATCCCAGTGACCAAAAGTCCAATCAGCCCCAGTCCATTGAGAATAGGGTAGATCCCCTGAAGATGAAAAACTTCGCCGGAATGTAGCCCCAACAGTAAACCACGGGATAAGCCTAGGTTCAAAGACCATTCCCCAACCATTGTGGTTGCCATACCTGTCAATACCGTTAAGGCTAAGGGTAGGCACAAAATCGTTGCCAAGACGCGATGATATTTTCTAAAGGCTCGTTTCATAGAAAGATCGGGTAAATTTGATTTTCCTTCTTAAGGTACGACACCTCGGGAAAAGATTGAGGAAAGATTTAGGCTAGCCTGGGCAGCTCAACTTGAAAGCAACTGCCTACGCCAAGCTGACTTTTGACCGTAATGCGACCACGGTGGGATTGGATGATGGACTGGGCGATCGCCAATCCCAGCCCAGTCCCGCCCGTCTGCCGTGACCGTGACTGATCCACCCGCCAAAATCGATCAAAGATATAGGGGATCTGGGCAGAATCAATGCCAAGCCCCGTATCGCGGATGGTGACGAGGGCGATCGCATTAACTTGCCTTAGTGCAAGGTCAATTTTGCCTCCCTTGGGCGTATAGGCAATTGCATTTTCCAGAAGATTTAGAAACACCCGACTTATTAGAAACACCCGACTTAACTGACTCGAACTCCCCTCCACCCAAACTGGATTTAATAAACCCCAGGGAGTTCATTCGGCGGGACTCTCTTCCTTGTTACATCACCGATTGCTGTTGAGCCTGACCGAGATGTTGTGCGAGTGCTTCAATGCTGGGATACTCCCAAAACAAGGTTGGATCTAGCTCCCGTCCCAACCAGGTGGATAGCTCCGCTGCAAGGCTAACAGCGATCGATGAATCTAGTCCATAGTGAGCGAAGGGTTCTGAAAGGTCGATTTCCTCTAGGGGAATTTTGAGGTAGAGGGCCAGATTTGCCGTAATCCAAGTCTCAATTTCGGTTTCGGTCGGCGTCAGGTGCAGAGATCCATCATTGTCTCCGTTCTGTGAGTCTGTTTCGATGGGGTCTTGTGATCGCAAGCTCTGGGCGTTCAAACTATTCAGCATGGCTTCGGCGGCAGCTTGCACCTGCTGAAAGTCAACGGAACTCTCGCACCAAGCCTCTAAAGGCTCTAAGCGTTCGTCCATATACCGTGCGCGACATTCTGTGCGTTGGGTTTTGCCACTGGAGGTTTTGGGAATGCTGCCCGGCTTGAGAAGAGCGATCGCATAAATCTTGAGCTGGTGATGTTCTGAGACCGCTCGCTGAATGGCGGCAAACACCTCTGCCACGGGGAGCTGACGCACCGCGCTGCGTTCTACCTCCTGGACAATCACCAGACGTTCCGCCCCATTCACCTCAATAGAAAATGCCGCCCCACCCCCAGTCCGCAAAGCATCATGGCTGGACTGCACCGTCCATTCAATATCTTGGGGATAGTGGTTGCGTCCCCGAATAATAATTAGCTCCTTTAATCGGCCTGTCACAAATAGCTCTCCGGCCTGCATGAACCCCAAATCCCCAGTTCGCAGGAATGGACCCTCCCCGCTCTCCTTCAGATGGGCGTTAAACACTTGTTGAGTTTCCTGGGGTTTGTTCCAGTAGCCCTGAGCGACACTTTGGCTAGAGACCCAAATTTCCCCCACCTGATCTGCTCCACAGGGCATCGCAGAGACAGGATCCACAATCATGACCTTTTGATCCAGTCTGGCTTGCCCACAGCCCACCACCTTTCGAGCCGTGGGCAGATCCTGATCGACGGTAATGACGTGTTTATCCTTGAGGGCAATAGGATCAACCGCGCAAATTTGGGGCGATCGCATCCGAGTGCCGCCCGTTACCATTAAGGTGGTTTCCGCCATGCCGTAGCAAGGATAAAAGGCATCGCTGCAAAAACCACAGGCTTGAAAGGTTTTTGCAAAGGCTTCTAGGGTCTGTAGTCGAATTGGCTCTGCCCCATTAAAAGCAATCTGCCAACTGCCCAGGTCTAAGGTTGCAGCCTCGGCGGGGGTGATTTTTTTGATGCAGAGTTCGTAGGCAAAGTTAGGGCCACCACTGGTGGTGGCCCTATAGCGCGAGATGGCTTGGAGCCAACGCACAGGCTTGCGCAGAAAAGCCATTGGCGACATCAAAATCATGGGTCGCCCCAGGGAAAGGGGTTGCAAAATGCCGCCAATTAGCCCCATGTCGTGGTACGGGGGTAGCCAAGATACCCCCATGCTGTCTTCGCCATCTTGGAAGCAATGCTGGATGATGGTGGCGTTATGGAGCAGATTTTCGTGGGAAACCATTACCCCTTTTGGGGTTCCCGTAGAGCCTGATGTGTATTGGAGGAGAGCGATCGTCCCTTCATCCAAGTTGGGCATGGCCCAGTCCAAGGCTGCCAACTCCTGAAGATTATCGGTCATGATCCAGTGCAGCTCGGGCAAGTGAGGCGCATCAGCAAACTGGATTTGGCTATCCGCAAGCAACGCAGAGGTCGTGAGGGCAAAGGTCGCTTGGGCATCTGCCACAATTGACTGAAGGCGGTGTCGGGTCTGATTTTGTTGGGGGGGGTAAGCAGGAACTGCCGTTACCCCTGCGTAGAGGCATCCAAAAAAAGCTGCAATGAAATCTAGTCCTGAGGGATACAGGAGTAACGCCCGTGAACCTTGAGCATTGAGAGATTGTAAGTGCGCTGCAATCCTCTGCGCCTGATGGTCAAGGGCTTGATACGTCAGGCTAGCCGTTTGCGTTTCCCCATCCATTAAAAATGTATATCCCGTCAGTTCAGGCTGGTGGTTAGCCCGATGCCTCAGCAAATCTATAACGGTTGTTTTTGGCAAAATATTCGTTAGCAACGCATTCACTGGGTCTAGGACGAGGTTTGCAAATTCCACTAAACGTTTAAGACTATATCAAATGCACGAAACCTCAATGCTTCATAAGGGCAGGTTTTGTCGAAACGCTTGGGGTGTAGAGACAAAATATGGTTATTCTGTAGGTCTCTTTAATTTTCTGGGCACTGGGCTTTTTCAAACTCATGGCAATGACTGATTGGTATGTCCCGCTCTTGACGCGCTACGCAGCACAGCGCACCGGACAGTTTATTCGTAAAACCCGTGACCCCATTGCCACGCAAGAACGCTTTCTTAAAGGCATGCTACGTCATTACCGCAACACGGTTTGTGGCAAGCGCTATCATTTGGGCGAAATTCGGTCGGTGGAGGAGTTCTGCGATCGCCTCCCTGTCACCCAATATCAAGATTACGAGGCCGAGATCCAGCGCACGGGCTTAGGGGAACGCAATGTCCTCACCCCAGACCCGATTCGATTTATTACCCTCACCAGTGGCACCACAGGGCAGCGCAAATGGATCCCAGTTTCGCCCCGTTTTCAAACCGCGCTCCAGAAGGCTAATATTGTCAGCATTGGTTTTTTAGTGGAAGCCCTCAAGGCCCAAGGGCTTTCCCTGGGGAAGGCGATCGTGACCAATTCGGCAAAGGTGGCGGGCAAAACTGAGGGAGGCATTGAGCTAGGGCTTGCCAGCACAGGCAGCATCCGCATGAGCAAACTGTTGGCAGCCCCCCTATTTGCTCAACCCTACGACCTGCTCCAAATTAGCGATAGTCGCACGAGGCACTATCTTTGCCTTCTATACGGGCTTCGCAACGGCAATCTCCAAAGCATGGCATCCAACTTCCCTATGCTGCTGCTGCGCACCTGTCGATACCTAGAAGAAGAGGCTCCTGAACTGATTCACGACCTCAAAACAGGTACTCTCTCTGACACCTTAGACCTGCCATCCGAAAGCCGAATAAAGATAACTCAGCAGTGGAGTGCGGACCCTCAACGAGCGATAGAACTGGAGCAGATTCTCAAAAAGCATGGGCGATTAACGCCCCAACTGGCTTGGCCCCACCTTAAGTTTGTCTCTACAGCGCGGGGTGGAACGTCAGACTTTTACTTTCAGCGCTTTGACGAGTATTTTGGAAAAATCCCTGTGTTTGGCGGCGTCTATGGCTGCTCCGAGGCTACTTTCGGGATCGCCCATGCCCTCAATGAAGATGGCTGCATTTTGGCCCTTGAGAGTGGCTTCTATGAGTTCATTCCTGAATCTGAGTGGGACGCGGAGCATCCAAAAACCTTAATGGCGACGGATGTGAGAATTGGCGATCGCTACCGTATCCTTGTCACCAATGATGCAGGGTTTTATCGCTACGACATCCGCGACGTGGTGGAGGTGGTTGGTTTTTACGAAAAAACGCCGCTGATTGTGTTTCGCTATCGCCTAGGGGGGCTACTGAACTCCACCAGCGAAAAGACCACAGAGTTTCATGTCATCCAGGTGATGCAGCGGCTCCAACAAGAATTTAATATCAGCCTGGATGATTTTTGTGTAACGCTTTCAGAGCAAGAGATCCCCGCTCATTACTGGGTCAACCTTGAGCTGAGTGCGGAATCTAAACTGGATCGGCCTGAGGTGCTGCTGCGCCGATTTGATGAGGTGCTGCAAGAAGAGAATGGGCACTACCAGATTATGCGTCGAGATCAGGTTCCTGCACCAGGTCTACGGCTTTTGGAGCATGGCAGCTTTGAAACCTTGCGCCATCGCTTGATTCAGAAAGGACGCGGCGAAAATCAGCTCAAGATCCCCCATGTGAGTGAGGATCGGACATTATTGGCAGATTTAGCGGTGGCCCATGAGATTCGGTGGCCTCAAGATTAGGATGAAAGCAGAGATTCCTAGGGGCGCAAAGCCTTGCGCCCCTACAGGGTATACCGGACTGAACCGAAAATTATTAAATTTATTGCCCCAACTCCTTTGATCGCCGATACGCCGCCTGCACCGCCTGAATCAACGCAGACCGAAACCCCGAGGCTTCTAAACTGGCCACCCCTGCGATCGTCGTCCCACCTGGACTTGTGACCTGATCTTTAAGCACCGCCGGATGCAACTCTTTTTGAATCATCAGTTCTGTGGTGCCTCGCACGGTCTGTACCGCTAGCTTTGCCGCAATAGGACGCGGTAGACCCGCCGCAACGCCACCGTCCGTCAGGGACTCAATGGCGATCGCCACAAAGGCAGGCCCAGACCCAGAAAGTCCAGTGATGGCATCCATCCACGCTTCTGGTACCGTCAACACCTCACCCACCGCAGCAAAAATCGTTTCTGCGGTGGCAAGATGACCGGGCAACGCAGACCGTCCTGGAGCCAGGGCTGTAATGCCAGCCCCCACCAGCGCGGGCGTATTAGGCATCACGCGAATCACAGGGCAATCTCCTAGTGCAGCCTCTAGTTTAGAGAGCGGTACACCTGCCAAAATTGAAAGCCATAGACCACAGGCAATTTGAGCATCGGCAAACTCCGCTGCAATGCTGGCAAACGTCTGGGGCTTAACGGCTAATAGCACCGTGGATGCAGCCTGAGCCACCTCAAGATTATGGACGGTGGTTTCAACACCGTAGGTTTGTGCTAAATACCCGAGACGGCTTTCCGACACGTCGCTGACGATCAAATCAGATCCAGCGTAGGTACCTTGGGTTAATAGACAAGACAGAATTGCCTCAGCCATAACCCCTCCTCCAATGATGCCGAGCTGCTTAGATGCGCTCTGAGTAGTGGGATGGGTCAACTGAGGCAATGTCATAGTTTGATGAAGCAATCATGCTGAAATAGATTTCGCTGTAGAAAAATTGTCGCACAGCAAAACCTATTTCAACGAACTGAGTGCATTTTTAGACCCTTAACTACTGAGCGATCGCGCTCAACATGGGGTCACTCCAAGAGGTAGTGGAAATTCGAGAAGGGGTGGTTGTGGTTGTGACCGGAGGTGCTTCATGAATCACACCGGACTGGGTACGAACTTCAACACAGCTCGGCGTAAACAAAAAGATGTTTTCACCCACCCGTTCTTGGTGTCCATCAATGGTGAAGGTTGCGCCCGCCACAAAGTCAACGGAACGCTGGGCCTGAGCCGGATCCATTAAGGACAGGTTGAGCACGACCGATTTGCGGTCTCTCAGGGCCTGAATCACCTGAGGCATTTCTTCAAAGCCCCGAGGCTCTAGAACAAGCACTTCGGCAGCATTGCTACCCCAGTAACGTCCAGCTCCAGGCATCCCGACGACGTTGTTGATTCCACCGGAACTGATGGGCACACTAGCAGCAGAAGCTCTAGCAGGCTCCGTTTCAGAATGCATGCGGGTTTGCTTTCGGTCTTCAACAATGGACTGATCGACGGTTGGCTCGTAGGCAGAAGAATAGTCTTCTCCCGCCATGTCTAGCTCGTCGTCACCGTATTCGTCATACTCATCTGAGGCGGGAATGCCAACAAATTCTCTAAACTTTCCAAACAAACTACTCACAGCGCAGGCTCCATCGTAAACAGCTCAAGGTCAAACAACCTTTTTTTATTAGACCTATTAGTATCAATGTATTAAATCAAAAAACGACCCACAAATCTCCTGATCTATCAAACTTCGGAGACTAGCAATGAATCTAGGTTGATACACTTGCCTTGAATGGTATAGGTCGATACAAAGAATAACCTTAGGACTAACCCTCTATCGGTATTTATAGGGTAAATTCAAAACCAGATTATACAGCATGTACCTAATCTGGATGACACGATACTGACAACATTACATAAAAAATTCATAAAGTCACTACTTTCAGGAAAAATAACCCTTCTAAGCTCGGCATGGCGGGAGAGGGCCTTGTGCGTGTTGTCCTTCGGTCGAAATTGATCCACTAGGGCTAAAGGGGCTTCTATCGTTCCCCAAATAAGATTCTGCCAGGGCGAATCATGGTTGCGCCTGCTTGAATTGCCAGAGGGAAATCAGAGGACATCCCCATCGACAATTCAGTGATGGGGATAGGTGTCTGAGGATGTTGCGTGAGGGTTTTGGCGAGATCTCTAACGCCTTGAAAGGTGGAGAGCTGCTCTGTCTGCGAAAGATTGAGCGGCAGGATGGTCATTAATCCTTGAATGCTGAGATGGGCTAGCGGCTGTAAGAGCGGGAGCTGCGCGAGCAGATCTGGAGCTGTCCACCCGAACTTACTGGGGTCGGGGCTGAGTTTGACTTGGAGGCATAGCTTGGGGGGGACGGGTAGGTCTGCCGCCAGTTGGTTCAGGCGCTGGGCGATCGCCACACTATCCACTGAATGGATCCACTGAAAATGCTGGAGCGCCTGTTTGGCCTTATTACTTTGCAAATGACCAATCAGGTGCCAAGTGATCCCCGGCAGATCTGCCAGCTCCTGCTGCTTCTGAATCGCCTCTTGGAGACGACTTTCCCCAAAATCTCGGATCCCTGCCCCATAGGCTTCTCGCATAAGATCTGTCGAAACAGTCTTGGTGACGGCAATAATCCGAGCCGAGGCGGTTGTTAGGCTCCGTAAATGAATGACGCGTTCCGTTACGGAAGAGAAGGTAGACCAATCAAGCATTAGAAGGTTTGACGATGAATTGCCTGTAATCTATCGTATTCCGGCTTTGGGCCGTCACGACGAAGGGTTCGTAAGGACGTTTCGGCGAAAATCCGCGCCTCATTGCGCGTGATGGGGTCAAACTTAATCCCGTCAGGATTTTGGACAACCAAGAAGAACAGACGCTGAGCGTAAAGCGTGGTGAACAGCGATCGCTCTTTATCTAAGGGACAAATGCTGAACAGTAGCCCAAAGGTTGGATGGTTAAGGTAGGTTTCGGTGGTCATTGATGGGGAGGGGTGCGCCCAAATGTGGGGAATGAATAGATGAAAGGTGAGGGTTTAAAACACTTCTTAATAGAGATTAGCAGGAATACCTAGCGATATTTTTAAGGGCCATCCATTGGGCTTTCGCTTTCTGGAGGGATTCTAGCCATTCTTGAGTCGGGTCACTATCCGCCACAATCCCTGCGCCCACCTGCCCCCAGAGATGGGTATGCTGCAAGGTGCGTTGATGCCAAGGTGCAGGTTCGAGGGTTGGGGTACTCACCAGCAGTGTCCGAATCAAAATATTGAGGTCGAGGTTGCCCCGCACATCTAGGTAGCCACAGGATCCATAGAATAAACTGCGCCGCACAGGCTCCAGGGTTTCAATAATTTCCATGCAGCGCACCTTAGGGCACCCTGTAATTGTTCCCCCAGGAAACACCGCCTTGATCAATTCAATGGGTGTGGCCTGGGGGTGGAGTTTGCCCCGTACATTACTCACCAGATGCATGACGTGGCTATAAAACTCAACGCTGAGAAGTTCATCTACATGGACACTGCCCCACTCACATACGCGGCCCAAGTCATTGCGCTCAAGATCCACCAGCATAATGTGCTCAGCGCGCTCTTTAGGGCTATTAAGCAATGCCTGAATATAATCTTGCTCGGCGGCAGGGGTGTCTCCTCGGGGTCGAGTGCCCGCAATAGGACGTGTTTGAGCATATCCCTGTCCCGCTTCTACCAGGCGCTCTGGAGAGCCACTGACCACGCATCCCCAGGGGGTTTGCCAGTAGCTGGCAAAGGGCGAAGGGTTAATCTGCTGAAGGGATTGGTACAGTCGCCACGGATGCAGGTAGCCATCTGCCCGAAACCGGAGGGAAAGGTTGGTCTGAAACACATCGCCCGCATGAATATGCTGCTTGGCGGTGTTGACCATTTGTTCAAAGGTGGCCTGGGACAGATCGATATTTAGGTTGCTGTACCATTGGGCCTCTTCATCCCCAGGGGCTTGCGCGACTGGCTGATTGAGCTGCGCTTCAAGATGATCTAAATCTTGGGGCACTGAGGCTGCTAGCCAGAGTTTTTGATGGTGGTGGTCTAAGACTGCAAAGGTTTCGGGTTCGTACCAAAAGGCAACGGGGAAGGGCAACGCATCTGACCGCAGCCAAGGTAGGGCTTCAATTTCCCAGGCCAAGTCGTACCCCAGCCACCCCAACCATCCGCCTGCAAAAGGGAGATGGCTCGTTGATGCATCAAATGATGCCTCATTTGAGAGGAACGATTGACCTTCTTGCTGTCTTTGGGACAAACACGCCAAAATCTCGCCAATTTTTGGCGTCCAAAGGCGCTGCTGCCCGTATTGGTGACGCGGTGAACCCGCACAGATGGAGTAACGGCTGTGGGGCAAGAGGGGCAGAGCAGCAGCAGCAGGGCTTTCTAGTAAAACTGCAATGGGCTGATGTTGGAAGAGGGCGGCAAAGACTTCTGTGCCGCTTTTGCCGTTTAGGGGGAGCGATCGCCAATACCAAGGCTGCAAAGGAGGATTCATGACGCTCATAGGGCAGGTTAAAACAGCTCAAAGGCAGCAAGAACCCTCAAGCCTACTACCACAGACAAAAGGCTGAGGGCGACCCAATCGTGCGATCGCATCCGTAATTGCTGCCACTTCACCTGGTGGGTATTAGGGCTGGTGAACCCACGGGATGCCATTGCGCTGGCAATTTGTTCTGCCCGTAAAAAGAGGTTTTCCAATAGCCGATCGGACACCGTCGTCCAAAGCTGGATCGCCCCCCGAATGCCGAGCTTTTGCCAGTTAATAGCCCGTGTTTGGACAGAACGCATCAAATTTTGAATTTCCTCTAAAACCAAGGGGATAAACCGAAGCGCGAGGGTTAACGTCAAGCTAATTTCGACCACCGGAATGTTCCAGCGCTTTAGAGGCAGCATCAGAGTATCCAGGGCTGCCGTTATTTCTTCAGGGGCGGTGGTGAGTAAAAATAGCGTCGTGCAGAAAATGAGGGTGAAATAGCCACTGCAAAGCTGTACCCCTAATCTCAAGGACTGGCGCGTAATGGTCACGGGGCCTTTTTGGAGCAAAACGTATTGATAAGGTTTTTGGCGAAGGGAGGGCGCACTTTGAGGAACAGATGGATCCGTTGGCAGCAATGAGTGCCCAATCCATTCAAAGAAGTTCCACTTTTGGCGTGTGGCGGCAGCAGCAGCGACAGCGGCAGCAGGCTGAGGTGCTTGCAGCTCATGGGCGGGCAGTCGAGGTTGTGATCGCACCGCCATTCCATCGGGGATGACCGCAGTTGTGACTAAAATGAGCAGGCAAAAGATGATGATCCACTTCATTTGCTGCTTCAAGGCCCGCCACGGAATTTTTGCGAAGACCGTGATCAAGAACAGCACAACCACAACGCCAATCCGCCACGTCAGATTTGCCAATAGTGGGGTTACGAGAAAGGTCATCAACCATGCCAGTTTCACTCTAGGATCTAACCGATGGAGCCAGGTTATTGGCTGTTCAAGATACGACCCTAGGGGCAATGAGCGTAGTAAATCCATGCGGCTTGGTAGGAATTTAAGGGGATAGGGCGATCTGGGTTTGCCTGATGATTTAGGCGTTCGAGCAACTTTTACAGCAATAGTTCGGACATTTTTGGGTCTGTAGCATAAGACTAATTGCTAGTAGATTGATCGCCCAATCCCCTCAAGCACTTGCTTCAGTTTTATCTTTAATCGTCGTTGATATTCCGTTGGTTTGAACCGAAGCGATACCATTATCTCTGGACTGTGTGGTTGTATACATCTGGCTTGTGCCAATAATCTGATGGTTTCCAGCCTTCAGATTAAAGTAGAACTTGCCATTGGTAGACTCCTTCTTATCGAAACGCTCTTCTAACGTACAGTTCGTTTGAATCGAGGCGATGCCATTCTCTGCTGAAGCTCTAGCCTTGTACAATTCGCTAGTGAGAATCGTTTCAGCGTTTCCGGCCTTCAGCACAAACCGGAACTGACCATCGGAACTATTGCTTAACTCAAACCAACCTGCCATGGGAAGACTCCTTGATTAAATGAGGTCGATGACCCTGAATGCATCAGGTGCGATCGCATAGATTCTACTCCCCCATTCAATATTTCGATAAAAATCGCAATATTTGTCCAAAATTCAGCCCAATTAAGCAGGCCACTCAAGGGAGGTAATCCTATCTACAGTCCCGCAGCGCGACCATTGTAAAGACTCATTGATTTCTCTGTCCCTTGCTTTAGCGCCATCTCCACGGCATTTGCGGCCATATCCAACACCTCGGGCAAAATCCGCAGCTCATTCGGCGCAAATTTGCCTAAAACATGGGAAATGGTGTCCTTCTCAACACCTGCCTCAGTTGCCTTACTAATGCCCACCCGCAAGCGCGGAAAATCTTGGGTACCCAGATGGGAAATGAGTGATTTCATTCCATTGTGCCCCCCTGCCGAACCACTCAGCCGAATGCGGAGTTTCCCCACGGGTAAATCCATATCGTCATAGAGCACCAGCACCTGCTGTGGCTCTAGCTTATACCAATCCAACACCGCACGCACTGACTGCCCTGATTTATTCATAAACGTATTGGGTTTGAGCAGTCGGATCCGCTTCCCTGCGGCTAATCCTTCCCCCAACTCACCTTGAAACCGTTTTTGTTCGGTGATTGAAATTTGCCAGCGCTTCGCTAATCGGTCAATCAAATCAAATCCAATATTGTGGCGCGTGCGATCGTACTTCGCGCCAGGATTTCCCAATCCTACGATTAGGCTAATGGAGGCAGGTGTAAGCTGCACGAGTTCTACCATGTCAAGTGACAGTCCTTTAATTCAGCAACTCTCATTATGAGGAATCCCTTCTGGAAAACAGGTTGTAACCTTTACATCCTGCATTACCCCCTTTCTACGGTGTACACACAAGTCCGCTTAGACTGGGTTTGAGGATTTTAAGGCTCGATTAATAGTGGTAATTATGGACAACCCCATCTTGAGACACGCCCAAGCAGTTGGACGAACCGCCTTTGGAGACCCAAGGCTGGTAAAAAGGGGGCGAAACTATATGATTCCATCCGTAAGCACCAAACAGTCGTTATTCGCAAAATCAGCCGAAATCGAGCCGAACAAATTGCGTATTACCGTTACTTGGAGAATGAGCAAGTGACCCTATGCGAACTGGTGCGTAGCCTATCAGACCATTGCCAACAGCAGGTGAGTGGTCGTCATGTCCTCGCCATTAGTGATACCAGCGAAATCAACCTACAGTCTCGGCACTGGTTCCGCTGTATGGGAAGCAGAAAGCCTTTTCTGCAAAGGATGCAAGGATTTGTGCTGAAGCTAAGATAATGGGATGCTCAGGCTCAAATGAATGAATACCCCAATTCTTCATTTGAGCTATTCATTCATAAATTCCCAGCCGAAACACCGAAACCCTTGCGACAAAAGGATTATTTATCCCGCCTAGCGGAACCAGTGCCCCCAAAGACCGCCTGGAAAACCACGCTAGTAGATGGACTAAAACGCTTTGAAGCTTCTTCCACGGATGGAAAACCGCTCTGGGCAGACTTGTGTGTACACCCTAGCCTTTTTAAGGGGTGTTAGGGGGATCGGTTTCACAGTGCTTTTGTTGCGGCAACCGTCAAGGATTCTAATTGCCACCAAACCATTTTTGAGCATTAATACGCTGAACCACACCAAATACCAAAAGATCTAGAGTGATTTTGCGCTCATCGCCTAGGAAAGGCTCCAGAGTGCTCGGCTTTGCCTGATTTGTTGAATAGGAAAAAGCTCGTGGCCCATTCAGATCCGGCTGGGCGAAATACACCGTAAACTGCCGCTGCCCCTTTAACCACTGACCCACCACCTGGTTATTGGTAAAAGACAACTTTAGGTCAGATACATTTTTAGCAGCAAAAGCTTTCTCTAGAGCAGGCAGATAGTCCTGAGCAATAAAGTCTGGGAAAGGTTTATCTTCTAAAGCTTCTTTCTTAGCCGCTTTGGCCTTAGGGGCTACATCACCCTCAGCACCCTCCACAACTGCTGCCTTAGGGGCCTTCGCTTTAGGGGCGTCAGCGGCCTTGGCCTTAGGAGCTGACGGGGGTGCTTCGGACTGTTCTTGGGGCTGAGGGTTCGTCTCGTCTGCCATAGTGCTTCTGTATTGGGTCAACCCCCTGCGATCGCAGGGATAATGCTCACTTCATCGCCATCTTGAAGGGCAGTACTTTTGCCATCCAAGAAACGGATATCTTCATTATTGACATAGAAGTTGACGAAGCGGCGCAATTCACCTTGATCGTCACACAAACGACCTTTGATCCCAGGACAATCTTTATCAAGGGCTTCGAGTAAATCGGCAATGCTACCTGCCTCACATTCAACGGTGGCTTTGTCGTTGGTTAGCTTTTGGAGGGGGGTGGGAATTAAAACTTTAACGGACATTAACAGATTCTCAACAACGTAAGGATTGGTTTGAGGGATTTTTGGAGGGAAGTGCAGGTTTTGCCTAGGCTCTTGGAATTATAACCAAAGTTTTGGCTAAACCTGCCCCTACGGGGCTGAATTGGGATTAGACCAAGACGGGTTCCCAGTCGAGGCGCTCAAGGGTGCGGGAGCGTTCGAGAGCACGCTCAAAGCTGGTGAGGTTGGCTTCAATTGTGAAGGGTTCTGAGATATAGCCTTGAATCGCTTCCATCGTCTTGAGTCCGTTGCCAGTGATGTAGACCACGGTTTTTTCATCGGGGTCAATCTTCCCAGCTTCAACCAATTTCTTGAGGACAGCGACGGTAGTGCCACCTGCGGTTTCGGTAAAGATGCCTTCGGTTTCAGCCAAAAGCTTCATTCCAGCAATGATTTCAGCATCGGTGACAGATTCAATTTGTCCATTGGTTTTGCGGGCGATGTCTAGGGCATAAACCGCATCGGCAGGGTTGCCAATCGCCAAAGACTTAGCCACGGTATTGGGCTTCACAGGGTTAATGAAGTCCCGACCGTCTTTGTAGGCTTGAGCAATGGGAGAGCAGCCTTCTGCTTGAGCACCGCTAAACCGGACGTGCTTGCCTTCGACAAGACCCACTTCGACGAACTCATTGAAGCCCTTGTAAATTTTAGTAAATAAGGAGCCAGAAGCAAGAGGAGCCACGATGTGGTCAGGGAGTTCCCAACCCAGTTGCTCAATCACTTCGTACCCAAGGGTCTTGGAACCTTCAGAGTAGTAAGGACGCAGGTTAATGTTCACAAAGCCCCAACCGTGGGTGTTGGCCACTTCAGAACATAGACGATTCACCTGATCGTAATTGCCGTGGACTGCCATCAGCGTCGGCGCATAGACCAATGTCCCAATCACCTTTCCGGCTTCGAGATCGGAAGGAATGAAGACGCAGCAGTCGAGTCCGGCGTGGGCGGCGATCGCCGCTGTAGAGTTCGCCAAGTTCCCTGTACTAGCACAGGAAACGGTCGTGAACCCAAGCTCACGAGCACGAGTCAGCGCCACAGACACCACCCGATCCTTGAAGCTCAAGGTGGGCATGTTGACCGCATCGTTTTTGATGTAGAGATTTTTTAGACCCAAT
>JANLSD010000214.1:0-3656 GCA_031362245.1 Acaryochloridaceae cyanobacterium OTE_25_metabat_464 | reverse complement strand
TCCCCCAACCCCCTTAAAAAGGGGGCTTCAGAGTCAAAGTCCCCCTTTTTAAGGGGGATTGAGGGGGATCGAGTGTAACAATTTTCTGGGAAGATCATCTGATCGGTGCCCGTTTAGCCACTCGACAGGAGAGAAGAAGCTATGAGTCAGGAACCTGAAATGACCGTTGATGATGAGATGAGACCTAAATATGATTTTTCTAATGGTGTACGTGGGAAGTACTACGAGGCGTACCAACAGTCGGGCAATGTTGTGGTGCTTGACCCAGACGTAGCAGAAATTTTTCGAGATTCAGCTTCTGTGAATGAGGCGCTGCGATTGCTGGCGAAAATTGCGAAAGCGGAGGCATGAGAACACTTCTCACAGTATGTTGATTGAAAACGGTAAAGCTGATGGAGGATAACGCGATCGCCCTGTGGCTCAAAGAACTCGAAATTCTGGAGCGGATTGCGGAGAAGATCGAGCACATTAATATCAATGGCGGGTTAGACAGCATTTTGGCCGAGGTGATTCGGATTGCTCAAAGGTAGGTTATTGGGGCGATCTCAGATTTTGTTTAAGCGGTGGTTGCTAAGCCTAACAACTGCTCAAATCGCGGATCTTCTCGTAAAGAATCTAAGTCAGGTTCAGTCACAGCAAACTTTTGGTATTTTTCTGGATTAAGTCTGAGGGCTTTAGCTAGATCTGCAAAGGCAAGGTTGGTAGAACCTTGTAAAGCATGAACACAGGCACGTTTGAACCAAGCTTTGTGATAGTCAGGCTTAAATTTAATGGCTTTGTCAAAGGAGGTAATCGCTTCTTCATAACGATTTAGATTACGAAGTGTAATCCCACGGTTGTACCAGGCGTTGTGCTTGTCAGGCTTGAATTTGATGGCTTTGTCAAAGGAGATAATCGCTTCTTCATAACGATTTAGATTACGAAGTGCAGTCCCACGGTTGTTCCAGGCTGCGACGTCGTCAGGCTTGAATTCAATGGCTTTATCATAGGAGGCGATCGCTTTTTCATAACGATTTAGATTACGAAGTGCAATCCCACGGTTGTACCAGGTGTTGTGGTAGTCAGGCTTCAATTCGATGGCTTTGTCATAGGAGGCGATCGCTTCTTCATAGCTTTGACTTGCCAACAAAATATTGGCTTTTTCAAAAAATAAGCTTGCTTTGCCAGATGGCGTCTGCCGATCTTCATCAATCAACGCCTGAATCTCACGAATCCGATCTAACCGCTGTGTCTCAGTCCAAGTTAAATACTCGGTATAATCTCCCCATAATTCTTGGGTTAACCTACCAAGCGTTTCTTCATCTGCTACAAACTCAAACAATCCCGATCGCCAATCAAAAAAATCAGGTGCTCGTCGGGCAATATATTTAATCCCAAACGCTGAAAGAAAGAAAATTAAGCAGAAGGGGAAATCATCACGAAACCGCTCCCGTTGAAGATTCAAATGCCCCAGGATTCGCGGTACCGTATCTTTGTTGTAGTAGTCTCCCAATCCGCCATATCCAGACTTCACATAGGGGTCTAAAGACTTTTCCAATCCAGAAATAAATACGCCATTTAATGGCCCTAGCTGCTGCTCAACTTCTGCCACCCGACAGTACAAATTTCCATCTTTTAAATCTTCCTTTAATTCCAGCCGCTCTAGCCGAAATCTTGGCAAATCGCCCCTGAGCCTCTGTTCTAGCTTCGCTCGATCTTTTTCTACACACCGCACAAAAAATAGCCCAAACCCCTCTGTCCGCCCAATTGCCCGCAGCAGAGACTCGTAGACCTCTTCATCATCTACGTTTATATCCGCGCTCCAGTCAATGGTTACATCGTTGGTCATCCCAAATTACTTCCTGAATTAAACCGCTCCAACGCTCGCTTAAAACCCTCTAACCCCCGCACCAATGGGTGCACATCATGCCAAACCTGCACCTCACCCTCACTATCAATATAGCGATACTCCAAAATGCACCGCCGGAATAACAAACTACGGAACAGGTCATCATTATCCGTAATCACCTTATCCTCTGAGACCCGCACAAGTGCCTCCCACTCATGCCCATCAATAATCTTTCGATAGGTCTCCCGCAACTCCGACACCGCCCGCTGAACCGATCTCGTCTTAATGGGTAACTCCGTCGTATGCTGCAACGCCGCCTTCATCAAACTCATCAAATTTCGGGCATGACCGCCACTCATCTCGCACAGCTTCGCCAAAGCCTCCGGCGACTCAAACACCTCCTCCAACGCCTGCCCCACCCCCGCAAACTTAAACCGCTGCCGAATCAACTCCATCACCTTTGCCATCCCCTCATCGCAAGGCGATCCGTCAGGATTCTTCAGCATCACCATCGGCAACACTTCTACAGGCTTATAGCGCTCCTCCATTGCAGACAAATGACAAGAATACGCCAAAGAAATCGGCACCGTATAAATCACATGACAATTCAGCCCACAAAGCTGATCGCTGTGGTTCACAAAAATCTGCTCATAGTTGCTTGGCATATTCTCGCCCTCAAACCGTTCTCCAATTCGGTCAAGGTTATCCACAATCAACACCAGCGACTCCACGGGGCGACTTCCCATCGCCTCCCCAATAAACTCATTCAAAATCTCAATCAACGTATCTGACTGCTGATCCACCTGTCGCCGAATAACCTGCTGCTTGCTTACATTCGTCTTAATCGTTGCCGAAACCTTCCCCAACGGCGTTTCTGGCGTTTCATAGCTCAACTCATCCAGGGATAACTCCGTCACCCCCAAATCTCGCAAATCCCGCAACAGCCGATCTACCCATGCCCGAAACTTGTCATCCTTGCTAGAAGGCGACCTTAACTTACTAATCACCTGCCGCGCACAGGCCAGCAAAATATCGCTGTATTCCGTATTTTCCGGTTCCAGATCTCCATCGTCCGCCGCAAAATAAATGACCCGAAAACCCTTATTTTGCAAATCATCCTGAAGCCGCAGCAGCTCAGTCGATTTTCCCGCGCCCCGATGTCCCGCATAAAGTTGAGTCGTGACCTTGGGCGCACGCTGAATCTCCAGCCCCAACCCCGCCAAAATATCCTCCTCACCCCGCACCGACGCACAATCAACCCATGCCGGATCGTTCGCAGGCAAGGGACGAAACGGATCGAACGCCGTGTAAAGCTTTTTCCAATCAGGATTAATGGTCATAAAGAAGTAATCGACTGAAGACTGAGATAGCCTTATCTTATGCGATTCACTTAAGGGGCGGCACTTCTGCTACCGCTAGTGTCGTAGAAGCTCGATCATGATTCCAAGTCTGTTCAGTTGGCAAGATTCATTAATTTTCAACGATCGTGCCTTGATGATACAGAATCTGCCAGCCCAGCTCAGCCTTTCGCCAAATCGTCGATCGCCGTGTCACCCGCTCACCTTGAATCAGCGTATAGGTTAGCAGATAGGTTTTAGCACCAAGCTCTAAACATTGAAAATCCTGAGTTTCCCAAGTTTCCTCTACTAGATTTTGAGCGCGCTTTTCTAGCGCATCTAAAACATACTCTCGACTGTAGCGCCGCCCAGATGCCCCAACCTCCCAAAAATCTGGATCCATCATCTGCTCAAAATCCTGACGGGTCGTCCCAAACTCAGGACGATGAAAGATTGGCTCTCGTTGCCTTAGCTCATTGAGCACCTGCGTA
>JANLSD010000204.1:0-12910 GCA_031362245.1 Acaryochloridaceae cyanobacterium OTE_25_metabat_464 | reverse complement strand
CCTCTTCAAACGCTAATTGATCGAATCAGTAAAGTGCTCCCTCTAAATATATAGATAAAAATATATTAATAAAATATTAACAATATAGTATTAATTTTTGCTGCCATATTATAAGCTAATCGTATCCAAGGCTGCTCTGACTTCAGGCACACAGCGAGCTTCTAGAGAAGTTTTAAGCCATTACTTCGCCAATTCAAAACCATGAGTGAATAATGGTAGTAATCTATTTGCAGTATCCGTTCGTCAGAGCATTTATTTCAGTATGGGCGCAAATTTTTCGGTGATGAGTGTTTGGGGTTAATTGGGATGATTTTCATGAGTCTAAGCTCCTCATTAATGCTGCTGTCGCCTCAATCTCAACCAATACTTCTGGAGAGACGAGTGAGGCAACGCCGATTCCAGTCAGAGATGAACGAGACTCTCTCAGAAACTGTGCGAGAATCGGTGCGATCTTCTGAGTGAATTCCCCAAGTTCACCGAACGTAGACGCGAAGGCTAAGCAGGGACTCTATCGAGCTTCCCGATGCCTCTAGGACGGTGGTTAGGTTAGCCAGTGCCTTCGAGAGTTGCCCCTCGACGGTATGGCAGGAAACTTGGTTGTTAACGTCCCAGTCAATTTGACCAGAAATGTAAACGGTAGCCGATGTGGTATCGATAACCGCTTGGGACATTCCAAACGGGCTTCCATCATGAAGTTGTGGCGGATCGATAAGTTGCTTTCTCATTGTGTTTAATTCCTTAGTACAGGTTAAAAGTTCGCAAAAGGTGAACAGAAAAGTGCTCTATTGCGGGTCAAAATGATCTTCAAACTGCAATGCAAAATCGGGACTCGCGTTAACTGTTTCCGCTGGCAGCACTTGGGGCGATTTGCTAATATCTGCTGGAATGGCAATACTCTTCAACACAGTTTCCATAGGTCATCCTCCTTATGGATTGGTTATAAAAACTTTTTCAATGTTCAACTTTCAGTCCCGATCTGCCCAAGCGCTAGCTCAAGATCGTCGAGAAATGAGACGTTTTTCTCAACAGGATCGCGGCTAATATGCAGGTGATTCGCGGGAAAATCAGGATCGGTATAGCCAACGGCTAAACCACACAGGATTGATAGTTCTGGTGGAATATTCAACTCACTGCGGATGACTTCGGGATAAGCGGCTAGCGAAACCTGAGCACAGGTGCCCAGTCCACGAGCGGTTAGGCTCAGCATCAGAGTTTGTAAATAGATCCCCACACTTAAAGCATCCGCATCATCCAGATCTCGGTTCATGCAGACGATGCCGACCAGTGGGGCACCAAAAAATTCGTAATTATGCAGAACTGCCTGTTCTCGACTCGCTTTATCTTCACGAGCAATCCCCATCGCTCCATAGACTTGTTCGCCCAGTTCTTGACGGTAATGCTGGAATGCCTCCGGCAGTTGAGCAATTTTGGGTAGCTGAGACTCATCAAAATGCTGAGCTTGCTTTAGCAAAGCCTCTTGCAGTTGATCGCGGCGAGTCCCTTCAGCAAATACGATTCGCCACGGCTGGGTATTGGAATTCGACGGCGCGAGCTGCGCTAGAGCAAGGGCTTCATCAAGTAAAATTCGCGGCACGGGTTTAGATAAGAATTGCCGGGTTGAGTGCCGATCTTTGATCGTTTGGTCGAGATCAAACATGTCTGACAAACCTCTATGGGAGAGAGTAGTTAGGCTCTGAAGCTGCCGTTGCTTGTTTGGTTTACAGTGGCAGATTATCGATAAACATCTTTCAATCTTTCGACTCAGATAAAAAAGGCGTTCATGCCGTCAATGTCAGAGAGGAAAGTCTCCATGGCGGCAATTTTGCTGTCCTTGAGCTGACATACCGTAGCCAGATACTCGTCGAGTACTCGATCGCCCTGCTGAGCAGTATTGTGCAGAGATAGAGCCACGTTGTCTTGGCTGACAAGAATGTGCTGTAGCTCAAAGTTAAGCCCATAGCTGGTAATTTTGCGCGCCCGCTCGACTACAGCCTCGGCTCCGTTCGCAGTGCCTGAGACCGTGTTGTCGCCTGGTAATGTCCAGTGTGCGTCTTCGGTAAGGAGGGCACGCATTGCATTCCAATCGCGTGTGGAGATTGCAGCGAGAAAGGAACGGGCGATATTGAGTTGGGTTTGATAACTGATCATTTGTGAAATGGCTCCTGTTTGAGAAAGTGAATTCTTACCTGCTATCGAGATAAAAGTAGGCTGATGCCATCTTTGATTACGCAACGTGAGCTGCCATAAAGCGACGAATATGGGCTGCGATCGCCTCTCCTTCGTCTTCCAGCGCAAAATGCCCAGTATCGAGTAAATGAAACTCAAGCGTTTGCAGGTCGCGCTTGTAGGGATAAGCACCGTCGGCTGGAAAGATGTCATCATTCTTGCCCCAAACAATCAGGGTAGGGGGTTGATATTTGCGGAAATATTCCTGCCACTGCGGATATAACGGTGGATTCGTGCCATAGCTATACAGCAGAGCGAGCTGAATCTCGTCATTTCCAGGACGATCAAGGAAAGATTGATCCATATTCCAGGTATCCGGGTTAATCGCTTCAAGATTGCGAACGCCGTAGGTGTATTGCCACTTTGTCATTTCCAGTGTGAAAAAGGGTCTGAGCTTGTCAGCATTCTCAGCAGAACGGTCTTGCCAGTATGCTTTAGCTGGGTTCCAAAATTCGCCGCGTATCCCTTCCTCATAGGCATTCCCGTTTTGGACGATCAGTGCCTCCACTCGCTCTGGATGTTTAGCTGCAATCCGATAGCCAATAGGCGCACCATAATCCATCACGTAAAGGCTGTATTTCTTGAGATCAATCGCGGTAATAAATTTCTCAACAATCTCAGCCAGGTGATCAAACGTGTAGTCAAACTCATTCACGCTTGGCATTGAGCTGTTGCCGTAGCTCGGATAGTCAGGTGCAATTAGATGGAAGCGATCGGCAAGCGTAGGCATCAGATTGCGAAACATGTGAGAGGAAGTCGGGAAGCCGTGCAACAGCAGAATCGTCGGATTACTGCGGGAGCCAGCTTCTCGATAGAAAATATCTAAACCCTCGATCTCGACCGTGTGAAATGTGGTCATGAGATTACTCCTGATCTGTAATGGATTTGCTATGTTTTCGTAGCAGCGGCGGGCAAGGTTCCGGGTGGACCTAGAAGTTCGTCGCCAATTTCAGTAGCAATGCGCTCAAGCAGAACCATATCCTGTGGTTCTGTCTCATTCAGCGTCCCCGTTTCGGCAATCAGCCGAGCAAAGCCACTGGGTGCCGCAACGCACAACAAGCGAGCTGGCTTATCGCTGACCGAACCAACTACGTGGGGCGTGCCTAGAGGAATCAGGAAGCTTTCGCCCATATTTAGCACAGCCTTGTTTTCACCTGCCCATGCTGTGACCTCGCCTTCTAGCACATAGATTTGTTCGGAATAGCGGGTGTGGCGGTGGAGAGGAGTCTGGATGCCCGATGGAAAGTAGCCTTCGATCAAATCGTACTGACCTCCAGTGGTGGCGGCATCAGCAATGATGTTGAAACGAGCACCTAAAAACCAAAGAGATTGTGTCATGATCTGGTACCTATTAATGAATGAGTTATTTATACAAAACCTTGTGATTCGCCAGAGGAGGCGCTATGCCAACGCTAAAAGTTTTTGCTTTAATAAATGTGTCCTGCTACTGAACCTTGGCTGAAAAACGTTAGAAGTTGTTGAGTCATTTCCTCAGTCCGCTCATCAACAACCTAATGCCCATACTGAGCAATTACTCTGCCCTGAACATCGTCTACCACCGTTTGCATTTGGCTAACCATGACACCTCTCAGGCTTTGCGCTTCACCAGTTAATTTTGGCTTTGCACAAATTGCATTATAGGAATCAGTAGAAATGTGGTAAACCATCCCCAAGGGTGAACCAAAGCACCCGCGATTGCTAGCAAAAAGATTGACGGTTCGACATAACTTTTCTGACGAATTTGGCGAATGGTTTGAGCGTCTAGATCGGGGGCGACAAGTCGTCGGTCTTGAGTAGCATATATCCAGGCCGCTGTTGAAAATAAGCCAATGCTAGCTGCCGTTAGACTATAGAATATTTGAACTGCAAAAACAAATCCAAAATAGTTGGACAAGACATTAGCATAAGGCATTAATACTACAAAGAGTAAGGAAAAGAGCGTTAACCAAAGATGAATTGTATCGGTATTTTTATAGTACTTAAACTGATTAAGATGAATAGTCCAATTGAATCCGATAATAATAAAAGTCAGCGCATAAATACTAAGATCTGGAAGCTGTGCTTGCAGATATTGAGTTACTTCTTGTGGTGTCATTTTCGTACTAGGAAATGAGTCGAAAGTTAATGCCATTAGGGTCATCGCAACAGCAAAAATCAGATCGCTAAGACGAGCAAGTCGATGAATCGGTATCAGGAAGGTATCCATATTATTCTTGTTGGGGTGCGGATCTCAAATGTTGTACCCATAACTTTGAAACATTGTTATCAATTCTCTTTTTGATTCTTTAATATTGTCGATTGTTACGTCTCCGGATACGAATTCAATCGAACTTAAACCTTTTGCCAATTTAAGCGTATAGAAAATATGAAATTCATCAACGAATTCTTTTAATAATTCTTCGGTCAGCCCGCCTATTCCTGCAATCTCTTTTTGCATTATTAAGAGGACACCATAAATCGTATCGGCAACGTTTTCATTTTTGGTGAGAGACTCTAAACCTGATCGATGAAACAATTCAACAAATTTTTCGAAGGCTTGCATTCCGTGATATGTTTTATGGTCATCCCCAGGATTCTCTAATATTAAATCTGATATTTCAGACCTCAAGATGTTAAGTGTGGAACGAATATTGTTCCGCTTTGATTCTTGCTTAAGCGCTTCCATTTGAATTTTGTTTGCCCGGATCTGCTGTTGGAACGATAGGTAGACCAAAATTGCCGAAACTAAACCAATAAATGGTGAAGCTACTCCACCAAGGAAATCGCCAGTTAAACCTCTCGTCGAGGCATTTTGGCTAACACCGACTACGATCCATAGAACAAGAACCACCAATGGGCCAATGGTCATGTAGGTTCTGGCAGTCGTGGCCATTTTTTCTTCTTGGTTTTTCATGTTGAACCTTTACTCCGTCTGTATAGAATCCATATTCGGCAGATCCTAATTGACTTTAGTTGCCTCCAAATCAGCCAAGACAAACCAATCATCGCCATCTAACCATTCCCAGTGGGTAGCCAGATTATTCCCGCTATTGCTAAAGACATATGTGGTGCGGTATTCTGCCCCGATAGATGACGACCAAACACCATCACGGATACTCCGCCGACCAGACAGAATTCTGCCATGACTGTCAAATAGCTGCGAGGGGTATGACTGGCTCACCGCATCATAGCCGACCGTCTCTATCCCACTTATCGCTGTGTTGCCGATTTTTGCATCAAAGTGATTAACGAGAAAAAAACCACCTAGTAGCCACTCATAAGTTTCCGCCCCAATCCACCGAACGGGTGAGTCGTGGGGATTTTCCTTCGACTGTCCCGATCCATAAGACAGCCCTTGTGTATGCCACTTTCCAACAAATACATTCAGAAGTTGGAGTTCAGTACTGGGGGCGAGTGGTGGCTGTAGAGACTGGGGTTTTGATGCGACTGCTGTTGTAAACATGTTCTACCTCTGGTGTTTGATGGTGGATGCGGCGATTGTCCTCAAGAGAATCGCTGCATTCGTTGTAATCGCTCATCTACAATACTTTCGTTGACTTTATATCTATACACGGGAGCCAATTCAAACCGTCGCTCGACTGCTCCCATTTACCTGTCAAAGTGTTACCACCGATCGCAAACATGCCCGTGAATCGCGATGATTTTCCCTCGATTGTCCACATAGGATCTCGGAAATCGGCTTGGAGTAGATCGGCGTTGCCGCGACTATCGAAGCAGTGACAGGTGTACGTCTGGCTCGAAGAATCGTAACTGATGAATTCGAGCGTGTTTAGCTCTTCATTCCCAATGTGTCCATTCGCACGATGAACGAGGAAAAACTTACCAGCCATCCACTCGTAGGTGTCCACAAAGGCTACCTTGATGGCAGGAATATCCGCGTTGGCATGAGTTTCACCTTCTGTTTTCCATTTCCCTACAAATAGATCCAGACGCTGGTGTTCGGCACTGGGAATGATCGGTTGCCCTTGAGACTGGAGTTTTATGTTGATCGTTTGTTGAGTCATTTTTTATCTTCCTAATACTGTTTTAATCTAAACAAAACTTGCGATTGGACAGACGAGAGGCTATGCCAGTGCTAAAAGTCTTTGCTGTAAGTAATGTGCAGATTTAATTAAATCGGCGGCTTTTTCAGCGATCGCGATGGTGGGTGCGTTCGTATTGCCTGTCGTGATCGTTGGCATGATGGAAGCATCGACCACCCGCAATCCCTCGATCCCATGCACCCGTAGTTCAGGGTCTACTACTGCCATTGGGTCAGTGCCCATCTTACAAGTGCCGACCGGATGCCACACCGTGCTGCCCGTATCTCGGATGTAGGCAACGAGTGCTTCATCACTAATCACGTCGGCACCTGGAGCAATTTCTGCACCGCGAAACTCATCAAAGGCACTGTGGTGAAACAGTTGGCGCGTTAATTTAATCGCAGCCACTGACTTTTGCACATCGGTTTGACTTTGCAGAAAGTTAATCCGAATCATTGGTGCATCTTTGGGGTCGGATGATCGCAAACTAACACTGCCGACGTTTTGCAGGTCGTTCACAGAGATGACCCCTGAGAACCCAAAATCAGCGGGAGTATAGCTCGGTGCTAATAACTGGATGGGAGCGAAAAAAAACTGTAAATCGGGTGTAAACTTCAAATCGCCCTGGCTATGCAAGAATAATCCAGCTTCTCCAATGCTACTGGTGCTGGCAAAGTGTAGATCCTGAGTTGCCTGATGCACTACAGAAAGAAGCAGGTGGTCTTGCAGGTTTTGACCAACACCCGGCAGATCCACCACGACCGAAATCCCCATTGCCTGCAAATGTTTTGCATCCCCAATGCCAGACAGCATCAGCAGCTTGGGCGAATCAAACGCACCCGCACTTAAAATTACTTCCCGATTGACTCCAATCTGGTGCAGCGTACCCTCGTGCAGATATTCCACTCCAACGGCATGAGTGCCCTCAAACAACAGTCGAGTAACCAACGCCCCAGTTGTTACAGTCAAATTGAGACGCTGGAGAATGGGCACCAGGAAGGCAGCCGCTGTACTGTGGCGTTTGCCATCTTTAATGGTGTATTGATAGCGTCCTACTCCTGACTGCTGCACCTCGTTGAAATCTGGGTTGTAGCTATAGCCCAATGCCATTGCTGCATCTATATATCGCTGAGAAATGGCAGTAGGCGCAATCGAATCGGCTACGCTTAATTCTCCATCAGTCCCGTGAAACTCGGATGCGCCTCGTTGCTGGTTCTCGGATTTCTTGAAATAGGGCAAGACATCCTGGTAACTCCAACCAGGATTACCCAATTCCTGCCAATGGTCATAATCGTGAGGATTGCCTCGGATATAAATCATGAGATTAATCGCACTGCTGCCACCCAAAACTTTGCCACGGGGACAATAGATTTGGCGATCGTTGAGGTACGGTTCTGGTTCGGAGAAATAGCCCCAATCCACCTCAGAACCAAGTAAGCTCACGGCTGCTGACGGGCTTTGAATCTCTGGTTTCGTATCTGGGTTGCCAGCTTCGAGTAATAACACTGTTGTTTCACTGTCCGCTGTCAGACGGTTGGCAAGAACACAGCCTGCTGAACCTGCACCGATGATAATGTAGTCATAGTTCATCATAAATTTCTCCTGTTCTGCTGTCTGTCTTAGTCTTTTGCTAGTAGTTTATGAATTATTGATGACAGTTTTTTGCCAATTGTCATCGCGGTTTGCCTCAACAATGACGCAATCGGGTACCGGAGCCAGCCAAGACACTAGATTCCGCACATAAGCGTGAATATCCGCCAGGGCAGATGGTTCTGTTTGCATCCCGTCTCCTTCTGATTCGGTAACGAAACTCGGACATCCCTTCGAGACATCCCAGTTGTAGTCGGCAAAGTGGTGAAAGGTTGATTGAGCGATAACTCGTCCGGGACTGTCGCCCTCTGTTGCCTCTGCTCGGTCAATCGCCACCACTAAATTGAACGAGCGTCCGGTGATGCGACTGGTACCAGTGGCAATCGCCCGTGCCTTACTTCCGGTTGGAACGCCGACGGCTCCTTCATGGGGGTGGGCTGGAAAAAACTTGATCGCGCCAGAGGGCGAAGCAGCATTGCGTAACAGCGGATGAATTGGCTGGACTGGGGTAATCCGCTGATGGTCTCCATTGCGCCCTGAATGATAGTTGGGCCAAGAAATAGTGGGAGTGCCCGTATCATCGATGCAGTGTTGCAATGGATCTGGATCGAGATGTCTGGATTGGAAAAAGTGCAGTGACCCAATCGCACCTAAGCCACACAAACAGATGCCCATATCTTGATGGTCGCGGGTGGTTAAAATGCCCCGACCACTGCGATGAAAGGCAGTGATGCCCTCACAATCGTTGCTACTGAGTCCGTCACCTAGATCTAAGGCAAACAACCATAGCTCGTCAATATCGGAATCACCTAAAGTACTCAAGATCGGGTCGTCACCATCGGCGTTGAGTTGGCGATCGCGGGCTACTAAGTCGCAAGCCGCATTACCAGCGTCATCTTTGAGTGAAACTAGGTAATCGCGCAACATCGAAAAGCGATCAATGTTCCAATCGTTGTCTGAGGGGAGCAGCGTTGTCTGTAACAAGATGCGAATTGGTTTTGACATACAAACTCTCAAGCTGAGGTTTAAGTGCCTATTCCCCCTGAGCCACGAGATACCAGGAGGAGACTATTTTTTAAGCTAGTCTGATATAAATCAACGAACATCAATTTTTTTGAGATCCTCGGTGAAGTCTGTCTCAGAGAATGCTTTGATGCAATTGATCGCACCTTTAAGACCAACCTGCATACTCCCAAGCCAGAACTGCTCCCGTTTAGGAAACAGACATATTAGCGGGATTCGTAATTGACACGCTCTGTTCCCAGATATAGCCCAGCGCTATTGTCACCCACTGGATAGGCCGTAACTCCAAACTGATAGATTCCGCCTTCACTAGGGTTTCGCTCCACTTGAAGGGTAATAGTTACCGACTGTCCTGGGGCGATCGGCTTTTCAAAGGGGATCAGCACGCCTGATTCTTGCTCACCACCCACACTTACGAGCGGGATTGATTGCCCCTCAGCCACTCGATCTCCAAGGTAGGCCCGACTTTGATTATTTCTAAAGCTGATACTTTTTATCCCATCTAGTTGTGTCACTCTAACCGCCTGTAGCGATTGACCCGCATCTTTAGAGACTTTTACCGTAAAGGTATAGGTTGACGACCCACCAGCTTCTGTATGTATCGCAAATATTGGACTCAATCGGGGTGCTTTCTCAAAAGCTGTTCCGATTTTACTCGTTTCCATCCCAGAAGTTGATTGGCTCACGCAGGGCGTAAATAAGGCTCCGCCAACCACTAATGCACTTATGCCTATTGCTGGGACAAGTATGCTCCAATATATTTCATTTTTGAAGAACATAATTAGCCTTTAATTTTGTTTTATATCCTCATCATGCTAAATTTTATGCAAAAGTTTGAAACCAGTCTTAATGAATAGATTTATACTTATTCAGACTTCGTAAAAACAATGAATTTCTAGCACTTTTTAGGGTGTTTTGACGGCAAACTTAATCAATCATTATATTTGGAATATCTGTAGAGAATGATTTATAGATTTATGTTTTAGAATTTTGAATCTTAAAAAAGAGAAAGCATAAGTCCTCTTTACTTCATTAAATTAAAAAGTTAAATCGAGTATGGGTCATATTCCCTGCTGCTCTGCGGCGAAGCTTTAGATTGCAATCCGAACCCTAGGGTTCGGGAGCAAATCTGATTCCATACCCCGTCCGCTTGCGGCAGAGTTCTTGATTTAAATCTCTTAGGTATAAAATTTAGAGTAGAATTCTGAATCAAAAATGTCTTTAAGTCTACAGCAGGTTGCAGCTTAATAAAAAGCTTTTGTCAATTTCGGCCTAGATCGCTTTCAACTTATTAAGTTAAGCCGGAGCATCCCCCTGAGATCTCATCACTGAGCCTGCTGGCACCTGACCATTTCCATCAGCGGCTAATTCACCCGATGGATTAGGCTGCGGTGAGGGCGGTAAACCTGAAGACGGCGGTTTGGGATGCTTCCCTTGGGCAAAATCTGTCAGATTCTTGACCACCACGTAAAGGACAGGGACTAAAAGCAGACTCGAAAAGGTAGAAACCAATAAACCACCAAACACTGCTGTGCCCAGTGACCAACGACTAGCGGAGCCTGCTCCCGATGCCAACACTAAGGGAAGAAACCCAACTAGAGCGGCGATTGTAGTCATGAGAATCGGGCGAAGTCGCTGCTGGACGGCATGGAGTGCAGCTTGAGTAATCGTCATGCCCTGCTCCCGCGATTGGTTGGCAAATTCCACAATCAGAATCGCGTTCTTACTCGCCAGACCAATCAGCATCACTAGCGCCACCTGACAATAAAGATCGTTGACTAAGCCACGTAGGGAGATGAACAGCAGCGCACCCAGAACGGCGAACGGTACGGTTAACAGAATAATGATGGGGTCAATATAGTTTTCGTACTGCGCCGCCAAGATTAAAAACACAACCACAAGACCCAGCCCAAAAAGTAGGAGGGCTTGCCCACCGGACTTGGTTTCTTCTCTAGAAAGTCCAGTCCAGTCATAGCCTAGACCCGGTTGCTCAATGGCGCTGTATATCTGTTTCATTGCCTGGATTGCCTGTCCAGAACTGTAGCCAGGGGCAGCACTGCCCTGAATTTTGATTGAGCGAAATAGGTTGAAGTGACTGATCGTTTGTGGGCCTGTAATTGGCGTTATTTTGGCAATTTCATTGAGGCGCACCATACTGCCACTGCGGGAACGAACCTGAATTTGACTAATTTTATCGGGAGAATCACGAAATTGTTCATCGGCTTGGATGTAAACCCGATAGCTGCGCTGAGAAAAGGTGAAATCGTTGACATATTGCCCACCCATATAAGCGCCAAAGGTATTCATGGCTTGACCAAAATCGACATTAAGAGCCTGGAGCCGATCGCGGTCAATATCAATCTCGTACTGCGGAGTGCTGGCGGTGAACTGGGTAAATACCCGACTCAAGATCGGGTTCTGATTGGCTTTAGCGATCATCTGTTGGGCGATCGCCAGAAATTGATCGATGCTGAGCTGTCCGTTAGTACGGTCTTGCAGTTGGAACTCAAAGCCTCCGGTCACGCCATAGCCAGAGACAGCGGGCAGATTAGAAGTGAAGATCAGCGCATCCTGATTTTGACTTAAGATGCCATTCATTCGCTTCACGATCCCCTTGACCGAATGTGCATCACCCTGGCGCGCTTGCCAGTCCTTCAGCTTAAAGAAAAACGTGCCCTGATTCGGGCCATTGCCGTTCAGACCAAAGCCTGGAATGACAATAGATGTATCCATCTCAGGGACTTCTTTGGCAAGGGTTTGGTAGACCGTCTGCGCCACCTTTTCGGTCGAGGCAAGGGAAACTCCATCAGGTGCCTGAATGAGTCCGACGATCACCCCCTGATCTTCTTCGGGCACAAAGCCGTTGGGGACGGAAGTGTACACCAACACTGTTGCCACTAGCCCAAGCACAAACACGCCTACCACAATCATGCGAATGCGAATCAGGAATTTGCTCAGATGCTCGTATTGGGTGAGCAGCCCGCTAAAGCCCCGATTAAA
Source organism: Acaryochloridaceae cyanobacterium OTE_25_metabat_464 (assembly GCA_031362245.1). Classification (GTDB taxonomy): domain Bacteria; phylum Cyanobacteriota; class Cyanobacteriia; order Thermosynechococcales; family Thermosynechococcaceae; genus JAAURS01. The sequence continues at coordinate 1,049 of JANLSD010000204.1, read as the reverse complement.
CTGACGAAAGAACCAGCCTAAAGGACCCCGTCCTTCGCCCTCAGCACGACGCAAGAAGAGCGCAGACATACTGGGGGTAAAGCTGAGGGCATTGAATAAGGAAATGGCGATCGAAAACATAATGATCAGCGCAAACTGCCGATACATAATGCCCGTCGCGCCTGGAAAGAACGACACTGGAATAAATACCGCGATCAGCACGAGAGATGTGGAAATAACTGCGCCGGAAAGTTCCTGCATCGCCTCAAACGCCGCTTCCTGACGGTTTAGGCCTGTCTCCATTTTTGCCGTGATCCCCTCTACAACGATGATGGCATCGTCTACCACCAGACCCGTTGCCAGCACCAGGGCAAACATGGTCAATGTATTGAGTGAGAAGCCCAGAATATAGGCGATCGCCAAGGCCCCAATCAGCGAGACGGGAATGGCGACGGCTGGAATGATGGTTGCCCGCCAATCTTGGAGAAAGACGAAGATGACTAGCACCACGAGGGAGATCGCTTCAATGAGCGTCTTGACGACTTCTTCAATCGAGACTTCCACAAACTTTGTGGTGTCGTAGCAGATTACAGCTTTTAATCCGGGCGGAAAGGTCTTCTCTAGCTCTGCGATCTGCGCTTCTACCGCTTTAGCAGTATTCAGCGCATTACTGCCTGGAAGCTGATAGATCAGCATTCCAACGCCTGGTTTGCCCTGCACCAGTGCCGAAGTGGTGTAGGACTTTGCGCCTAGCTCGGCTCGTCCTACATCTTTGAGTTTGACCAGTGTGCCGTCGGTTTGAGTCTTAATCACCAGATTCTGAAATTCTTTGACATCTTTCAGTTTGCTATTAATCCGCAAGGGGTAATTTGATCGCTGACTCGTTTTGGTGGGTGCTTGACCAATCGACCCTGCCCCAACCTGAATATTCTGAGACGTCAAAGCCTCGCTGACATCGGTTGCGGTCAAGCTTCGACTGGCTAGGGCGTTGGGGTCAAGCCATAGCCGCATTGCATACTGGCGTTCTCCAACCAGAGTGGCATCGCCCACACCTGGTACGCGCTTGATCG
>JANLSD010000180.1:0-18936 GCA_031362245.1 Acaryochloridaceae cyanobacterium OTE_25_metabat_464 | reverse complement strand
AATAAGGCATGACAACAATCTGAAGTAACGTAAATTTTGGGAATTTTAAGCTCTATTGTCATTTTTTTGTCAAGGGACTTAACGCTATGGTAGGCGATGTTAAAGACATAACGCCTTCGTGAACACCTCCCCCTTCAGCAGTTCCACATCCTCCGCAAACATCGTAAAAATGCAGCGCATCAAAAAATTAGCCGTCTGGTGGGGTTCTCGCCCCTGCTCCTCCAGCCACCGCGAGAGCTTCGCCAATTCCGCCGCCACCTCCCGCGTCACCCGCGCCCGATACTTCTCTGGGTTGAGCGACTGCGGATCCGTAAAAATGGCCACAAAGCGATCAAAAATATCCGGCTGCGCCAAATCATTCAGATTGATCTGCTTGCGCGCCCCATAGCTGCCATACTCCCCGCTAAAGCCCTCCCACACCTCAAAATGGGAACCAATATCGCAGGTCATCAAAAACGGCGGCAGCGTTGGCAACATCCGGTTGTACGCATAAGACTTCGCCTGGTTAAACGCCTTCTGCATCGCGTCCCGATAAGTCTTCGTCCCGCGCTTCCCATGCCCCTTACTCGAATCAGTGCTGCCCTGCTTCGCCTCAACTAAAAAGTAACCTTCCTTGTAAAAGTCCGCAAACCGCGTCGTCTCAGCCTTCTCACTGTAGAACTTGATATTTTTGTCGAAGCAATAGCGATCGCCCTCAACACTTCCCTTCGGTGGTGGCCCCTCAACCCCTAACGCGACACAGAAATCGCCAAAAAACGTTTGGTAATTGGCTCGTTCATTCCCCTCAGAACCCAACCATTTTTTGAGAAACCCCTGAACCCGCCCTGTATCTGCCTCGTTCATTCCAATCTGCTCTAAAGAATCGCCTAGTGCCATTATCTTCAAATAAGCGTTAAATCCACCGGAAAATTTCTTGTCATGCTTACTATTAATTTAGATTATGATCTTTGTAATGCCTGCTTAATTTAAGGCTGACTGATTAACATGAGAGCATTTAGTTTTCCGCTAGAGATTGATAACGTTCTAGATGGCTTAGGAGACAAACAAGCAGATTTTGTCAAAGAGGCCGTCATAGAAAAAGCCCAACGGGAGGGGCTGCTGACTCCTCTTGAGCAATTCTCTGAGTCAGAACCCCAAACGTTATCTTCTATCGGCGATCGACTCAGTCAACGAAAACGCATCTTTTTGGATGGCCCTGCTAATTTGTCAGAGCGTAGCGTTCGTAAGCAAATTGCCCATGACATCGTTGATGAACGTCACAAGGCGCGTCAATAGCCATAATGAGCATGAACGTATTTTTGGGTCAAGACGATAAGATATATCAATCAAGCCTTGTAGAGGCAAACTTGGGGTAAAAGGTTGTTTTGATCCCTGAAATCCTTGATAGATATAGACTCAGTAGATCGCAAACTTCTTACACTCGATCCCCCAACCCCCTTAGAAAGGGGGCTTCAGAGTTAAAGTCCCCCTTTTTAAGGGGGATCGAGTGTAACGGTTTCCTGGGAAAGTCATTATTTGTGATCTACTGAGACTGATACATCGCCTCCTAAGCGATAGGTCGAGGGTTCGAGTCCCGCCAGTCCCGTTTTTAAGTTAAGCGCGCTCCAAAATGCGAACCATTGCCGAAATCAATGAAAAAATCCAGCGCGGCTCCGTTGTGGTTTGGACTGCTGAACAGCTTAAGGCCCGCGTGGTAGAGGTGGGCATTCCCCAAGCGGCAACGGAAGTGGACGTGATTGTCACAGGCACTTTTGAGCCAATGGAGTCCTCAGGGGCCATCCTAAACCTAGGGCATACCGATCCGCCCATTAAAATTCGGCAATGTTGGCTCGATGGCGTGTCTGTCTACTCAGGCTTTGGTGCAGTGGATTTATATCTAGGGGCTTCCCAATCGGCGGAATCCGCTGGGACTGGAATGTCTGAGGCCGAAGGCGAAGAAGACCGCGAACGCGGCGGCGGTCACGTTATCGAAGATTTAATTGCCGGAAAGCCTGTACAACTGCGGGCCACAGGTCAGGGTACAGACTGTTATCCCCGTGCTGCCCTCGATACTGTCATCACCAAAGACACCATCAATCAGTTTTATTTGTTTAACCCACGCAACCTTTACCAAAACTTTATTGTGGGGGTGAATGGGGGCGATCGCCCACTCTACACCTACCTTGGCCCCCTCCAGCCGCGCTTGGGCAATGCGGTATATTCCAACACAGGGGCGCTTTCCCCGCTGCTTAACGATCCGAAGCTTAGGCTAATTGGCATTGGTACCCGTATTTTCATGGGGGGCGGCATTGGCTATATTACCTGGGAAGGCACTCAACATTTTCCGCTCCAGAAACGTCGTCCTAACGATACCCCCATTGGCCCAGCAGCAACCTTAGCCCTGATTGGGGATGCCAAGCAGATGAATCCCAAATGGGTGAGAGGTTGCTACTTTAAACAGTACGGCCCGTCGCTGATGCTAGGTGTGGGGATTCCGTTTCCAGTGTTGGATGAAGAGGTGGTGCGTCGCTGTGCGGTGACAGATGCGGATCTGGTGGCACCCATTATTGATTTTTCGATTCCTCGACGGGTGAGGCCCACCTTTGGATTGGTGAGCTATGCCCAGCTTAAGTCCGGCAAAATCAAAATTGAAAATAAGATGGTGCGGGCTGCGCCCTTAGCCAGTATTGCCCTTTCACGCCAAGTCGCCCTAGAGCTTAAACAGTGGATTGAAGAAGGCAAGTTTACACTGACGGAACCAGTCGCCCCCCTTCCCCTTGACCGCACCTTTATTCCGCAGGAAATTTGGGGTTCGCAAATGAATTTGGACTAGGATCAAAGGCTTCCAAGAATGCCAATGGCTCAAACTGTTTAGACTGAGTTGAAGACAGCAATTCTCTTATGATTTATATGTTGCGTACACCTTGCACTACCCCACCCCAGCCCTCCCCTTATAAACTACGTTGTACTCACAAGTCTGCCCAGAATGGTTTCCAGCGGTTTTTGATCCTTTTCTCCTTGTCAATTAGCAGGAAATGATTTATGGAATCCCCAACAGATCTCTTGAATAAAATAACCCTTTCCCTCAGCCCATCTCCCATAAAGGTCGAGTGGAAACGATCTTAGCCCTTCTCCCACTGGGGGAGAAGGGTAAAGCCTTTGGCTATAAGAAAGGGATGAGGGGGGCAAGATTGATATAAGAAATCTAATCAATCGGTCTGTAAGGAGCTAAAAAGCTTCAAACCCATGCTGGCAGAACTTGTGTATGCACCGTAGCCTTTTTAAGGGGGGATGGGGGGGATCTGAGGTGCTGAGCATTATCACGCCGACTTGTGTACGGGAGCCTTTATAAGGGGCAATTGAGGAGGGTAGTGCAAGGTATATTTGTTTCATCCAGAAACAGTTTCGACAAAATTCCTATAATAAGATTTTCTGATCTCTGCGCAACATTCTGTAAGGGCGCACACGCAGGTGCGCCCCTACGGCTGGTCATTTCTGGGTGGAAATTCGGTTAGGTGTTGTACACATTTTCAAGAGCCAACCAATTTTCATCCTCAGATGGATCTGCACTGGAGGACTGCCAATTCAACGTGGGCAAATTTTTGAAAGATTCCTTGACATAATCTTCCCAAGACTCACGAATGCTTTGTAAATAGGGATCGCCCTTAAGCAACTTACGCCGATGCTGAATCTTCAGAGAATCAGTTTCGTAAAGCACAATATTAATCGGTGGCCCCACAGAAATATTAGATTTCATAGTGGAATCGAGGGACAATAGCGCACACTTTGCTGCCTCCTCCAAGCCAGTCGTATGATATTGAATCACGCGGTCTAGGATTGGTTTGCCGTACTTAATTTCACCTATCTGAAGATAAGGCGTTTCCTTCGTAGCTCGTAGAAAATTCCCTTGGCTGTAAACCATGTATAGTTCGGGAGATTCCCCCTTGATCTGTCCACCAATCAAAAACGTGCATCCCGCATCAATCCCGTCCTTTTTGAGCCAAGGACGATTTTCATCCAAAACCTGACGGGTTAAATGGCCGATATACTGGGCCACCTTGTACATCGTTGGCAGAGTATTGATATTATCCTTTGCCCCTCGCTTTAAGTCCTGGGCCACTAACATCAGCATATTTTGGGTCATAGAAAGATTCCCCGCCGTGCAGAGGAGAATAACCCGTTCTCCAGGGATGGAAAAGTCAAACAGTTTTTGTGAGATGGAAACATGATCCACCCCCGCATTGGTGCGGGAGTCGGCTGCCATTACGAGGCCAGCCTGGGTCAGAATTGCAAGGCAATAGGTCATTGCACCGACTCTCTTGGGGATTCCCTATTGTAGGACGCACTGAAACAGGGAAGCAATGGCTCTTAAAATCGTGGATTCAATAACACTCCGTTGGGCGCAAAGCCTTGCGCCCCTCTAAAAATCATCCTAAATCCTCTTAGGGCTTTGCTTATGCCACTCCGTCGCCTGCTCATAGGCATAGGCCGCCTGCAACACCAAATCCTCCCGCAACACATTGCCAATGATTTGCAGACCAATGGGCAACCCTTGGGCATCAAACCCACAGGGCAAGCTCAATCCTGGTAGCCCTGCCAAGTTAACTGGAATAGTCATGAGATCTGAGAGATACATGCTAATCGGGTCAGCAGTTTTCTCCCCAGCCTTAAAAGCCGTGGTGGGTGCAGTAGGGCACACCAACACATCCACCGACTCAAACGCCTTCTCAAAATCTTGCTTAATCAAGGTGCGAACTTTTTGAGCCTTAAGGTAGTACGCATCGTAATACCCAGCCGAGAGCGCATAGGTACCAATCATGATCCGTCGCTTCACTTCAGCCCCAAAGCCTTGGGCACGGGTGTGGGTATACATCGACATCAGATTCTCCGCATCCTCTGAGCGAAATCCATACTTCACCCCGTCATAGCGGGCGAGATTGGCCGAAGCCTCCGAGGGCGCAATCACATAGTAGGTGGGCAACCCATACCGGAAGCGAGGGCAGGAAATTTCCTGAATCTCAGCGCCCAAGTCTTTTAACTGGGCGATCGCTTTCTGCACCGCTTCTGCCACAACGCTATCTAACCCTTCGCCAAAGGTTTCTGTAATCACCCCAACGCGCTTGCCCTTCAGGTCAGGGATAAGGCATTTGGTGTAGTCAGGGATTTCGACGTTGAGGCTGGTGGAGTCTTTGGGGTCGTGTCCGGCGATCGCCCCCAGCAATATTGCCGCATCTTCCACGGAGCGTCCAAATGGCCCAATCTGATCCAGCGAAGAGGCATAGGCCACCAGCCCAAACCGCGACACTAAACCATAGGTTGGCTTTAGCCCCACCACGCCACAAAACGAAGCAGGCTGACGAATAGAGCCGCCCGTATCAGAACCCAACGCCACCACACATTCATTGGCTGCCACTGCCGCCGCTGAGCCACCAGAAGAGCCACCAGGAACCCGAGTGATGTCCCAAGGGTTAGCGGTGACTTGATAGGCAGAGTTTTCTGTCGAGCTGCCCATCGCAAACTCATCGAGGTTGGTTTTCCCCACCATCACCGCTCCCGCTGCCGCCAGCTTTTGGGTCACGGTGGATTCATAGGGGGGCACAAAATTCTTGAGGATGAGAGACCCGCAGGTGGTCGTAATGCCTTTGGTGCAGAGATTGTCTTTAATGCCTGTGGGGATGCCTGCCAGAAGTCCAATAGTCTCCCCCGCCGCAATTTGGGCATCGACGCTTTGAGCCTGGGCTAACGCCTGATCTGCTGTAATGGCTAAAAAGCTATGGAGCTTAGGTTCTAATTGGTGAATGCGTTCTAGGGCTTCTTGAGTAATCTCCGTTGCCGTGCGCTCTTTAGCAACCAATTGTTGATGCAACTCCCGGAGAGAAGCCATGCAGCAGATCCTTTTTTACGTAACGACTCGGGTAGAGCGTTTACGATGCTCCCCCTTTGTCAGTTTATCGGATTGCCGCAGCAACAGCCTAAGCGCATTACTGCCAGATTGAACCGAGATCGAGAATAAACCCAGGCAAAACTGCTTCACCCGATAGAGACGTAGGGGACTGGAGAATTTCTACCGCTTGATTTGCTCGGTAAATCTCGACTTGTCGATCTTTGCGATTGAGCAACCAGCCGAGCTTTGCGCCATTGTCCATGTACTCTTGCATTTTTGCCTTAACCCCTTTGAGGGTATCGCTGGGCGACATGAGTTCAATCACAAAATCGGGGCAGATGGGCGGAAATTTTTCTTTTTGCTCTGGAGTCAAGGCATCCCATCGAGTTTGTTGAATCCAGGAGACATCTGGCGATCGATCTGCACCGTTGGGAAGCTTGAAGCAAGTTGAAGAGTCAAAGACCTGTCCGAGTTGCGTTTTTCGGTTCCAGATACCGATGTCAATAATCAGATTGGAGTTACGACGGCCTGTTTCTCCACCAGTGGGCGGCATAATGATCAACTCTCCATGAGCGGTGCGTTCAAACTTGAGGTCTGGGTTGTTGCGACAGAGTTGGTAAAACTGATCGTCGCTCAGGTCAATGGCAGAGTCTAGGTTGAGGGTGTAGGTATCCATAGATTGCCTTCTCTAAGGAGAATGTCACAGGTGTTTGTCTGATAGGCGGAGGGGTGAAACGATTTCCACTTTGATAGTTAAACCAGGCCACCTTGAATATAGGGTGCTTCCCCATTCCGGTTACAGCCTTTATGCTAATCAATGACATTGCATCAAGGATGACCGCACAAATGAAGAGGATTTTTAGCCACATCAGTCAGGTCAACCTTTGGCAAAGTAACGAATCTGTTTCAGGGCGCGGCTCAGAGCTGGACTGCACCGCTGCAATTCGAGCTGAATTACCTGGGTTAATCGAGAAATTTAACATCACCTCAATTCTAGATGCACCCTGTGGTGATTTTAATTGGATGCAGCATCTGCCCCAAGCCCATCAGGCTTACGTTGGGATGGACATTGTCTCTGACGTGATTGAGCAAAATCAACAGCGATATGGAAACGATCGGATTCAATTCAAGGTGGGGGATATCACGAAAGATCAGTTGCCCAAGGTTGATTTGATCTTTTGCCGCGATTGCTTAGTACATCTGTCGCTGTGGGACATCAGTTGTGCCCTAAATCAATTGAAATTGAGCGGTGCCCAGTACTTACTCACCACCACGTATCCCAACACCGCAGTGAATCCAGACTCTCCCACAGGATCATGGCGATCGCTGAATTTAAGCCTTCCGCCCTTTAATTTCCCGGCACCTTTAGAACTTTTGGCTGACCCCAGCGATGATACCCAGATGAATCCTGATAAATCCTTAGGCTTGTGGAAATTGGCCGACATCACACCCTTTACAGTGTCTCGCTGGAGTTCTCCAAAGCTTGCTCTGACGAGCCTCATTAGAACCTATATCAATCCATCCTGGAAGCTTTAATGGGGCGGGTTCAATCCTCAACGATAACTTTCGGCCTGGGACTCAAACAGTCTGGCATAGCTACCGTTGAGCTGAACCAACTCCTCATGGGTTCCGGCCTCAGCAATGCGTCCGTTGTCCATCAGGTAAATCCGATCCGCCATTCGGACCGTAGAAAGCCGATGGCTAATCAATACCGCCATTTGATCTCGCGTTAATTCTCTAAACTGTTGAAACACCTCATACTCTGCCTTAGGATCCATTGCACTCGTCGGCTCATCCAAAATGATGAGCTGGGAGTTGCGCAAAAAAGCTCGCGCTAGGGCAATCTTTTGCCACTGACCAATGCTCAACTCTTCGCCTCGCTCAAACAGTTTGCCCAAAATAGTGTCGTAGCCCTCGGGCAAACGTTCAATGACCGCATGAGCACCCGATCGCCGTGCCGCTTCCTCAACATCTAAATCATTGTTAGATTGAATATTCCCCAGCCAGATATTCTCCCGTGCCGAAAAAAAGTATTTGGCATAGTCTTGAAAAATGACGCTGATTTCTTGGCGTAAATCGGCGATCGCAAAGTCACTAATATCAATTCCATCAATCAAAATCTGCCCTTGGGTTGGCTCATACAAACGACACAGCAGCTTAACCAGCGTCGTTTTGCCACAGCCATTTTCCCCCACCAAGGCGATCGTTTCCCCTGGCTGAATTTTGAAGGAAACCCCATTAATCGCCTGTCGCGGCGTATCACCATACTGAAACGCAATATCCTTGACCTCAATTCCCCGTTGGACAGGGATTGGAAACTGCTTCGGATAAGGCGGATCGACAATTTTAGGCTTTAGGTTTAAAAATTCGTAGAGGTTGGTTAAAAAGAGATTGTCTTCATACAGCCCTGACAGGCCGCTCAAAACACCCTGAAGTGCACTCTCTCCCCGTTGTAGGGCCTGCTGATACAGTACCAAATCGCCAATCTTGAGCCTGCCCTGAATGGTTTCATAGGCAATAAACACGAACACCGCCACCGTTAAAACCTTCGCAAAGCCTTCCGCAGAGAGATTGGCGATTGCCCGTCGGGTCATTAGCCGAAAGTTCTCGCGATGGAGCTGAAGGCGAATCTCATGACCTTGACGCCGAAACAAATCGCCCAAATTAAACAGCCGTAGCTCCTTAGCAAACTGGTCATGGGCCAGTAACGCCCCCAAGTACATTGAGCGTCGCTCCAGTGAAGTTCGTTTGCGCTGCCAATGGTACTGAACCTTTGCAAACCTGAGCCTTACCCAAAGCGCAGGCAATGCCGCAATCAGCAATAAGCCCGCAAGCCCCCAGTACAGTGACAGCAGCAGCGCCAAAATGCCCGTCAAAGAGATTCCATTCTGCAAAACTTGAGCAATCCGGTTCAGAATTTGGTTGGGGCGAAACGGTGCCTCTTGCTGTGCTCGCTGAAGCGTATCGTGATATTGAGAATTTTCGTAGTAGGCAAGGTCAATATTGGCGGACTTTTCAAACAGAAGCTCTTGGACATAATCTGTCACGCGATAAGACTGCGCCGCATTCACCAAATCTGCCAGCGACGTCACGAGGCTGGTCAGGAGCAGGACGCATCCTGACAGAATCAACAAAAATAGAGCGTACTCAAAGGCCGCTGCTTTATCTACTGCGCTAATTCCCACTGCAATTTGGTCAATAATCAGCTTCAGCAAAAATAAAGAGAGCAGAGGCAGCACCCCCTGTAAACTCAACACCAACCCACGGGCAACGGCCCATCGCGGAGAACTTTGCCAGACGAGTCGCAGAGCGGGGAGAAGATGAAAAGCTTGGGAAATCCGTTGACGTAAGGTTCGTCCTGCTTGCATGGCGATCGCAGATACCTGGATAAGTAAAACAAGGCTCTAGGTCATCTTAATTGACCCCTAGAGATGATTTCTCAATACAATCGCCTTAAATGCCCACGGGCACAGTGATTCGGTTTAAATCAGCTTCCACCAATTTCACTAAATCAGGCAGCTCTGAGAGTGCAGGCTTGCGTTCAAATCGCGCCACGGGGACATGTTCAGCCATCCAAGTGCAGTCTCGAAAATTCTTTTTCCTAAACTCATGAGCGGTCAGCAGCATGGTCGCGCGAGAGTGCTGAATCAAAGCAACACAGGCATCAGGGGCACTTAACTCTACCAGCCGATGAGCTTCCCCCCGACTCAGTATATAAATACGCTTGAGGGGGAATGCTGCTTGCCCAAAACCAGAGGTAAGCTGATGCGATCGCTTAGTGGAAAACCCGTGAATGCAGGGCAGACTATCCGGCTCGTAACCTGTCGCAACGGCAGACTCAGGCCAAAGCTTAATGAGGGGATACCCTGGCAGCACCATCGGGCCATCTCCGCCCAACTGCACCACCATCACATCATCGGTCATCACCGGATATCCATGAGTGTGAAATGCCTGGGCCATCGTGGATTTTCCAGCGCCTGAATTGCCTAAAAAGGCGATCGCCACACCATCAACCACAGCGCTACTGGCATGGAGCACAAACAACCCACGCTGACGCAGCAACACCGCTAAAACAGGGCCAACAATAAAGGTGTTGAGCAGTCCATCATCGACCTCCGGCAGCGGATCGACAATGATTTTATTTCCTTCTAGAACTGCAAAGGTAGCAACCCCTTCAACTGCACCTACAAAGTGATTTCCCCCATCTGAACTCAACTCTGAATCCTTAAGATTCCCTAGGGTTAGGAGCACATCAGCCTTGCCATTTTCTGGTGTCAGCGATCGCAAGGGAATTTCAGAATGAATATTAAGTTGATATGCTTTGTAGGTATACATTTGGAGTTAAACGTTATCTGGGAAAACAGACAAAAAACTGAATTATCGAAAAGAAATTGTGTCAAAAAATAACATTAGAAAAGGGTAGAAATTGCTTTCTACCCTTTTCTAAGCTCTAAAGCTACATCCCGTAAGTCAGTCTGAACAGCTTTCATTTGCCTAATTCTACCCCCCCTAGTCCCCCTCAAAAAGGAAAATCTGATGTTATTCTCCCCTTTAAGGAATGGATCTAGATTACCTAAAAATCATAATGTACTTGTATAAATCAAGCGATTTTAAGTAAAAGTAGAATCTCGGCCTTAACAGATTAGAACAACCAATTAAAGAAAGTCTTTTCAAGAACTATGGCTTAGGAATAAGAATCGCATCAGAAGAACCTGATAGGCCAAGTACTGAGCCAGGGAATGATTTGCCACCGACAAAGATGGTATCTTGAGCACTGCTAGAACCCAATGCTTGAGTGATTTCTTGCAATGCACCATGATGCTTGAGGGAAGGCGCTGTAAATGCTTTCTTCATTTTGAATCTCCAAATTAACGGTTAACTCAATCTAGCCTAGTTTTTCTAAAATGCAAACTCAAATATTCAAAATAAAATTGAGTATGCATAGAAAAAAAAGTAGCCTTAGTCAGAGCAGTCCTAGTGTAAACTAAAATGACTGACATCAATATAGCAAATTTAAACTCTAAGGCAAGTATTTTACCTTATCTTTAGTCTTAAGGCTCATCAATGAATGGTTGGCACTCCCCCTCACTGCCTAGCCACTGATGTGTTTTAGCCATAGAGATAGCACAGTCGCTTTCCAAAGCACCATCGTCGCATCAATCTGTTCTCCGCTGTTGGATAAAGCCCCCGTAAAACACTTCTGTAAATATTCCAAGTTTAAAAAGCGGTTAATGTCAGTATTGTGGGCACTATCAAAAAGTATATTTTCGATGATGGATCTGTCTGTATTCAGAAGACCTTGCTCAAAATTTTCCTCCATAGATGCCTTGCCCCCACGCCATTGGATGGGTTCCGGCAAAATGCCAGCCATTGCGCGACGCATAACAACGCGAGACCATCCACTCTTTAACTTTTGCTCCGGCGGCAACGCAAGGCAAAATTCGACCAAGCGTTTGTCCATGAAGGGGTGTCTGACCTCAATGGAAAATGCAGATGCACACTGATCAGAAAGCTCTAGTACATGGGTATAGGTGCCAGAGTTAAGGACTCTTTGCTGTTCTTCTCTCACAGTAGAAGGATCTGTTTGAGTCAGTTCGCGGCTTTTGCAAAATTCTCTGATGTTTGGGCGCTCCACAAATAGTGGGTTAAGGATTTGACAGGACTGATCTATCGTTTGTTTGCCATAACGCAGACTCCGGAAAATGCGTAATATCCACTTCGGCACAATAGGCTTTAACCCATGCTGGATCCAAAGTCTACGACGAGATATCGTGAAGTTTGCACTGATTTCATTTACGCGTTTGGCAAAGGTGAGCCACTGTCCTTTTTGGGCGAGTTCCGACAAATAAGGGAGGGCATAGCTCAACAGTAACGTTCCTGGGTCTGTATCGAAGTGCTCGGATACAGCTTTAGCCTCTGCAAGAAAAGTTTTCCAATCGCCCTGACGAGCCAGTTCTTTGAAATAGTAAGCGCCGTGGGAAACCACCGTATCTCCATCAAATCCGTCCAAACAGATGCGCACTCCTGCTGCTTGGGTGGCACGATTTAGACCATGAACCAAAAAATGACTCGGGCCTAAAAAGGGTTCATCAAAGTACTGAAAGAATTCTTGCCAATCCGACAAAGGCCCTGATTGATCCGCAGGGATAAAATGCGGAATATAGCTCCCTTGCTCTAAAACATAATTAAAATACTCGCGCTCGTCACAGCTCACAATACGATCAAAAATATTAGAAAAGGTATGCAGCTTTTCACTGGTAGGTCGCAAGATTTCATGAGCCACACAGGTGACAGCGGAAGAGTCTAACCCTCCGCTAAGGTGAGAGCCAACCGGAAAAGCACTTCGGAGCCGACAGCGAACGGACTCAAAGAAAATGTCACGGAAGGCTAAGGCATAGTCTTCATCCGTGGACAAAGTCACCGTAGCTGTGCTGTCCAATGCCCAGTAGCACTCAGAATGGGCCACTTTCTGCTTCACAACAGTGATCCAATGCGCTGGCGGAAGCCGAAGGATTCCTTCATAAATGGTGGTGGACTTATTTTCTAGCATTGGTTCTAGAAAATAGTCGGCGATTCGGATCTCATTGAGCTGATGCGACAAGCCTGGGAAGGCTAGCAGCGCCTTAATTTCAGAGGCAAAGATAAAGTATTTGTCGCAGTTGTAATAGTAAAAAGGTTTGATGCCAAAGTGGTCTCTGGCGCAAAAAAGAGTTTGGTTCTGGATATCCCAAATTGCAAACACAAAGTCGCCTAACAGATGGTTAGGGCAGTCTTTCCCCCATTTTTGGTAGGCAGCTAAAATCAGTTCGCTGTCTGTAATACTTGGATTCCTTAGGGCATGGAGTCTTAGCGCATCAAGCAGTTCTTCGCGGTTGTCAATGCGAGCATCCGCTGTAATGACTAAATCTGCGGTGCCATCATGAAACGGCAGCACCTCATTTAAAGATTCTGGCGTAGTCCACAACATACAGTGCCCAAATCCAATCTGTTCCTTCTGCCAAAGATTGGATGCATCGGGGCCTCGGTGTACCAGTGCTTGAAGCATCCGTTCCAAAACTGGACGCTCAATTGCACTACCGTTTTTGCTGAAAATCCCAACTATTCCGCTCATCCGTATACTTCTTTCGATTTAACGATTTAGCTGAACGCGTGGGGGCTGTGGCAAACTGGGTAGCGGCTTAAAACGGCTCAGATCATCTAGTTGGCCCATCACAACATGCCCTTCATACTCAATCCAGGCATGCGCTTCTAGCTGATCGACAGTATTTTTGTCGATGCCTATGACAAGCTTGGACGGGCAATTATACTGGTCTAAGAGCGTTTTCATCGTCAGTGCTTTGGCTAAGCACTTCACCGATCCGGGCATGAATTTACAGCAGGCATTGACAGCCCAATGAGCCTGCCCAACAAGCTGTCGTTGTCTGACCAAATCAGGAGCAGCAACTGGGTCATGACTGCTCATTCGTTCTAGTAGATTACGTAAACGATTGAAAGACCGTAAAACTAACCCTAACCGGACGACCGTTAAGAGGAGATAGGTCTTGATAAAAAGATTACGTTCTTGTGAGGTCAGGTGGATGAACCTAAGAATCCACTTCATTGCGAATCTCAACGAGCTGAGCATCCACTAAATCGACCAGCAGAGCCTGAACCGAACTTGAACAGGTTTGTGCGTCCACTTCATAGTCTTGCAAAATGTTTTCACAGATATCTGCGACGGTTTTTGGCTCTTGAATGAACTCCCATATCATGCTGCCTAGTTCGTTAAGGCCATAATAGGTGCCATCCTTAAGGTTGAGAATGACAGATTCGCCTGCGAGATCTGATGAAACCTGGTCTTGACTTACAACAACGATAGAGTCTTGTGAAATCAAAGTGCCAGCGCTAGGTGTACTCATACGGGTAGGTATTACAAAAATGTTCTACAAATCTAGCCTATGTTACTCCAAGCGTCTATCAATCTGTGAAAACGCTGATTTTTGACGTGAAAACGTCTATTTAAATTGCCGTAGACTGATTTTCGTACAGCAGCGCCCGTTTAGGTCCATGAATGGGATCTTCAACAATGATGGTTTGGTCACGATCTGCGCCCAGGGAGACGATCGCAATGGGAACTGCCATGATTTCGGCCAAAAACTTGAGGTAGTCTAGGGCCGTTTGGGGCAGGTCTTCTAGGGTACGGCAGTGCTCTGTAGACTGCTTCCAGCCTGGGAGGGTTTTATAGATGGGTTTGCAGTGGGCAAATAAGCGCCCATTGTTAGGAAAGTCTTCGCAGCGCTCTCCATCAATTTCGTAGGCGACGCAAACTTTGATTTCTTCGAGTTCGTCGAGGACATCAAGTTTGGTAATGGCAATACAGTCCATACCGTTGATGCGGACGGCATAGCGTCCAATCACGGCATCAAACCAGCCACAGCGTCGTTGGCGTCCGGTGGTGGTGCCAAACTCAGCCCCGCGATCGCACAATTCAGCGCCCGTCTCGTCGTTGAGTTCTGTGGGGAATGGGCCTTCTCCGACACGGGTGGTGTAGGCTTTCGCCACTCCAATCACACGGTCAATCATTGTAGGGCCAACGCCTGTACCCACGCAGGCTCCCCCTGCAACGGGGTTTGAGGAGGTGACGTAGGGATAGGTACCGTGATCCAAATCAAGGAGTGTGCCTTGAGCGCCCTCAAACAAAATATTACGACGGCGCAGAATGGCGTTGTAAATGTTGAGAGAGCAGTCTACAACATGGGGCTTGAGGCGCTCGGCATATCCGGCATACTCTTCAAGCACTGATTCAAGATCCAAAGGAGGCAAATCGTACAGCTTTTCGAGCAGCACATTTTTGTGGGGCAGAATCCAGCCGAGCTGCTTGCGTAACCCTTCTGGATCAATGAGATCCAGCATCCGAATTCCGGTGCGCTCTGATTTATCAGCATAGGTCGGGCCAATACCACGACCTGTTGTCCCAATCTTATGATCGCCGCGCTTCAGCTCAGCCGCTTGGTCAATGAGACGATGGTAGGGCATCGTAATATGAGCGGCACTGGAGATAAACAGATTTTGAGTGGAGATGCCCAGATCTTTAAGGGTATCTAGCTCTTGGATCAGCACCTTGGGGTCAATGACGGTACCGGAACCGATAATGCACTCTGTGTTGGGATAGAGAATGCCAGAGGGAATGAGATGAAGCTTAAAGGTTTGGTCATTCACGACGACGGTATGACCCGCGTTAACCCCACCCTGATACCGAACTACGATATCGGCAGAACGACTTAGCAAGTCTGTAATCTTGCCCTTTCCTTCGTCGCCCCACTGTGCACCAATTACAACTACGTTTGCCAAAGGTCTTATATTAAAACGCTACAGTTTTTGCAAACCTCAATTATCCCCACGTTTTTAACCTTCTGTCAACGAGGGATTATGTAGTTTTGTGTTTTGCAAAGACAAATGAAGCGGCAAGATTACTCTAGTGTAGCGATACTTCAAGACTAGTCGGATAAGCTCGACATTCTTACACTGGCCCCCCTAACCCCCCAATTCTGGGGGGAAATGACCCGAGATTCTGTAATTCTCCCCCCAGAATTGGGGGGCTGGGGGGGCAGTGTAAAGCCCTTTGACATTTGTAAAACTTGTGTGTGCACCGTAGCCAGAATTGGCAGTCGCCCGATCTTTTCCGACTAGGCGCTTAAATTTTGCCGATGATGCCCGACTGACATTCAAGACGCCATTCCTTACATTGGGTTCGATGGGTTCAACCGCGATCGCGGCTTAAAACAATGGGTGTGCTGACCGTCTTCTTAGAGCTTCTCAAAGACCGAAAAACCTTTTTAGACGAAATTCACCAGCAGGTGCAGCTCAAAACTAAAATTTCGGCGCTGCTGCTGTGCAGTTTTATCTGTTATTCGCTGTATGGGGCCATTATTGGGTCATTTAGTAGCCCCCAACAGGCGATCGCCTCGGCCATTAAGCTTCCGGCACTGTATCTGCTGACGCTGGTGGTGTGTTTGCCTGCGCTGTATATCTTTAATGTGTTGTTTGGGTCAACCAAGTCCATCGCACAGCATTTTACCTATGTGCTTAGTACGGCATCGGTGATTGCGCTGCTGCTGTGTGGGTTCGCTCCAGTCACGCTCTTTTTTCTGATTACCATTAATTCCCACCAGGATTACTCCTTCTTTTTGCTGCTCAATGTCGCCATCTTCACCCTGACGGGGATCTTTGGGGTCTCGTTTCTATACCAGGCTATGCGTCCCGATGAATTGGAGCTAGACAGAAATGTAAAGCTGCGGGCGAAGATTCTGCGGCTTTGGCTAATGCTCTATGGGTTTGTGGGGAGTCAACTGGGCTGGACGCTGCGACCGTTCTTTGGGTCGCCGGTGAGTAACTTTGAGGTGTTTCGGCCCCGATCAGGGAATTTCCTGAGTGGGGTTTGGAATGCGGTCATGAATTTAATGACGGGTGCAGGCTAATGTCAGCAGATTGGCAAAACCTACGGCTTTCGCCCCGTGAGATTGAGCAGTGGAGCGGGCTGGAGGTGGGCGATCGCTGGGTGGGTGGCGTTCTTCTGGGCATCTATCGGTTTGCCAAACTTCAGCATCCGTTGGATTGGGTGGGATGGGTTCTGTTTGAACTGGCAACGGCGGCACTCCTGTTTGTGTTCACGCTGCCCATTGGGTTAGGCATTGCTCGGATGATTCCCTCTAATCGATTGATGCTAATGGGTATGGGCGTTTCGACCTTAGGGGGAATGGTTGCTTTGTATGGGTATCGGTGGAGAAAGGGGCGATCGCTCCAAACGCTGCTCCATTTGTTTGAGGAGATCGATCGCTTTCATGAGGTACTGGGGGCGATCGCCGTGGTTGATCAGCTCGCCGTAGCTCAGGGTAAAGCTGCGCCCGCAGAGCATCATGAAACCTTGCAACTAACACGGGACTGTCTGATTACGGGCTTAAAGACCGAACGCATTCTGCGGGAGCAGCGCAACTGGATGGTGCAAGACGGGTCCACTCACCTGGAGCAGAGTCTGGCCCTGCTCAAAACGCTAGATCTACAAATGCAAGCGGATGAGTATGCCGAGATTTTGCAACAGTCCGTCGCCATTGCCGAGCGTGTGCAACAAGAACTGTATGGAACGGGTAAGGTCGGCAATCCTATATCTATGAAGCGATATGAATCTATGAAGCGATATGAATAAGTGTAGGTCTGTTCTTTACGCAACCAAAGCAGAGGAAGTTAACGGGCCATAATCAATGCATCTAGATTGGGTGTGTGCAAAGAAATGGTCAGACATAGGTTGGCTGGGGTTGCTGCGAAATGTGCAACCGTCGCGGCGGTCGGCGGAATGCTGGGATGGAGTGCGGTAAATCCCGATCAAGGCCCTGCTCAGGCACTTCCGAAGCCCATTTCCACCACCAAATTTGAGCTTAATTCCGATAAGCCAGCGACTGCCGCCCAAACCTTGACGTCTGGCCCTATCAAGGTCATTGTCGATGCCCAAAAATCCGGCGATCAGGATTCGTCAGAATACACCCTGAACTATGAGGTGTTTTACAACAATACTCAGAAGTTCAAGGCCAAAGTCAGTACTTGGATGATGGGCACCCTTGAACTCAAAGATCTAGACCAAGATGCCGTGCCCGAAGTGATTGTCTCAACCTTTTCTGGCGGAGCGCACTGCTGTACCAACTTCACCATCCACGGATGGCGACGGATGCAATCTATCACCACTGAAACGGGGTTTCTAAATAGCGATGGCGGGGAGTTTAAGGACTTAGATGGCGATGGGACGCAGGAATTTTTGAGTGTTGACAATTCATTTTTGTATGCCTTTGATTCCTATGCAGGTTCCTATCCACCCACGCTAATTTACCAATACAAAGCTGGGAAACTCGTGAACGTAACGCGGAAGTATCCTAAGGTGTTGCGCGCTCATGCTTGGGAGATGTACCAAACCCTTACACAGAACCCAAAAGAAATGAGTTCGATGAATGGGGTTTTGGCAGGCTATGTGGCTCAAAAAATTTTACTGGGTGAGTACACACAAGGCTGGAATTTAATGCTGGCGCGGTACGACCGAAAGTCTGAGTGGGGTCTAGAAATTTATAAGGGCGATAAAGCAGTGGGCAAATATCCTGATTTCCCGACGGCGCTCAAGGCATTTTTGATGAACACAGGATATTTAGATAAACATGGTCAACCGATGACATTAAATTGACAATGATCGAGATACAATTATTTATAAATATCAATTTTCCCACATCGCTAATGATTGAAATTTTAATATAGCCATGAATTCACCTTCGAGTTTCACTTGGGAACAAATTAGGAATACTGTTAACTCGGCAGTATTTCAGCAATTTGGAGAATATTTAAGTGATGCTGAAATAGAAGTATTACAGGGTTCCTGGGATGGACTGACCTATGAAAAGATGGCAGAATCGCTCTATCGTTCTGTTAACTATGTGAGGGGAGACATTGGCCCTAAGCTATGGAGCAAGCTTTCTATCGCCTTGGTCGAAGAGGTTCGCAAAAAAAACATTAAAAGTGTTCTAGAAAGAGCCTACCAAAAACAGATTTCTGTTGAAAATACCAATATTCAAACCACTGTTTGTTCTGAATCTCAACTCCCATTTCCAGAAGGTTCAGTTCCTCTAGGGTCGCCATTTTACTTGGAGCGAGAGGGCGTGGAATCTGTCTGTTATGAGGCGATCGCAAAGCCCGGTTCTCTGACCCGAATCAAGGCCCCCAAACTAATGGGAAAAACCTCCTTAATGGTGAGAATTCTTGCCCAGGCAGAATCTCAAAATTATCGCGTGGTGCCCTTAGATCTGGGCATTGTCGAACGAAATATTATCACAAACCTCGATAAGTTTTTACGCTGGATCTGTTTGATGGTGGGACGGGAGTGCCAACTCGAAAACCGACTCCCAGCGCTTTGGGATGCCGAGATTTTGGGCAGCAATGACAACTGTACAGGTTATTTTGAAGATTATTTGCTGCCGAGCATTAATAGTCCCCTTGTTTTATGTTTCGATAACGTTGATCGAATTTTTTCCTGTGCCGAAGTGGTGGAAGATTTTTTAGGG
>JANLSD010000174.1:0-5189 GCA_031362245.1 Acaryochloridaceae cyanobacterium OTE_25_metabat_464 | reverse complement strand
GCATTCCCTACAAACCGAGTAACTCTTTCTGAGCAGTTAAACCGAACTCGGCAAGCAGTTGTAAATCTCAGAACTGATATTGCTAAAGCCTCAAGATGAAACTATTAGGGCAACTCCAATCAGCTCGTAACGACGTTATGTCTCTTAAAAAAGACTTGCTTCGTATTGCACAGAATGATTATGCGACTTTTAGGGCTTCAGAACTAGGTCAACTTCTCAAACAGAGACTGTATAAAGCTCAAGAAGGAAAATGCAATAACCCCAGTTGTAATCTGGGTTTGCCAATAACTCATTTACAGATGGATCATATTAAACCCGTATCGAGGTACCCGGCCCTTTCAGTTGAACCCGCCAATTTTCAGCTACTTTGTGGCCCTTGCAACAACATAAAAAGCAATACTTGAGCATCTAGAAATAAAGAAATCGCCCCTCCTCCACAACCACATCTGCCGTTATGGCGATCTCCCACTTTTGCAACGGCGATTGCCCAATGTTGAGGCTTTTTCGACTGCGATCGCGTTGAGATAATGATGGTGTAGAGATGGCGATCGCCGACAAAAATCCAACACTACATCAGGCTGCTTTTTTATCCACCTCAACCCGAACATTCATTCCTGCACGGGATAGCATCTGAACCAACTTGTCGATACTGAACCGCTCAATGTCGCCATTCATTAAGTCGCTAATTCGAGGTTGCGTTTCGCCAAAAAACAACGCAGCCTTCTTCTGTGTCCATCCCTGAGCCTTGATAAAACGCCTAATATTCAACATCAGGTCAGCCCTGATCTTGAGATTCAAGGCTTCCTCTGGTTCAAAGCCTAGATCCTCAAATACATTTTTGCTGCCCTGTGTAACCTCTAGAACCTTTGTTTTCATCATTTGTCATTACTCCTTCCGTTCAAATTTTCGATATTCCCCAAAGATCGCTTATTTCTAGACAGTTCTAGAACGGTATCCAGTCAAGGCGATCGCACCATTTTTCTGCCTCGGTTGCATCCCAAACCAGCAGTAGGTCTTGTGCAAGTTTACTAAGAGGTGTCCTTGGGCGAACCCACAGCAGACCCCAAATGTGACCGCCTGCGTTCCAGTGATCTGTTAAATGCCCAGGCATACTGGAACGATTATCTGTGACCAGTAGACGCTGCGAGGTTTCGAGATAGAGCAATATTTCTGGATCGAGGGTTCCGGTTGGCGGTGCAGTTGGTTCTCCAACCCGCGTCACATCAATTTGAGGGTTAAGCCGCAAAAGTGCTGTTTTAAGTCGAGGTGGAAGATTTTCATCGAGCAAAAATCTGACCTTCAAGAGGCTTGCCTCGCTTTTGCTGCTTTAATGGCTCGGAGTCTTTGTCCGACAGGGGAGGGGTTATTGTAGCCTTCTTGATAGTGTTGCTCTCGCCAAGCGTCTAATTCAGCTAAATAGGTATCGATTTGAGTTCGATTATGAAGGTAATAGGTAATGGTGGCATGAATTTTTTCTAGGCTTAAGGTGGGCAGATTCGCTGCAATCTCTTCGGGGGTGTAGCCTTCGAGGTAATATGACAGCACGGTATCTATGCCGACTCGATGACCTTTGAGTCGAATATCGGTTGGCGAGAGAAAATCAAAGTAGTCTTCTAGCTGCATGGCGATCGCCCTTTTGCTATAGCATCTATCGATTGGCGTTGGGAAGTCTGTTTTTTCATGATACGGGGACAGGATGGCGATCGCACCCCTCCGAAACTGCGATCGTTCTTAAACTAGAAAAGTTGAGGCCAACGCATCTCAATCTCACTGCATCAAGTGAGCTACGATCCATCTAGGAGGTAATACACAGTGCTACAGGCAATTGAAGGCATTTACAAGGACGGCAAGGTTGAACTAACGGAAAGACCTCAGGGTATTTCAGAAGGCCGAGTGATTGTGACGTTTTTATCTGCTCACGCTTCATCAAAGACAACAAAATTTATGACCTTTGGTATGTTTTCTGGTGCCAATCAGTCTACGGAGGATGATTTTAAGTTGGCTGAGTTTAGTGGAGATGTTGAGGATGGGCTGAATTGGTCATGAAGTATGTTGTTGATACTCACGCACTAGTTTGGTTTTTAGAGGGAAACCCACACCTTGGAGCAGCTGCGTAGCAAAGGCTTTGGGTCTTACTTACCTAATAAAGGAAAAAACTAATTATCCATAAATAGTAAGTGGATCGATTGCAATATCAATATTTCCTAAAGAGATAAGCATATGCCTTGTCGATTATCTAAAGACGACTTTTGATTAATCATCAAAATCACCTCTCGATCTAGCTTTTTAAGAAAGCCCAACAGTTTTTCCGTACTAAAACGGTTGAACTTACAGTTCATTAGCAAAGAAACATCAGATTGAGCAATCCCTAAAATCTGAGCAAGTTCCTTTTGTTTAAGCTTCCGTTCTTTCAATATTTTCCAGACCTCAAATCCAATTTTTGCCCGTGAGTAAAGCTCGTCAGAATCTTCTAAACCAAGATCTGCAAAAACATTACCACTACCTTCATAAAATTCTAATTCTTCTGTCATCATTCCTGCTCCCGTTCAACGGCTTCTCGATATCGTCGTTTAACAGTCTCAATATCCTGTTGCGGAGTCTTTATACCTGTTTTTGACTTCTTCTGAAAGGCATGGAGAATATAAACATTCTCTCCAAGTTTAAGCGCATAGACGGTTCGGTAAGTGTTTGTATCGTAACGTTGAATAATTTCATAAACGCCCCTTCCAATCCCCTTAAGTGGTTTTGCGTTATCTGGCATTCCTCCCCACTGCACCACTTGAAGTGCATCTCCAATATCCTTTTGAACAGGATCAGGAAATTCTTTAAGGGTTCTAAGAGAGTCGCCCAGCCAAATCAGCGGTTTTAGAATTGCTTTGCCACAACTCAACTATTTCTAATATAGTAGATTTGCTATATCAATGTCGAACAGGGTTTATATTGATGGGCGATCGCAATCCCCGACGACCCCGCAAAAAATTCAACAGCCAACGCTTGCCGCCGTTCTCACCGATGCCCTCGGAGCAGCCGGATGCATTCCACCTTTGGAGCCTAGCGATTGAAATCGCTAGGCTCCTCCGTGCTTCGCTACGCACTAAAATACTTCGCCACCGGATGATAAACAATCAACGCAGTCGTCGATTGCTCAGGATGAAGCTGCTCACTCTCATCCATCGTCATCCCAATCCGATCGCATCCCATCAACTCCAACTGCTTAAACTGATCCGCCACATTAGGGCAAGCCGGATAGCCAAAGCTATAGCGCGAGCCCTGATATCGCTGCGCCAACATATCGCGGATGTTGTCCGGCTCAAGATCGCCGTAGCCTAGCTCCTTACGGATGCGGGCGTGGGACTGCTCTGCGATCGCCTCTGCCACCTGCACCGCCAACCCATGAAAATACAGATAGTCCGTATAAGAATTTTCAGCGTAGAGTTTTGCAGCAAATTCTGTGGCAATTTGGCCTACTGTCACCGCCTGCATGGGGAATACGTCGAACTGGTTTTCGGCGATCGGACGGAAGAAATCTGCAATGCACAGTCGGCGAAGAGATTTTTGACGCGGAAATGTCCAGGTTACAAATGGAGTAGTCGTTTGAGGCGTTAATCCTTGTTCGATCACCGCCGGATCGTAAACATGTACGGTATTGCCCTCGCCCACGCAGGGGAAGTATCCGTAGACGAGTTGCGGATGGAGTAGTTTTTCTTCTACCACTCGCTTCTTCCAGGTTTCTAGAACCGGATATACCTTTTGGGCTAGGAATGCATCGTACTCCTCGCGGGATTGTTCCTTGGGTTTGCGGAACTGCCACTGCCCGGCAATCAGCGCCTGTAAATCCATGTGCCAGAACAGGTCTTCAAAGGAGAAATCTTCTGGTTTCAGGATCTTTGTGCCCCAGAATGGCGCAACGGGACGAGGGATATCCACGTCCACGGCTTGCGATCGCACCGTATCAATCACTTCCGGTTCAGTCGATTCAGGTTTTTCGGGCGCGTCTCCATTCAGCTCTCGCTCAGCCTGCTCGATCGCATTTCGTCCCTTCTGATTAAACTGGGCAAACTCTCCCGTAAAACCTTCCTCATCCTTCCATTGGGTTTCGGCCTTCGCAGGCATATACCGATCCATAAAGGTAAGGTCAGCAAAGGCATCTTTGCCGTAAATCACTTGGCCTTTATAGGCATTTTGGCAATCTTCGTAGACAAACTTTGGCGTGAGCGCTGCACCACCCAAAATCACAGGAACAGAAATCCCGCGCTCATTGAAGACGTTCAGATTTTCTTTCATGAAGGCGGTAGATTTTACCAGCAGGCCACTCATGGCGATGCAGTCGGGCTTGTGTTCGTTGTAGGCATCTACAATTGCATCTACGGTTTGCTTAATGCCTAAGTTAATGACCTTGTAGCCATTATTGGTGAGGATGATATCCACCAGGTTTTTGCCGATGTCATGGACATCGCCTTTGACTGTCGCAATCAGGAACTTGCCTTTACCCGAAGAAGTATCCTCGCCCTCAACCTTTTCCATAAAGGGTTCTAAGAACGCCACCGCTGATTTCATGGTTTCAGCAGATTGCAGCACAAACGGAAGCTGCATCTGTCCCGAACCAAACAGCACACCCACCACCTTCATCCCATCCAGCAAAAAGGTGTTAATGATGTGGAGCGGTTTGTAGGTTTCGAGGGCAAGTTTTAGGGCATCGTCTAAACCAATGCGTTCGCCGTCGATGATGTGCTGTTTCAGACGCTCTTCAATGGGCAAATCTGCCAGCGAGGCACCCGAACGCGCATCCTTGGCACTGACCCCTGCAAAGAGTTCGGTGAGTCTAATGAGGGGGTCGTAGATGCAGATATTGTTCTCGTCAAAGCGACGGCGGTCATAAATCAGATCATTACAGACCTGCTGATGTTCGGCTTCAATTTTGGCGAGGGGTAGGATTTTTGCGGCGGAAACGATCGCCCCATCCATCCCCACCTGCATGGCCTCGTTGAGAAACATGGAGTTGAGAGTAATTCGCGTGGCGGGGCTTAGCCCAAAGGAAATGTTGGACACGCCCAGCATGAAATGACAGCCAGGGAGGTTTTCTCGAATCATCCGAATGGATTCGATGGTGGCCTTGCCGTTTTCGAGGTCTTCTTCAATCCCTGTGGAAATGGGTAGCGCTAGGGTATCAAAGAAAATCTCATGGGCAG
>JANLSD010000083.1:0-46812 GCA_031362245.1 Acaryochloridaceae cyanobacterium OTE_25_metabat_464 | reverse complement strand
CTTTATGTTGTCGGCACCCCCATCGGCAACCTAGAAGACATGACCTTCCGCGCCGTGCGAATCTTGCAGACCGTCCATGTGATCGCCGCTGAAGATACCCGCCATACGGGAAAACTCCTACATCATTTCCAAATCAAAACGCCCCAAATTAGCTGTCACCAGCACAACATACTGTCTCGCCTGCCCGCACTCCTAGAACGCCTCCATGCCGGACAGCAAATCGCCCTTGTCACCGATGCCGGAATGCCTGGGATTTCCGATCCAGGCTATGAACTTGTCCAAGCCTGCGTCGCCGAAGGTATTTTGGTCGTGCCCATTCCTGGCCCCACCGCTGTTATTACAGCCCTGAGCGCATCTGGCTTACCCACCGATCGCTTTTGTTTTGAAGGGTTTCTGCCCGTCAAAGGCGACCAGCGGCAGCAGCGGCTGAATGCCTTAGCCCAAGAAACCCGAACGATGATTTTGTACGAAGCCCCCCATCGGCTGCTTCAAACCCTTCAGGCATTAAGCGAAGTGATTGGGGTGGAGCGTTCCGTTGTAGTTTCGCGGGAGTTGACGAAGCGGTATGAGACCTTTTGGCGCGGGGGACTGGGAGAGGCGATCGCCCATTTCTCCATCACAGAACCCCGTGGTGAATTTACCCTGGTGGTGGCGGGATATGTGCCAGAAGTTATTGAATTGAGTGAGACGGATGTAAGAGATGCGTTGTTGGCTTTGTTGAAGGAAGGAATGCCGCGATCTCAGGCCAGCCGCCAAGTTGCCAAAACCTTAAATCTCTCCCGCCGAGACGTGTATCAGCTTGCCCTAGAATTGCCCGATTAATAAGGAGGCAAAAAGTTTTGTCAACCAGGCAAATATCTCTATTTGGAGGCTAACTCTCTCTTTGCCTGATTTGCATGCTAGCGACGTGACAAAGACATCACAATCCGCAAAATGTACCAAAACAGCAGTGCAACCGAGGCAAATAGTTCCAAGGATGCTGCAACATGCTGGTTGGTGCTGTAGTGATGCAAAACATTAGATGTATCGTACAAAATGGCGGCTGATGCAAAAATTACCATCACCACCACGCTATCAGGGTTTATCCCAACTGCGGGTAATCGAACTTCAGCATCAAGCGTCCCATTATATTGAGTTCAACGATCCCACTTATCTCATATTTGGCTCCTCTAACAAGGAATATGACACGCACACGTTTCGCTTTGGCTATACCTCTCTAGTCTTACCGATGACTGTATTTGAGTACGACTTGAGATCGCGATCGCAGACAATCCTCAAGCAAAACGAAGTTCCAGGGGGGTACGATCCAAGCGAATACCATTCCGAGCGAATTTTTGCGCGATCACCTGATGGAGTTGAAGTTCCAATCTCTTTGGTTTATCGCAAAAATTTTAGCCGTGATGGCACCCATCCGCTCTATCTCTATGGCTACGGCTCCTACGGTGCAAGCATCGATCCGGGCTTTTCGACTAATCGACTCAGTTTGCTAGATCGGGGCTTTATTTACGCAATCGCCCATATTCGCGGGGGTTCTGAGATGGGACGGCACTGGTATGAGTCGGGTAAATTCCTACAGAAAAAGAATACCTTTTTGGACTTTGTGGCCTGTTCCGAGCATTTGATTACCGAAAAGTATACCAGTGCAGGAAATATTGCGATTTCTGGCGGTAGCGCGGGTGGGTTGTTGGTTGGTGCAACCATTAATCTCAAGCCCGAACTCTTCAAAGTGGTGATCGCCCGTGTTCCCTTTGTAGACGTGCTAAATACGATGATGGATGACACGCTTCCACTGACACCATTAGAGTACGACGAGTGGGGCAATCCTGCGGATGAGGCATTTTACCGCTACATCCGCTCCTATTCGCCCTATGATAACGTTGAAGCCAAAGCCTACCCACACCTATTCATTACAGCGGGTTTGAACGATCCGCGTGTGACTTATTGGGAGCCTGCAAAGTGGACGGCAAAATTGCGATCGCTCAAAACGGATGACAACCTACTCCTGCTCAAAACCGATATGGATTCTGGACATGGTGGTGTGTCAGGACGGTATGAATATCTCAAAGAGATCGCACTAGAATATACTTTTCTGTTGACTATTTTTGAATGTGTCGATGCGTTGCCCTGCGCGAAAACTCCTCCGTAGGATGTGTTGCTGCATCAGCAACATTCATCATTATCCTAGAAATATCCAACCACTCTTCATCACAGTGCCATGTATACCCTCTATATCGCCAACAAAAACTACTCCTCTTGGTCGTTGCGCCCTTGGGTGTTGATGCAAGAAAAGGCGATCGCCTTCACCGAACGACTCATTCCCTTCCCCAAAAACTCTAGTTGGGAAACATTCCGCCTCTTCTCCCCCAACGGCAAAGTTCCATGCCTGTACCATAATGATCTTGTTATTTGGGACAGCCTTGCCATTACCGAATACCTCGCCGAGCAGCACAGCACCATCTGGCCTGCTGATCCCGTAGCCCGCGCCTGGGCTAGATCTGCCACTGCCGAAATGCACTCTGGCTTCAACGCCATCCGCCAACAATGCGGGATGAGTTGCGGCATCCGCATCCAACTCCACCAAATTACCCCAGAGTTACAAAAAGATCTTGATCGTCTCAACGAACTCTGGGAAGAAGGTCTTGATCGATTTGGTGGCCCTTTCCTCGCCGGATCTCAATTTACTGCCATCGATGCTTTTTTCTGCCCGATCGCCTTCCGCGCCAAAACCTACAACCTATCCCTCCATAGCCCTTACATTCAGCAACTTCTCTCCCTCAAATCTATGCAAACATGGGAAGCGGCTGCGCTCCAAGAAACTTGGCGCGACCCGGAACATGAGCAAGAAATTTTAGCGGCTGGCGTGGTATTGCTTGATCAACGACAAACCATTGCATAGGAAATTGATGGGGTGGGCAGCCCTAAAACTGCCTCATAATGCTCACCATTAGCCAATGGTATCCTTCTCAAAGAAGACCTTCTTCAAGGCTTTAACTCCCCAGCTATGTCAAGAGGATTTTTATGGGCGCACATCCTTACTGGTACTACACCCCCTATCAGTCAGATCTCACCGCAGCACTACAAACATTACGAGAGCAAGAGTTTCAGGCAGGTCGTTACTACCCTGTCGTGTCACTCAACTTTCCGATCACAGAACAAACTCCTTCTCCTGGGGCACAACACCCATCCATTGAAGCGGCAATAGAAGCCTCCGACATAGACGGAACCCGTTCAATTCTCGATATTTTCCGAATCTCAGATACCCCCTATCCACTCTCAGGGGATGAACTAGATCTGGATTTACTTGCAGAAGAAAACATAGACGCATTGTATAACGCGGCTTTTCCCCTTTCCTCAACAGAATTGCTGACTTTATTTGGGACAGAACAGCCCACTCTCCCCATGATCGAATCAGTCATCGTGGATGACACCACGGATTCCGATATCTCAGAGGAATTTTGGGACAGCATTGACAGAGGCAGCGCCAGATATATCGTTGTCTACGAGAAAAGCCAGCCCAGCGAAATTTTCCTTGTCGGCTACTCTTTTGACTGACATTGACTACCCCACCTCACCCCTTCCCTTATCTCGGTGAAGCCGCTCTAAAAGAGCTAGGGAAGGAAGCCAGTCCATCCGTATTCTTCCCCCCTTTATAAGGGGGAATTGAGGGGGATAATGCAGAGTGTTCAGCAAGAAGCCAACTTGTGTCCATACCGCAGCCTTTGTAATAGGAGCCTGAGGAGGAAAGTACAAGGTGTAACTTGTTTTGAACAATCGCTAAATCGAAGACAAAACCGCCTTCGCAGCTTCCAACGTCCGGTCAATATCCTCATCCGTATGGGCAAGCGACATAAACCCAGCCTCAAACTGAGACGGAGCCAAATAAACGCCCCGCTCTAGCATGCCGCGATGGAAACGCCCAAACTTCTGCACATCCGCCGCCTTCGCATCCTCAAAATTGTGGACAGGCCCCGCCGTGAAGAACATGCCAAACATGCCGCTAACGTGTCCGCCACAAACCTCATGACCACACTCTTTTGCAACGCTCAGCAGTCCGTTAATGAGCTTGCCCGTAATGCGATCGAGCTGTTCATAAGTGCCAGGACGATTCAGCAACTCCAGGGTCTTAATCCCCGCCGTCATTGCCAACGGATTGCCCGAGAGCGTCCCTGCTTGGTACATTGGCCCAGCCGGAGCCACCATACTCATGATGTCCTTGCGTCCACCGTAGGCCCCCACAGGCAAGCCGCCGCCAATGACCTTGCCCATAGTGGTCAGGTCTGGCGTAATGCCAAATTTCTCTTGAGCGCCGCCGTAGGCAATTCTAAAGCCCGTCATTACTTCGTCAAAAATCAGCAGTGCACCGTATTCCTTGGTTAGCTCTTGTAGCCCTGCCAAAAAGCCAGCATCGGGCACAATAAACCCAGCATTGCCCACCACGGGTTCTAGAATGACTCCAGCAATCTGCTCAGGGTTTTCTTCAAATAGGGCACGGACGGCCTGGAGATCGTTGTAAGGTGCTGTCAATGTGCTGCTGGCAGTGGATTTAGGCACCCCAGGAGAATCGGGTAAGCCCAGGGTGGCAACGCCAGACCCAGCCTTCACCAAAAACATATCGGCATGACCGTGGTAGCAGCCTTCAAATTTGATGATTTTTTCCCGTCCGGTGAAGGCGCGCATCAGGCGCAGTACTGACATACAGGCTTCGGTGCCGGAGTTCACGAACCGCACCATTTCAATGCTGGGGACAGCATCAATTACCATCTGCGCTAGGACGTTTTCGAGGAGGCAGGGTGCGCCAAAGCTGGTGCCCTTTTCTAAGGCCAGTTTGAGGGCTTCTATCACTTCAGGGTGGGAGTGACCGCAGATGGCGGGTCCCCAGGTGCCCACGTAGTCGATGTATTGGTTGCCGTCTACATCCCAGATGTAGGCACCTTTGACATGATCAAACACAATGGGTTGACCGCCCACGGACTTGAAGGCCCGCACGGGGGAACTTACACCACCGGGCATAAGCTGCTGCGCTGCTGCAAAGATTTCTTCTGACTTGGTTGTGTTAAAGGCGTTGGTAAGCAACGTGCTCTCCTTGGATATCTGTGGTTGCTAAGTGGTTTAACAAAATTAGTTACACCTTGCACTACCCCCCTCAGTCCCCCCTTATAAAGGGGGGAAGAATACTAAAGACTGGCTCCCTCCCCTTTACAAGGGGGTGGGTGGGGTAGGGTAGTGCAAAGAGTGGAACAAAAGTCCTATGAAATTAATTTTGTACAGGTACTTAAATCGCTTTTGATTGCGCTGCTTGATGGGGAACCACACCGTCACTTGTGCCGATGTCGAGCAAGACAGAGCTTTATTTTACCAAGGGATTGAAATTAACTATCGTTTTGAAGCAAGTGCGTATTGGTTGAGCGCTGGAGCGGCAGTTTTGGGCAGTAGCCATTCCCGCAGTAAACGGGCTGTGGTGCGTTGGACTAAGCCTGTTGCAACCTGAGCACCCAAGGCTTGGGCTTCGGTGCGCGTCACCACATTGGCAAGGACGGGGATGAGTGCGCTTGCGTCAAAACCAGGGGTGTCTTGGAGCAGTCCCCAAATTCGCTGAATGTGGTCGGCATTGGTGCGAGGTGACTGAGGATCCAGGGCAGTTGGTTGTTCTAGCGGTTTCAAGCCCAGTCGGGTTTGAAGCTGATGGCTCCAGCTTTGAAGGGTGTCTTGACCGAATTGGTCTAGGTTTTTGATGAGTTCATCGGCAAGGCGATCGCGGATAAAATCTCCGCGCTCCGAGAACAAAAACTCAACGGCCTGGTTCAGGGCCAGATTGAGATCGTAGTTTTCCACATTACGGGCATTGTTGAGCAGGTTCTCTAGACGGTTCCAGCGGAAGCTTTCGTCTTTGAACAGCAGATCTTTGAGGCTGGCGCGTAGTTCAGAGGATGTATCTGTGAGGAGGCGTTTGGCAACATAGGGGTAGGCCGCACTCATGACCTTAAAGTCTTTGTCCACACTCATGGCGATGCCTTCCATGGTGATGAGTGATCGCACAATCAGGGCGTAGTAGGCAGGCACCCGAAAGGGAAACTCGTACATTACATCGGAGAGACCCTCAAAAATGCGGTTGATGTTGAGGTCTGAAACACTGGAACCCAGGGCATCGTTAAAGATTTTAGCGAGGGCTGGAATGATGGGGGAAACATCCACATCGGGGGTCAAAAAGCCGAGACGCACGTAGTCATAGGCGAGGGAATCAAATTCGCGGTTGACGATATGAACGATCGCATTGAGCAACCCGTAGCGCTGCTCGACGTTGATTTCGCTCATCATGCCGAAGTCTAGGTAGGCCAGTTTGCCGTTGGGCATTGCCAACAGGTTGCCAGGGTGAGGGTCGGCGTGGAAGAAGCCATGCTCTAGGAGCTGCCGTAAAGAACACTGGATGCCGACATCTACAAGATGGTTAGCATCAATGCCCTGAGCTAGGATTTTTTCGGGCTGGTTGAGCTTAATTCCCGTAATCCACTCCATTGTCAAGACGCGGGTGTTGGTGAATTCCCAATAAATTTTGGGGACGTAGATATCGGGCAGGTAGCCGTAGAGGGCAATAAACCGCTCGGAATTCTTACCTTCAAGGATGTAGTCCATCTCTTCAAAGAGACGGCCTGCAAATTCGTCTAAAATGCCCGCCAAATCAGTGCGGATATTCTTTTTGAAGGTTTTTTGTGTCCAGCTTGCTAAGCCTCGAATGATGTAGATATCCAGGGTAATCTGATCGGCGAGGTCGGGGCGTTGTACCTTTACCGCAACCGCTTCACCCGTTTTGAGTCGTCCCTTATAGACTTGGCCTAAAGAGGCTGCGGCGATCGGCTCGGGGCTGAGTTCGTCATAGACTTCGGTGTAGGGTACGCCCAGCTCTTCTTCAATGAAGCGATAGGCCACTTCATTGCTAAAGGGCGGGATTTGATCTTGAAGTTTGGATAATTCTTCGAGAAAAACAGCGGTCAAAATATCGGGGCGGGTGGAGAGTGCCTGACCAATTTTGATGAAGGCTGGGCCTAGGTTGGTCAGCATTTCCCGCAGGGCAACGGCGCGCGATCGCTCGTTCTTACGAGCGTTATCCGTCTTAGCATCCCACCAGCAGGAGAAGACAAAGCTGAGAAAAGGCAACAGAATGGCAAGCCAACGCTGCGTCACCAAAAACCATTGCCCCTCATACTGCTGCCGAATTCGTTCGGGATCGTAGGGCTGTACGGTGGTGTCCCGTGGGGGTGGGGTTTGGGCAGAGTGCAAGGGGGGCTGGACGGCCCAATCCACAACGTCAACGGGCAGGGGCTGATCGCCATCAAATTGAGGAATGGGTATCGGTCGTTCTGCCAGTGTCATGCTTAACCACGGTATAAAAGGGAACCAGACCCGATCTGCGATCGCCGACACAACAAAGAGAACCAGGCTGCTGTTGTGATTATCGCTGTTTACAGAATGACGGGATACTTTGTAATGTAAACGATTGTAACAATAGTTTGGGGCGATCGCTGAAGGTAATCCTGGCTATGACGGCTCAAACTATTGTTACCGTTGAACTGCCTGAACCCATGTTCAGCAGCTTAGTTGCATTCCAACTCTGTTTAGCCCGTTTTTGTCCTGGGTTTGGAGATTTTTAGGGATTTTTGACGAATTGGGGAGTCCCTATCAGTAGGGCTGAAAATTTTTCTTCCCAGTTTGGGTCGTTCAGGTTAAGGGTGTCTCCTTGGGAGCGGGTGGCAAGCTATTTATAGAGGGGTTGTGCCTCGTCATCATCTGGATGAAAGCGGTCTGCAAAACCCGTCAAACAAGCTGCTTTTCTAGCAAAAAATAGACAAACGAGTCGGTTGCCACACCTTTCGTCATAGCTTCGTAACT
Source organism: Acaryochloridaceae cyanobacterium OTE_25_metabat_464 (assembly GCA_031362245.1). Classification (GTDB taxonomy): domain Bacteria; phylum Cyanobacteriota; class Cyanobacteriia; order Thermosynechococcales; family Thermosynechococcaceae; genus JAAURS01. The sequence continues at coordinate 38,928 of JANLSD010000083.1, read as the reverse complement.
CACCTTTTAAAAATTTATTATGACATTTGTACAGTTCAAGAATTGCTCGGCTACAAAGACGTTAAAACAACCATGATCTATACTCATGTGCTCAATAAGGGTGGTCGTGGGGTACGTAGTCCTTTGGACATGTGTGCCTGATGTAGAGGAGATCAGGCAAGTATGCATCTGGGTGCGTCCCTGTTCCAGAAGAGCAAGCGATCGCCCTTTCGTCAGCCACAGTTAGTGGTGCGATCAGGGTTAGGGTTGAGCAATAGGGATGCGAACAGATTTATGTATGTGACGGGAGAGGTGATCGCTCTAAGGTCTATGGGGGGGTGTGCGATCGCAAATCTCAGCCTATCCAGCACCGCCATGTTTCACTTGTCTGAGTAGATTCTGCCTGAGAAATGCAAAGGTCAAACCTTTATTAGATACAGATTTGACCGTGAATTTGTACTGGGTCTCGAACTGTCGTACACTCTCGAAGAAGGAAAATCATTCCCACCATAGACATGCAGTCGGCTAAGCACCATAAATACTTTGAATGGATTGACGGGGTATTGCTTCTTGCCGCATTCATACTGCTGACCTATGGTCTAGAGAAATACGGTCTCTTTGAACCCCATGAAGGCCATTTTGCAGGCGTTGCACGGGAAATGATTTTGCATGGGGACTGGGTCACGCCCACCCTCAACGGCTCCCCCTATCTCAATAAACCCCCCTTACTGTATTGGCTGATTGCCACCAGTTTTAGCCTTTTTGGATTCCATGAATTTGCAGCACGACTGCCCATAGCCCTTGCCGGCTGGGTGGGCGTGGTGGTGGCCTGGATTTGGAGCCGTCAGTTATGGGGCGTCATTGCCAGCCGCGCGACCGTGATTCTTTTAAGTACGGGTGTGGGGTGGTTTATTTTTGCCCATCAACTTCTGATTGATGAGCTATTGGGGGCGCTGCTCCTCGCCATGATGTACTGTCTGTGGCGCTTGAGCATCCAGCCTAAATCCCACGGCTTTTTTGTGGCAGCTTACCTGTTGTTGGGCCTAGCAGTGCTGGCAAAGGGGATTTTGGCCCTGGCCTTTTGGGCATCGGCCTGCGGGGCGATCGCCCTAACCCGTCGCAGTTGGCTATCCCTGAAAGGGTTTCGGCCCTTACTAGGGTTAGCCATCACCGCAGCCGTGGTTATCCCGTGGTGTATTGCCATAGAGCAAGAAAATCCAGGGTTTCTCCAGTACTTTTTGCTTAACGAGAACTTTAAGCGTGTTTTGGATACCCGATGGCCTCCCGATTACAGCGTCTCTAAAATGAGTTCGTGGGGATACCTCGCCGTGAGCGCCGTTTGGTGTCTCCCGTGGATGTTTTTACTGCCGCCCGCCCTCAAGAGCGTCTTCAGAGACTGGCAAAAAGGACTGACAAAAGCTGCCCCCCTCTCCGACCAACAGCGTACTGATGCCCTGACCCTGTTAGGCGTGCTGGCAATCTTGCCCATTTTGATGTTTTTACCCCTTTCTTCTCGGTTGCCCTACTATTCAGTGCCTGCCATCCCCCCACTCGCCATGATGACGGGGAACTGGTGGGCGATCGCCTGGGAAGGTAAAGCGGAGCAATCACGTCGCTGGATTGGGTGGCTGATGACGGGGCTAGGGGTTGCCCTAGCGACAGGGCTGCTGTGGATTCCCCAAGAGGTGATTGAGCTATTCCCAGAACTGGCCCAGACCAAAGGTGTCAAAACCATTGTCACCGTTCAACTATTGGGGCTGAGCGTTGGGTTTATTGGCAGTGGTACGTTTCTGCTGCGGAAAAGATTGGCGATCGCCCTGATTTTGCTGTGGTTCGGGTTTGGAACCACCTGGGCCTGTGTCATTCAAGGTTTTAGAACCGTCCAGGATTTTCGATCATCCAAAAATCTGGTGTTAGAAGCCAAAACCCACCTTCCTAATGCAGTCTGGATTTTTGAAGGTTCTCGTGAGCTAGGAGCGGCAGGGGCGATGAGCTTTTATCTTGGGCCAAAGGGCACTAAACTCCTTCCAGAATCTCCGGCTCAAAAACAGCCGAGTGGGCCTGAAGATCCTAAAAACAGCGGCATTATTTCGGTTCTCTACTTTTCAGACGACTGGGTTCGGGCGGCATCGGGAACTGCATACCAGACTTTATTCGTCCTCACGGATGGGGGGGCAAATCGCTTGCCGCCGACTTTTCCAGGGCCAACGCCTAAAATGTTTATTACCAAGGCTCAAATGCAGACCTATTGGAATGGCGATAATACCGGTAAACCTACTGGGCCAGTGGTCTTTGTGACGGATTTTCTGCGTCGCCCCGAAGACCCCTACGACCCGCCCACTCTTAATTTGCCCAAAGATGCTGGCAAACCACTTCTAGAAATTGGGCCTCGAAAGCTGTACGGCAATGCAGCAGCCCAAGCCCTTTGGTCTAAGTAAAAGGCATGTCCTACCCCTACCAATCGGGATGTAAACTGCTCCAGTGCTTAAAATGGGCTGATATGGTACCTATTTCCTTTTTTTACGATTGAACCTCACCCTAGAGAGCTAACCATGATCGTTACAACAAAAACGCTCTACGACACAGACTTCAATCAATGGATTGAAGCGCAGGTGAAGCTCTTGCGCGATCGCCAACTCAATCACCTAGACATTGAGAACCTGATCGAGGAGATTGAATCTTTGGGTAAGTCTGACAAACGCCAGCTTAAAAGTCGGCTTGAAGTGTTGCTCCATCATCTGCTGAAATGGCAATATCAACCCACGGAACGCACTGGATCTTGGAAAGGTACCATTGCAGAACAGCGCAGACGCATTCGAGACTTACTCCTAGATAGCCCTAGCCTTAAGTCCTATGTTGAAACAATGGCAAATGCCTGCTACGCGGATGCTCGAGAGCAAGCATCTTTAGAAACAGGGTTGGCTTTAGATTGTTTTCCCTGTGACTGTCCCTATACGATGTCAGATGTTTTAAAGTCAGAATTCTGGCCGCAACCCTAAGGATTTGAGCGATTGCTCGTAAACTTTGGTTAAAGTAAGAAAAAACGCAAAGATTTAGTCGGTGTTGAGGAGATTTTCAAGATGACAGTTTCAACAGAGATTAAAACGGGCGTTCCCGAGAGTCTTCCGGGTCAGGTCAAGTACAGTCCTAAAAATCATCGGCGCATCCTGCTGATTTTTCCCCGCTATAGTAAATCCTTTGGAACCTTCCACTACTCCTATAAGCTCACTGGCGGCAGGGTTAAAGCCTTTATGCCTCCCCAGGGCTTGCTCCTGGTCGCTTCCTACTTTCCCAAACAATGGGATGTTCGCTTGATTGATGAAAACGCTAAGCCCGCCACCGAAGCCGACTATGCCTGGGCAGATGTGGTTATCACCAGTGGGATGCACATTCAACGCCCCCAGATTAACGAAATTAATGAGATCGCCCATCGTCACGGCAAACTGACGGTGGTGGGTGGGCCTTCCGTGTCCGGTTGCCCAGAATACTATCCAGACTTTGACATTCTGCGGATGGGCGAATTGGGCGACGCCGACGAAAAGCTAATTGAGATGCTAGATAATTCCATTGCGCGTCCCGAAACACAACTGTGCTTAGAAACCCTTGAGCGGCTTCCCCTAAGCGAGTTTCCCACCCCCGCCTATCACCACATCAACCTGAACCAGTACCTGTTGGGGAGCGTCCAGTTTTCCAGCGGTTGCCCCTTCAACTGTGAGTTTTGCGACATCCCCACCCTTTACGGTCATAACCCCCGCCTCAAGACGCCAGAGCAAATCCTCAAAGAACTAGATGCCATGCTGGAATCTGGCAATCCGGGGCTGGTTTATTTTGTGGATGACAACTTTATCGGCAACCGTCGTGCGGTCATGGAGTTTTTGCCCAAGCTGATTGAGTGGCAAAAAGAACGGGGCTACCCCCTCCAGTTTGCCTGTGAAGCCACCCTCAATATTGCCCAAAGTTCAAAACTGCTGGAACTCATGCGGGAAGCCTACTTCACCACTGTGTTCTGTGGCATTGAAACCCCAGAACCAGATGCGCTCCACGCGATTTCCAAAGATCAAAACCTGAGTATGCCCATCTTAGAAGCGGTGCAGCAGCTCAATAAATACGGCATGGAAGTGGTGTCGGGTATCATTATTGGGTTTGATACCGATACGCCAGAGACGGGCGATCGCATCCTCGACTTCATCCGCGCCTCCAATATTTCGGTGCTGACCATTAATCTGCTCTACGCCCTACCCAAAACGGCACTGTGGGCGCGGCTTGAGAAAGACGATCGGCTGCTGTTTGATGAAGACCCGACCCGTGAATCCAACGTCAAATTTTTGATGCCCTATGACGAAGTGCTGGATATGTGGCGACGGGTGATCACCACCGCCTATAGCCCTGAGTTTTTGTACGAGCGCTATCAGTACCAGGTGAACTACACCTACGCTAACCGCATTGTGGCCCCCAATAGCCCCGCCCGCGTGAACTGGCCCAATATCAAAAAGGCACTGATCATGATGAGCAATATTTTGATCAGGATGGGCGTGTTCAGCAGCTACCGCAAAACCTTCTGGAAGTTGGCAGGGCCTGCTCTAAAAGCGGGCAAAATTGAAGACGTGATTGGAACCGGCTGGGCCAGCTATCACCTGATTGAGTTTGCCAAAGAGTGCGCCACGGGTGAAGAATCAGCGTCATTCTACTCTCAAAAGGTGTTGGAACCCGAACGGGAAACCGTTGGGGTATAGTACCGTCTTCTGCGAACCCCTTTGGTTGGATCCACAATCGATACGCTCAAATTCGAGGTGGATTTAATCCGAAGAAATACCTTGATTTATGCAGTTTCCTCATTTTTTAGTGTCATGCTCTAGGCATCGGTGCGGAGGGAGAATCTGACCTGCGGATCATGTCGAGAGATTTCTGCTACACATACTGAATGAAGATTGGCTATTTTTCATGGGTGACGAAGTGATATGTCCAAAAAGAGTTTTAATCATTGACGACGATACTGCCATCCGTATTGTTGTGAAAATTAGTCTGAGTAAACTAGGGGGGTACAGTGTTTTAGATGCATCATCTGGCTCAGAAGGGTTAGAAATCGCTCGCAAGGAACATCCTGATGCCATCATTTTAGATTTGGCGATGCCTACCATGAGTGGATTTGAAGTCTTACAACAACTCCAGGAAAATCCGCTCACTCAATCCATTCCGGTTGTACTGCTGACGGCCAATGCAGATCGGGTTCAACGTGGGGAGATGGTCATTCCAGTTGGGATTGTCGAGACCATTTCAAAGCCCTTTGATGCATTAACGTTACCCAGCCAGATTGCGATCGCCTGCGGGTGGAACTAATATGAGCATGGCTGGCACGAATGATTCGATGGGGTAACGCTGTGCAGATGCCCATCTTTGGCTTATGTTTCAGGGATAGAGTGCATCTGACAGAAGACTAGGTAAACGCTTCAGGCTTAGGTGGAGCCAGATCTAGGGTCAGCCTTTAATTTACGCTTTGGCCCCAAATCCGAAGGAGCGATTATGGCAGAATTCTTGACCCGTCTATTAAGTTCAGGGCCATTCATTCCCCACGGGCACTGCTACCTCTGGAACACAGGGCTAGTCTGGCTTCATCTTCTCTCTGACACCTTGATTGCACTGGCCTACTTCTCGATTCCGTTGACCCTCCTATATTTTGTCAAGAATCGAAAAGATCTGCCCTTCGCGAAAATTTTTCTCCTTTTTAGCGCCTTTATTATTGCCTGCGGTCTGACCCATTTGATGGAGGTCTGGACGTTATGGCATCCGACCTACTGGCTATCAGGAGCCATGAAAGCCGTAACTGCGGTCATTTCGCTATTCACCGCAGTGACCATCATCCCTTTGGTTCCGCTGGCGCTAGCGCTACCCAACCCAGACCAAATGAAGACCGCCAACAAGGAACTGAAAATTCAGATTGCAGAGCGCCAACGTGCAGAAACCGCTCTGCGCAGTGCCTACGACGATTTAGAATATCGGATTCTGGAACGCACGACCGAGCTAGCCCAGGTAAATGAAGGATTGAAAGCTGAAGTGGCAGAACGTCAGCGCACAGAGGCGATGCTTCAAGAAACGACAGTGCTCCAGCGCGCCATTTTAGACAGTGCCAACTACACCATTATTTCTACCGCTTTAGATGGCACCATTCGCACCTTTAATAAAGCGGCCCAAGAGTGGTTAGGGTATACAGAGGCAGAAGTTGTTAACCAAGTTACCCCTGCGCTGATTCATGACCCAGAGGAAGTCGTACTTGGGGCACAGGCGCTATCGAAGGAACTAGGCGTCCTGATTGAACCTGGATTTGAGGTGTTTGTGGCCAAGGCTCGTCGCGGTGAACCCATTGAACGCGAATGGACTTATATTCGCAAAGATGGGAGCCGATTTCCGGTGGAGTTATCGATCACGGCATTGCGCGATAGCTCAAATAACATTACAGGCTTTTTAGGGATTGGGAATGATATTACCGATCGCAAGCGCGCTTTAACCTCACTGCGGGAAAGTGAAGAACGTCTGCAAGCACTGATTAATAATGCTGGCTCTGTGATTTATATCAAAAACCCTCAGGGGCAGTACCTCTTAATTAACCGCCAATACGAAACATTATTTCATCTTGAGCAGGAGGCTGTTAAAGGTAAAACGGATCACGATATTTTTCCCAAGGCCATTGCTGATACCTTTCGGGCAAACGATTTAGAGGTGCTTGCGGCGGGTGTTCCTATCGAGTCAGAGGAAGTGGCACCTCAGAGCGATGGACTACATACTTACCTTTCCGTCAAGTTTCCGCTCTTTGATAGCGAGGGCAAAATCTATGCAGTGTGTGGCATCTCCACCGACATCAGTGATCGCAAAACGGCTGAAGTTCATTTGCGTCAGCAAGAAGCCTTTCTCAAGAGTATCTACGACGGGACAGAACAGGCTATTTTTGTCGTGGATATTTCAGAGGATGGTGAGCTGCGCTACACCAACTTCAATCCAGTCTCTGAAAAATATGCTGGTGTCACCAATGCTTACATTCAAGGCAAAACACCTGAAGAAGCCTTTGGAGATGTCTTAGGGCCAATCTTTTGCCAGAACTATGTACGGTGTCTGCAAGCAGGAACCAGCATTTCCTATGAAGAACAGCTCAATTTTGAAGAACACATTATCTGGACTTTAACCACGTTAGTGCCGCTCCGAGATGACCAGGGTCAGATCTATCGAATTATTGGCACCGCCACAAACATAAGCGATCGCAAAACGGCTGAACTTGAATTACAGCAACAAAAACAAGATCTCGCTCGTTCCAACGACGAACTACAGCAGTTTGCCTACGTTGCCTCCCATGATTTGCAAGAGCCACTGCGAATGATTACCAGTTATTTAGAACTGCTCGAACGGCGCTACAAAGGTCAGCTCGATCCTAAAGCCGATCAGTTTATTGCCTATGCCGTAGATGGTGCTGCTCGCATGCAAATCCTGATCAATGACCTGTTGCAGTATTCCCGGGTGGGTTCGCGGGGGCAATTGTTGGAACAGGTTGATTGTGAAGTGGTTTTACAGAACGTGCTCCGTAATCTTCAGGTGGCGATCGCCGAAAACAAAGCCATCATTACCCACGATGTCCTCTCCCAGGTTAATGCCGACATCACGCAACTGACGCAATTATTTCAGAACCTAATCGGGAATGCGATCAAATTCCACGGAGAGGATCTTCCCAAAATTCATATTGGGATAGAACAAAGAAATGATAAATGGTTGTTTTCTGTATGTGACAATGGTATTGGGATTGAATCTCAATACGTGGATCGCATCTTTGTGATTTTTCAGCGGTTACACAGCAGGACAGATTACCCAGGGACGGGCATGGGGTTGGCGATTTGTAAGAAGATCGTCGAACGACATGGTGGAAATCTCTGGGTAGAGTCAACCCCCAAGCAGGGTTCAACATTTTACTTTACCCTGCCTGTCTTAGGAGCTTCAGCACCATGAATCTGGGTGTAATGCGCAAGCCCATTGAAATCCTCCTCGTTGAAGACAACCCTGGCGATGTGGAGTTAACCACCCTTGCCTTTGAAGAAAGTGAGTGGCAAGTACATCTCAACATTGTTGAGGATGGCGTTGCGGCCCTGGAGTTTTTGCACCGTACAAGTGCTTATACCAAAGCCCCTTACCCAGATCTTGTTGTGTTGGACTTAAACTTGCCAAAGAAAAGTGGCCACGAGGTTTTAGCCGAGATTAAAGCCGATGAATACTTTAGACGGATTCCCGTGGTAATTCTGACCACCTCCCTGGCAGAAGAAGACATCCTCAGCGCCTACAATCTCTATGCAAACTGCTATATCCAAAAACCGGTCGGATTTAGCCAATTTCTCGAGGTTGTTAAGTCCATAGAAGACTTCTGGTTCAAGACCGTGAGGCTACCGTCCGTCTAATCCTATGGCTAACCCTCTCCTCAAAATTCTATTGGTTGAAGACAACCCTGGAGATGTCCTCCTGCTCCAGGAAACACTAGCGGAAATCACCCACTTTTCCGTAGAGCTAATCTATGTTGAACGGCTGGACCAGGCGCTCCACCACCTTAAATCAGGCCCCTTTGATGTGGTGCTTCTAGATCTGCTCCTGCCAGATAGCGAGGGGCTAGAAACCTTTCTCCAGATTTACGATCAGGTTCCCCTCACACCCATTGTGGTGTTGACAGGAATAGCAGATGAGACCTTGGCCCTTCATGCAATGCAAGCTGGGGCGCAGGATTATCTCGTAAAAGGGAAAGCAAGTAGCAGCAGTGATGTATTAATGCGCTCTATTCGCTATGCGATTGAGCGCAAACGAAACGAAACAACTCTATATCAGAGGGAACAGGAGTTTAGAACCCTAACGGAAAATGCACCTGATATTATTGCCCGCTTTGATCGAGATCTGAGGCATCTCTACGTCAATCCAGCCATAGAACCGGTAACGGGGTTATTGGTTGGGGACTTTCTGGGTAAAACAAACCGCGACTTAGGCATGCCTGAGGACTTTGTTGCACAATGGGAAACAGTCCTGAGACAAGTCTTTCAGACGGGAGAACAAACACCGTTCCAATTTGAGTTTTTAACACCGAGCGGTATCCAACATTTTCAGGCCCGTTGCGTACCAGAATTTGGTTTAGATCGCTCTGTATTGTCTGTTTTGAGTATTACTCGGAACATTACTGAGCAAAAACACTTAGAATCGCAACTCCTCCGCGCTCAGAGATTGGAGAGCCTTGGCACCCTTGCCAGTGGTATTGCCCACGACCTCAACAATATTCTCACCCCCATTATGGCAACGGCCCAATTGTTGCCCCTAACGCTTCCCCCATTAGATGAACAGAATCAACATTTATTGACGCTTCTCAACGATAGCGCGAGTCGGGGTGCGAGCTTGGTTCAGCAGATTTTGTTCTTTGCAAAGGGGACTGCGGGGAATCGGATCACCTTACAAATCACCCATCTGCTGCGGGAACTACGGCAGTTGGTGAACCAAACGTTCCCAAAAGCCATTGATGTTCAAATCTATATTCCTGAAAGACTATGGATGATTGTTGGGGATGCCACCCAGCTACATCAGGTTTTGATGAACCTCTGCATCAATGCCCGCGATGCCATGCCCAATGGCGGTGTGTTGAGTCTCTTTCCTGAGAATCTATGGATTGATGAACAATATGCCCAGATGACGTTAGAGGCCGAGGTGGGACCCTATTTGGCTATTACAATTTCAGACACGGGTACTGGCATTGCGCCAGACATTTTGGATCGAATCTTTGATCCTTTCTTCAGCACAAAAGAGATGGGCAAAGGCACTGGGCTTGGGCTTTCAACGGTGCTCGGCATTGTCAAAAGCTATGGAGGGTGTGTGAAGGTTTCCAGTGAAGTGGATAAAGGCACCCAATTCAAGGTATTTTTCCCAGCCACCGAGGCAACCGATAGTGTTGTGCCAGAAAATCTCTGTTTTCAAGAAGGCAATGGCGAATTGATCCTGGTTGTGGATGATGAACCCTCCATTCTTTCTATCTGTAAAGAAACGCTGCAACTGCACAACTATCGGGTTTTGACCGCGACGGATGGGATTAATGCGATCGCCCAATATGCCCAGCACAAAACTGAAGTCAGCGTGGTGTTAATGGATATGATGATGCCGGAACTTGGCGGAGAGGGAGCTATTAAAACCCTAAAGCTACTGAACCCACAGGTAAAGATTATCGCCACGAGCGGCATTACTGCCAACCAAGGGGTAGCTGAAGCCGCAGGTGCCGAAGCTACTTTTTTATCAAAGCCTTTCTCCGCCGACGATTTATTGAACATCCTTCATGGTGTGCTCGCCAAAGAATCCTCCGTGTAAGACGAGACTTGAAGCTTAGTTGCGAATTATTAAAAAAGGCCAAACGGTATCGAACTTATCAGCTAGATTTAGATTATAGGGAGCGGGATAAATAAATTAATAAATTCTTTAGATTTATCTCATGGTAATAGCACCTTAATTTTAATTAAGGGTTGTCATCAATAACTCCGTTTAGTTGTGGTGTGATAGGGGTTTTATCTCCTTAGATCGAGCTGGATGACGAAAAAGTCTTCTTGATTTTTAAATTCCTTTTAAGATCACTAATGCCTTGAAGCCATGAAGATTTACCTAGAGCAAAAACTCAGCTCTTGCCCTGACCAAATGACCTGCATTGTCTGCCATGATTTATTTTGGACGCCTAATATTCGGGCATTGCTTTACGACCGCCACAATCTGATTCAGGGAGATGTTTGTCGAAGCTGCCTTAAGCTAAAGTCTACACATTTTCAGCAAAAGCTTAGAAATCAAGCCAATCGCCTGATTCAAGAATCAATCCTAATTCCACAACGATTTGATGCACTTCAAGATCGTGCCATTGAGCTATTAGAAACATCTGAAGAACTGATATCGTATCCCACCGTTTTTCATTGGTTTTTTAAACGACTCGAAATATTTGCCAAAGACAGTCAAGCCTTAGAAGCTGCTAGGTTTAAAAATGCGTCATGTCAGTGCGAAGGGTGGGAGCCGTCTCAAGGCCACAATTTACCCCATTCTCACCTTTCCTCCGTTGACGAAGACTGATTTGTAGCCATAAGGGAAAGGTCATACAAGTGCGATACCCAGTCATGACGTTGGACGTGTTTTCTGGGGTAGATTCTTGAATCGCGGCATCCCCTTGCGCTATGGTGTTGCCTCGTCTTCTTGGTCAGTCCAGTCACAGGCTGGGCAAGCAGATTTTCCAGGCGTACGTGCAACCAGTGCGAGCTTTTGCTTGCACTGCGGACATTGACCTGTGAAAAACGGATGGGTTGTAATGACCTGAATTTGCTCAAAGTAATTAAGCTGAGACAGGACGTAAATTTTTGAACCGAGAAAGGGAGGCTTCAGCGGATTAGGCACGATATTCATTGACTGGGCAATCAAGCGAGACAACGGAAACGCAAATGATTTGTGCGTCCTACTAAGCTGTCAGATGAGACGGGCAAGCGTCAATCGTGGAAACTACTGAATTCATGCAATCCAAAGGTTCTAGGTGGGGTTTTTGTGGCCTGGATGCGAAGGATCATGACTAACGCAGCGCAGCCCAAGGTGAAGTCGCTAGGATGACGGAGGTCAGGGTGAAGACCTCTCTATGCTCTAATCTGTGTCTGAGAGCTTTGTTTAAGTTGCTTGCTGAGTCCAGGATTCTTGCTCCATGCCTATGTTGTCTTTGCCGGATACCATTGAACGATTCAAAACCCTCCAAGCGAGCCTCAGCGATCGCTGGCAGTTGATGGAGACAGACGACCAGGGGGATGCCGACATTTTGGTTGTGCCTTCTTTTAGTGTGGATCAGCAGGAACTCCAAAAAATTGATGGGTTTCTCCACTACGAAGAACGGCTGCTGTTCTCTCTCATTCGCCTCCGTAACCCGCGCACGCGGCTGATTTACGTCACGTCTCAGCCCCTGCCACCCATTGTGATTGACTACTACCTTCAGCTTTTGCCAGGGATTCCGTTCTCCCATGCCCGCGATCGCCTCCTTCTTGTCCCGATCTATGACCATTCCCTTAAGCCCCTCAGCCAAAAAATTCTAGAGCGCCCCCGCCTGATGGAGCGGATTCGTAACGCCCTACGACCTGACCGTGCCTATATGGTGTGCTACAACTCCACGCCCTTGGAGCGATCGCTGTCCGTTCAGCTTGGCATTCCGCTCCTCGCCGCCGACCCAGACTTACTATACTGGGGCACAAAAAGCGGGAGTCGCCAAATTTTTGCCGAATGTGGTCTCCCCCATCCCGACGGCAGCGATTTAGTCAAAACCGTAGATGAGCTGGTGAAGGAATCTGCCCTGCTGTGGGAGCGGCAGCCCCAGCTTCAGCGCATGGTGGTGAAGCTTAACGAAGGGTTTTCGGGGGAAGGGAACGGCATCTTAGACCTAAAACCGCTTTACCCACGGCTTAGCCCGAAACCTTCTCTTGCTGAGCGCATGGATTTACTAAATACTCACTTGCCTTCTCTGGCCTTTGAATCGGCGACGGAGTCTTGGGGGCACTATGGCGATCGCATTCCTATCCTGGGCGCAATTGTCGAATCCTATATTGAAGGCAAACCCAAATATTCCCCGAGTTTTCAGGGGCGGGTCACACCCAACGGCGAAGTGGAAGCCCTTTCCACCCACGACCAGATTTTAGGTGGGCCTAACAGTCAGGTGTATCTCGGTTGTCGCTTTCCGGCAGACGAACCCTATCGGCTTCAGCTTCAGGAGTTGGGGTTGAAGGTGGGGCAAAACCTATCGAACAAAGGCGTGTTTGAACGCTTTGGGGTGGATTTTGTCGTGGTGCCTAAAAATGGAGCTAACTGGGATATTCAGGCGATCGAAATTAACCTGCGCAAAGGGGGCACCACCCATCCCTTTATGACGCTGAAGCTTTTGACCAATGGCGATTACGATACCCAAACGGGACTATTTACAGGCCAAAAGGGAACGCCCAAATACTATGTGGCTTCAGATAATCTTCAGAAGCCCCACTATCGGGGCTTGTTACCCAATGACCTGATGGATATTATTGCCCATCACCATCTGCATTTTGAGTCGGGGAGTGAGACGGGTTCGGTGTTTCACCTCATGGGCTGTTTGTCTGAATTTGGCAAGGTGGGTCTGACCAGCATTGGCAATTCCCCCGCTGAGGCGGATGCGATTTATCGTCGGGTGGTGGAGGTGCTGGATGCGGAAACCCAGGCGGCGGAGTTGTCCCGTCCTGCGATGCCGTTGGCATGGTGCTTGTAGTTAGCCAGACTCAGTAGATCACAAACTCCTTGCACTCGATCCCCTAACCCCCTTAAAAAGGGGGCTTCAGAGTCAAAGTCCCCCTTTTTAAGGGGGATTGAGGGGGATCGAGTGTAACAATTTTCTGGGAAGGTCATTATTTGCGATCTACTGAGACTAGAGTTCTCCAATGTCCTCATTCCACAGCAGTGGGTTTTTCTCGATAAAGTCGCGCATGAGCTGTTTACATTCAGCCAGATCCAGGTCAATTACTTCAACGCCCTGACTTTCCATAAAGTCTTGGGTGCCAGGAAAGGTTTTGGATTCCCCAGCGATGACGGTTTTAATGCCAAACTGCACAACTGCTCCAGCGCACAAATGGCAGGGCATGAGCGTTGAGTAAAGGACGGTTCCCTGATAACGGCCAATCCGACCCGCGTTTTGGAGGCAGTCGATTTCAGCGTGTAAAATCGGGTTGTTTTGCTGCACCCGTCGATTGTGGCCCCGCCCTACGATCGCTCCATCTTTTACCAACACTGACCCAATAGGGATGCCGCCTTCTTTGAGTCCTAGACGGGCTTCGGCGATCGCTGCTTCCATAAATTCATCCATTGCACCATCCTCGATCTACTGGTATTGAGTGTTATCTTAGAGGAAGTTATGCGGGTGTAGTTCAGTGGTAGAACGTCAGCTTCCCATGCTGAATGTCGTGAGTTCGAGTCTCATCTCCCGCTTTTAGAAGGTTAACAATCAGTTTTGTATCCTACTGGACAAAGGTTAGTCTCTGTGATGCTTTCGCTACTGTGTTAAATACAAGCGTCTCAACGGTTTAGAAGTGGGAAATTGGTCAGAAGCGTCCCGCAGGTACTGCCCTCAATCTACTTCACCTTATTCCTCAACTTTATCTAATGACGCGAAAACAACCTTTCAGTAAACTCGACCGGCTGCTCTTATGTATTCCTACTTGGTTTGTTGTTAGTGCAGGGGTTGCTCTGATTATATGTTTGGCTCTTTTTGTCCATGAAGGAAACGACTCTAAATCAAAGTGCGACGAATTAGGATTTCCCGAATTAGCATGCGACGGGGCTAGCGTGCTGCTTCAGAGCGCTGAATCGATCGCTATCGTTGCAGCAGTCATTCTGTATTTCAAGGAGATTCCAGACCGCAAAGCACGAAAACATTATGAAGCTTGGCAGATTATTGACAACGCAGCGGCGGCAAACGTCCCTACAAGTTACGCACGGAAGCAAGCATTAGAAGACTTAGTCAGGGACGGAGTTTCTTTAAAAAGTCTTGATGTGCCTGGAGCCGATCTAAGCGATGTCAACCTTAGAAATGCCGACCTTAGAGAGGCAAACCTTAGAAATGTTGATCTAAGCGGTGCAAATCTTAGCAATTCCGATCTAAGGGGTGCCGCCTTAGGCCATGAACCTATTAACCCTCAACTTTCCTCGCCTGGGGGGTCTAAAATTAGCGCTGCCCAAAAGGCAAGTGCCATCCTTGCCGCTAGGGAAAAATATGCCCATGAGGAAATTCAATCTATCATCCAACAAATTCAATCAGCTCGGCATTGGGAAACCGCTCTGTATGATCCTAAAGTCAGAGAATGGCTTGGATTAAATAATAAACCTCAACCGTGAAACGATATTGAAAACCCTCGACAAAAGAGTTCCTTCTGTCGAAGGTTAATAGGGCAGGCATGATTAAATCTCGAACCTGTGACGGACTACAGCGACCGCCCCAGCCTTTGCTTAATGTCTGTGATCAGCTTCACCTTAATCTCTAAGACAAAGGATCGTATAGGGTCTTTTGCTGGAAGGGTAAGAAGGTGATCGCCTCTGATTTGACAATAATTACTGTATTGTCAATATTGACATGAATAGGTTGACATAGACGATTAATGGCTCAGCTTCCTAAAGAAACAACAACTGTAGTTCTAGAACTACAGCGAAGGCTGCTAGGAATTCTTCATCAGGCTACAGCATTGAGTTTCCTGATTTTAGAACGTCACGGCGAGACAGAAACGACCCTCACCGACTTAGAACAACTGGATAACACCAGAGACCGAACAGATGCCTATTATTCCCGATTTTTCACGATTCTGCGAAGAATTGCAGAAGCTCAGCCCATAGCCGACCCTGCTATGCTGGATTTACTTATGGTTGCGATCTCAGAAGCACAGGTCACGGTTGATGCTTTAGAAGCAACCCTTGCAGAAACGAAACGGGATTGGAATCTTCTATGAATCAGCAGATCTCACCACCAGACCTTGAAACCGTAAAACAGCGAGCGGCTCAGGTTCAAGACATTTGTAAACGGGCCGATGCAAGCATCTTGATTTTGGATGACTTGATTGCCCAGTTAGAGCAGAATATCCGTTCTTCTGCAACCTATCGATATCGTTTGAATAAGGCAAAGCATTTACTTAACCTATGAAGAGTGGACTTTCCAGATCAGCTAACGTTCTGCGATCGCCTTAATTGCGCTCCTTTGTTCACCTTAATCTTTGAATAAAGGAGCGCATAGGGTTTCTTGCCGAGAGGGGAAAAAGGCGATCGCCCCCTAGACCGCAGTATTACGGGTGCGATAGCTACGCACCAAGAGTCCGCAGCCACTCATCCAAATCAACCGCAGAAGAAAAATCTAGTAACGCCTCACCCAGCGACTCCAGTTGTTCCAGGGGTAGGGCTTCAACCTGCGATCGCACCTCAGATGAGAGAACCCCCACACGTCGAGAGAGCAAGCGGAGGATAAGCGATCGAGCTTCCTGAACCGCACCTTTCTCAATTCCAAAGCGTTCAGCGTTTGTTACATAAGTCACTTTTCGTTCCTCCTCAAAAACTTGAAGTTCCTGCCAAAACTCGCGCTCAACCGCCTCTGGCAAAGCTAAAATCCAATCGATAAAGCGATACAAATCCAGAATCTCTTGACGATCATAGCCTTTCTCATAGAGTCCACGAGTCAACCTAAATTTCCAAGCCTTACGCTGATCAACATTGTTTTTTGTCTCAATCACCTTCAGATGAGCCAATACCACCGTCGCAAAAGGATTATCACTTGATTCCAGTTCATCCATGCGGACTCTTGGAGCGCCAGCATCGCGCCAATCCGACAGCTTCACTGTCCCAAACCTAAAATTGAGCGACGTATCTGGGTAATCGACTTCATAACGACTAGGCCGCCAAGACAAACTCTCATCGCACAGAATCGCCAAACTGATGGGTACTTGGCGAAACTGGTCAAAGATCCTGATGCTATACGTGAACATTCTTTCCTCAAAGCCAGTCTCAGACTGACTTTGTACCTCCAGATGCAGCAACAGCCAGATTTGCTCTCCACCTTTAGGCCAAACCTTCACCAACTGATCTGCATACCGACGGCCAAGTTCAGCATCCTGGGAAACGGCCTGAAACTCCTTATCTAAAAATTCATAGGGTTTGCTCCAGTCAATCAATGCATCAGTCTGGGGAAAGAAAAATGCGATCACCTACGGGAAATAAGCCCTTAAAATATCCTTCCAAGGCGAATCGAGGTCAGCACGCAAATCAGACATAAGAGGCCAAAATTAACGTAAAGCCATCTGATTGTATCAATGACAGGCGATCGTGTATGGCAATTTAACTGGAGCAGAGATAGGCGATCGCCCCAGCCTCTGCTTTATGTCTGTAATCGGCTCCACCTTAATCGCTGAGCAAAGGATCTTCCATTGCCACAAATTTAGAACATGATCAGTTATTTAATGGTACTCTCTCAAAAAATACGAACCCAAACCCACCAATTCTCGAGGAATAGAATAGAAGTCCCGTAGCTCAAAGAAATCAGCATGGGCTGAATAAATTGGAGCAATGCCAAACTTCTCCAGCGCCAGTCGCGTTCTTGGAATATGAAAGTACTGAGAAATCACAAACACGCTGTTCCAATGGTTTGCCTTTGCTAACACAGCTAAATTTTTTGCTGTCAAATAAGTCGTCCGTCCGTCCCTATCCATAAAAATATGAGGGCTTGGCAAGCCGTGGGCAACCAGGTACTGTTTCATCACAATCGCCTCATCAAATCCTTCTGGTTCAATGCCACCGCTGACCACAACGTTAGAGAAAAGCCCCCGCTCATAAAGCTGCACCGTTTTGTCTAGCCGTGCCTTTAACCGAGGGGATGGCTGACCATTCAGCAAGACACTATTGCCTAAAACAACCGCAACATCAGCCTGATGAATGTCATCCTTGAAGCCGTTTGCAACCAGGGTTATGCAGGAGATGACAAACAGTGTAGAGAACCCAACCACTGTCTTCCCCAAGGCTTTGATCATTTGCTTTGGAGTCATTAGGCTACATCTTTACGCTTTTGGACAAAAGGCAGCGCTATCAGAATACTCAAGATGAGAAATCCTTGAATTGCGAAGTGAACGAGCGGATTGATATTAAATAAATAGCCCAATTCATCGTAGGTTTTGGTGATAATCCCCTCGGCTTCGCTGATGGCCTTTTGACGCTTTTGCTGCCAGTTTTGATCGTCCGTTTGCCACGTTTTCATTTTGCCCTGAAAGGCCGTTGCCTCCTTTTGATAGGCAAGCTCGGCTTCGGGAGACGGATCCGTGGGCCGTGGGGCAAGTTTTGGCTGTACTGGCTCGGGCTGGTCAATTTCAGGAACGTATTTGGTCAAAACACCCGGAAAACGACAGCCCTTAAACACATTTGGCCCAATACACTGACACTGCTTTAGCGCCTCCGCCGTAAATTTCTCCCGTTCTGCATCGGTCTTTTTGAGACAAGGATCTTTCGCAACATCTTGCCCTAGCCCTGAATGCGTCACCAGCAGCTCAAAGGGCCATTTAATCACGTTTACGCGGTTCAAAAACTGCCCTGGGGGGCCAAAGTTACTGGCAGGCTGGATGCCACCACTAAAGATAATCTGGGGCACCAGTATCATGATCATCAAGAGCGGAGACATGCTTTGATTGGGGGCGATCGCCGACACCAGCAGCCCCAACATCGCCCCCGCCAAAATGGCAATGGTGAAGTCCAGGTAAAAATGGAGCAGTACCTCCCAGCCCCCTGGCAACTGCACTGCAATCATCTTGACCAGAAGGTATGCTGCTCCTTGATAGATCGAAAACAAAAAGGCAATCCACACCTTAGATAAAATATAGGGCACCACCTTGAGTCCATAGAGCCGTTCCCGACGATAGATCTCATCTTCCTTGACCAGCTCATTCATAGTCGTAATTTCGCCAATCATCACCGCAATCAGAGCGCTGACAAACAGCATGGTGGTGGACTGGGTGGCGCTGCCGTGTTGGACACTGAAGAGGTCAGATTTCCAGGTGATGAAGTCCAGCATGCCAAGGAGCGGGGCGATCGCAAACATCAGCGCCAGGGTCGCTTTATCCTTCGCCAGCACCGCCAAATTCCGCGAGGACAAAATCCAAAACTGTCGCCAGCCCGAAATGCCATGCTGAGTCTGGGCCTTATTGGCTCTTTTTTCTTTTTTGTAGCGAACCTTGGTCGAGCGTTCCTCCGCGTTGGGCAGCACTTCCCGCTGGCGCTCCACCACATACTGTTGGTAGAGAGGAGACCCTCGAAACTGCTGCTCTAGAACCTCTGCCGATGGAGCCTTTGGATTTTTCTCGGGGTCGAGAAAGCGATAAATGCCAGAGAAGTCATCTAGCCCAAACCCTTCGCATTCTCTGGGGAAAGTGTGCTGGAAGTATTCCAGAATGTTGTCCGGTGGCCCAAAGTAGGCAATCCGGCCTCCCTCCGCCAAATACAGCACCAAATCGCACTGTCGAATGTTTTGGGTGGCATGGGTGATCAGTAAAATGGTGCGCCCCTGATCGGCTAACTGACGCAGTAAAACCATCATGTCCGCTTCCGTGCCAGGATCTAGCCCCGAGGTGGCTTCATCCAAGAAAAATAAACTGGGCTTATTAAGCAACTCCACCCCAATGGAAACCCGTCGCTGTTGACCGCCGCTGAGGAGCTTAATCTGCACCTTGCGTCGGTGGGAAAGACCCACATCGTCCAGCACTTCATGGATGCGCTGCTGACGTTCAGCGGGAGTGGTGTCGGCGGGCATCCGCATCTGGGCGGCAAAGGACATGGCCTGCTCTACGGTTAAGTCAGCATGGATAATATTTTGCTGGGGCACGTATCCCATCTGGGTGGCAAAGGCTTGAAAGTTTTTGTAGAGATCCATGCCGTTAACCAGCACCTGACCGCTGGTCGCAGGTCGCAGTCCGTTCAGAGCATCCAGGAGCGTGGATTTGCCACTGCCGCTAGATCCCAGCAATGCCACAAATTCCCTTGGCAAAATCGATAGGGAAACATCATGGAGGAGCGTTACGTTTTTGCCCACCACCTTTCCCAGCCGAATGCCATCCAGGCGCAGGTTCCCTTCTTCAAAATTCTGCGTTAGGGTTTCGTTAGAATTGAGAACGAGACTGCACGGCCCGATTTGAATGGTGTCGTAGGCGCGGAGTGCAAGGTCGCCATTAATGTCCTTTCCATTGACGTAGGTGCCATTACTGGAATTGCGGTCTGTAATCACAAATGCGCCATCTCGCCGCTGGATCCGCACATGAAAGCGAGAAACAGTCGGATGGGGAATCACCAAGTCATTTGTAGGATCACGACCAATCGTGAAGGTCTCACGGCCCCGCAGGGATAACGTCTCGGGCGGGACGCCTAGTTTTAGGCGTGAACCCAGATCGTTGGAGGCTAGAATCGTTCGCTGCGCAAAGGAATTGTCCTGTGTTACCGCCTCATTCACCCAAAAGGAGACCTTTAGCGCACCGATTTGAATGCGATCGCCATGATTCAGCACCACAGCCACCTGGGCCACAATGCTTTGTTCATTCACCTTGGTGCCGTTAGCGCTGCCGAGATCCGTGATGGTATATGCAGAATCCCCTCGGTCAATGCGGGCATGGTAGCGCGACACAAAGGTCTCGTTAATCACCAAGTGATTATCGTAGCCACGGCCTAGGGTAATGCTATGAGGGTGCAGAGGGATTTGACGCTGATCGGAACCAGAATCCGTCAAGATTTGCAAGCGGGCAAGACTGGCGGTCATTAACGTCGTTTGGGGCGAGTAGGGCACAATTAACCCCATTAAACACTTTTTATAGGGTTCCAAGACGGTGTAAAGTTTTACCCCTAACCTACGCTCTCGTTTGATTGGTGTCAGGAATAGTTTCAGGAATAGACTGAAAATGCAAGAATAGCTCAGGGTTAAATTCTAGATAGATTTCTGTCAAGATAAATTCAGCTAAAAATCTCTAAGCTGATTCGTTTAGGGTTCACAACGATTGTGTTAAAGGTACCGAGACACCAATGTCGCAAACCAACGCCAAGCTCGTCATTTACAGTGAAGGTCAGTTTTTCCAAGATCTATGGCTTAATGAAACAATTGTTACCATTGGGCGTGCGCCCGATAACCTTCTTTGCTTAAGTGATGATTTATCGGTTTCTCGACACCATGCCCAGATTGCCTTAGGCAATGGCGTTTATCTATTGACCGACGTTGGCAGCTCTGATGGTACCTACCTCAATAGCCAGCGGATTCAGTCCTATTCGCCCCATCAGCTCAAGGATGGAGACCAAATCCTAATTGGATCGGCCTGTCAGTTTTCCTTTAAGGCGACAGAGTCCATCGCTGTAACCCCAGCACCAGTCGCAACCCCAGCGCCGCCATTTGCCCCTAGTCAACCTCCGGTCGAAAAAACGACGATCTTGCCCTTTAATTCTGTCTCTGCTCAAGATCTGGGTGCTTCCCAGCGCATGAATCTGCGAGGACGAGACATCCTCAATATTGGGCGCGATCCCACCAATGATTTGGTGATTAACCACCCGTCGTCTTCGCGGTTCCATAGTCAAATCAAGCTATTGCAGGGCAACTATACCCTTTACGATCTCAATTCCACGAATGGCACCTTTCTCAACGGTGAGCTGATTGCGGGCAGTCATGCCCTCAAAGTGGGGGATACCATCCGCATTGGCCCTACGCAGCTTGTATTTAATGTGGATGAAACCCTCGTTAAAACAAACGAGGAAGGAAATCTTCGCATTGATGCCCTGCACCTCAACAAGGTAGTTGCCAAGGGTCTCAATCTGCTCAACGATATTTCCCTGTCCATTCAGCCCCGTGAATTTGTGGCGATCGCCGGGGTCAGCGGCGGCGGGAAGTCAACGTTAATGGACGCTATCAGTGGGTTCCGGCCTGCCACCAGCGGCCATATCTACGTCAATGGCATGGATTTGTACAAAAACTTCAACGCCTACCGGACTGAGATTGGCTATGTCCCTCAAAAGGACATTGTTCACATGGAGTTAACCGTTGAAGAGTCGCTTCAGTATGCGGCCAAGCTACGCATGCCGATGGACACCACCCGCGCCGAGCGCCATCAGCGGGTTGAAGAGGTGATGAATGAGCTAAACCTCACGGTGCGAAGGGATGTCCAGATTAAGAAGTTGAGCGGCGGTCAGCTCAAGCGGGTTTCCATTGGCGTAGAGCTACTGACCAAACCCAGCCTTTTCTTTTTGGATGAAGCCACCTCTGGATTAGACCCCGGCACAGAAAAGGATCTAATGGAGCTGTTACGGGTACTGGCGGATCAGGGCCGCACGGTCTTGCTCATCACCCATGCCACCACCAATGTGAAGCTCTGCGACCAGGTGGTCTTCATGGCTCCTGGGGGGAATTTGGCCTTCTTTGGGCCGCCCCAGGAAGCCCTTAAATACTTTGAGGTGCAGGGATTTGATGATATTTACAAAAAGGTTGAGAATGAGCGATCGCCCGAGGAATGGCGGGATAAATATCTTCAGTCTCCCTATTACCACAAATATATCGTCAGCCGTCAGCAGTCCCTGAACGTTAAAGGTGACAGTCTCAATGATAAAAAACGTCAGCGGAAAGTAGAGTCTGGGGCAAAGGTTAAACACACCTCCGGCTGGCGACAGTTTATGATTTTGTCTCAGCGAAATCTCGCGATTTTATCGCGCGATCGCATTAGCTTGATGCTGATGCTGGCGGTAGCGCCCATGCTGGGGCTATTGGATAAAGTGGCATGGCCACCCACCCTTCTCGACATTGATAAGGGAAACCCCAGCCTAACCATTTCGATGTTGTTTACCTCCGTTCTGCTCACGCTTATGGTTGGCAGCGTCTCTATGATGCGTGAGATCGTCAAAGAAATGGATATCTATAAACGGGAGCGAATGATTGGCCTTCAAATTGCCCCCTACGTCTTTTCTAAGGTTTGGGTTGCGGTGATTTTGTCAATCTATCAGGGCATTATTTTTGTTTTGTTCAAAAACCTCGCCATCGATCTACCCAAAACCCCAGCCTTTATCGGTGGAATGTTTCTCACCCTCACCTTAGCTACCCTGAGCGGCATGATGATGGGTCTGCTGGGTTCAGCGATTTCCCCCAATCAAAGCGTTGCGCCGATGCTGGTGCTGATGCTCCTTATTCCTCAGATCTTGTTTGGCGGCGGTGTCCTGCCCATCCAAACCTTTGGGCCACCCGGAATTTTCTTGAACAATACATCCTTGACCAAATGGCCCTTTGAATCCCTTGTAACCTTAACCGCCTTTGGGAAAGACGTTGCTAGAGATACCGGAAAAGATCCAGCCAAGAAAAGTTGTTGGGCTTTAGAAACCAAACAAGAACGCAATGACCTTACAAAAGAGGAGAAAAAAGACTGCAACTGTATGGGAACCAATGTATTTAAGCAGTGCAATTTTGCCGGAGTAAGAGCATTCAAGAATGCTGCGATTGACCAACCCGAACCAAAGCAGCCTGTCGAGCCGAAGCTACCTGCTAATGCTACTGCTGAAGAGCAAATTTCTTACCAAAAAGCGATCAAAAACTACCCAGCCGATAGCAAAGAATGGAGTAAAGTTTATACCGAGTGGAGTGTAAACAATAGCAGAGCGATTAGCGAAGCCGAGGGTAATATTAATGGGATCAGAGAGAAATTTGGGCAAGCCTTCGATGTCAATATAACGACTCATTTACTGATCTTCAGTTCGTTTATTGGAATCATGTTGCTCATGATGATTGCGGCTCAGAAAGTTAAAGATTATCTTTAAGAACATATCCGCTGCATAGAACGGCTTCGCTCTAAAGTAAAGTCAGATAGGCTTACCCTGCGTCACGCATTGTAGAAAGGAAAACAGCTCAGCATGACCCCTCAAATTCCCGTCATCGTCAATGGAGCTGCTGGCAAAATGGGCCGGGTGGTCATTAAGGCGATCGCCCAGGCCGAGGACTTGGTCTTGTTTGGTGCGATCGACCGGAACCCCCAGCTTCTGGGTCAAGACATTGGCGAAGTCTGCGGCATCGATCCTCTGGAAATACCCGTCCTCAGCGACCTAGAATCCGTTCTTGTGTCAGCCGCCCAAGAAAAGCAACTGGGTGTGATGGTGGACTTTACCCACCCCAGTTCTGTGTATGAGAATGTGCGGTCGGCGATCGCCTACGGAATCCGCCCCGTCGTGGGCACGACAGGACTCAGCGCCACCCAGCTCAGTCAACTCAGCGCCTTTGCCGATAAAGCCAGCACAGGATGTTTGGTGATCCCCAATTTTTCCATTGGGATGGTTCTGCTACAGCAAGCGGCGATCGCCGCCTCCCAGTACTTTGACCATGTTGAAATCATTGAGCTGCACCATAACCAAAAGGCCGATGCCCCTAGCGGTACTGCCATCCAAACCGCCCAAATGTTAGGGGAACTGGGCAAAACCTATAACGTTGCGATCGTCGAAGAAAAAGAGCACATTGCTGGAGCGCGGGGTAGCCTCGCTGACGAAGGCATTCGCATCCATAGCGTGCGGCTACCGGGCCTAATTGCCCATCAGGAGGTCTTATTTGGTGCCCCAGGCCAGTTGTATACATTGCGTCATGACACCAGCGATCGCGCCTGTTACATGGCAGGGGTGTTACTCTCCATTCGCAAAGTCATCCAGCTCCAAACCCTCGTCTATGGCCTTGAAAAGATTCTATGACCGCACTAGAACAGGATCTTCAAGGAACAAATCTCTACCTAATTGGCATGATGGGTGCGGGCAAAAGCACCGTCGCAAGGCGCTTGGCCCAGCAGCTTCACTATCATTGCTTTGATACGGATGCTCTCATTTCCCAAGCCACCGGATGCACCATCACCCAAATTTTCGCAGAATCAGGGGAATCTGGCTTTCGGGACATTGAGACCCAAACCCTCAGTCAAATCTCGGCCCACACTCGCCTTGTAGTGGCAACGGGTGGCGGCATTGTCACCCAGCCCATTAATTGGAGCCATCTCCATCATGGCATTGTCGTTTGGCTAGATGCGTCGATTCAAACCCTTTGGCAAAGGCTAAAAGAGGACAATTCTCGACCGCTTCTGCAAGATTCTAACCCGCAGAAAAAACTTGAGGATTTATTGGCGCAGCGTAGGCCACTCTATGCCCAAGCTGACCTTCGGGTGGGGATAGAATCTCACCACGACGTGGGGAATGTGGTTGGTCAAATCCTGACGGAACTGCCCAAGGTATTGAGATCGGGGCGGCTGCATCAACCGCCTAACTAAACCCGCTTGAGAATGCTCAGGCCGTGGCTATCGGTTCCGCAGGTTTTGAGCAATCCATAGGTTTGGCTTAACGTCAACACAATCTGCATTTGCTCAGGACTAGGCTGCCAAGGATCTAGATTGCCGTAGCAATAGTAAGCTTCAACCCCATCGATTCCTAGAAGTGCGATCGCCGGAATTAGCTCAGCGGGTCGTTTTTTATAGCGAGCGGGATGGGCTAAAACCGCCAGTCCACCCGCCTCTTGAATGGAGCGAATGACTTGAATCGCCTTGGAAATTTCTCCCTTCGGGGCGTGACCCACCAAATAAGGTTTGAGGGCAATATGATCTGGGTCAAACCCATAGCCCAAAATATGGACTTCTATGTCTAATAAGTTGGCTGTGATTTCAACCCCAGACCACAACTCAGGAGACCGATGGTCTGGCGCGGCCTGGGCATTCCAGTGGTCTAACCAATCCTTTGCCGCTTGATAGCCCGCGACAGAATGATGATCGGTAATGGCAAGCCCTTTTAAACCCTGAGAGACTGCCTGTTGCAACAGCGCTTCTGGACGCATCTGACCGTCAGAATAGATCGTATGCAGGTGAAAATTGTAGGTCAATGGACAACAGTCAGGCGTAATTGACTGAAAAACGGATTTAAGAGACGTTACAGCTCCCTGCAAACCTGGATTTACAACCATCATGGCGCTGTCCTACGTATTGCCCAATCAGATCCTAATATTATTTTCAAAATGCTGCCAGAGTTGATCGCAATGATTGGTTGAATCCTAAACTCCGTGAGGGCGCAAAGCATTGTGCCCCTACAATGCATCTACGCTCAAACGTGACTACATTCGCTCCAAAACAGAAATCCCCAACAGAGAGAGACCCAGCTTCAGGGTTCGGGCTGTGGTGTGGCACAGCAAAAGCCGCGTTGTGCGCTGAGGCTCCGGTGCATCCAAAACCGAACAACGGTCGTAAAACTGATTGAACTTTTGGCTCAGTTCAAACAGATACTGGCACAGCCGATTCGGCATCAAATCTTCGCTCACCTGCTCAATCACATCGGCCATTTGTAAAATGTGTTTGAGCAAAACCAGTTCCGCCTCATCCCCAAGGGAAAGCGGAATATCTGAAGCCAGATTCTCAAAATCGATATTGCCCTTACGGCTAATGCCCTGCACCCGAACGTAGGCATACAGCATATAGGGCGCGGTATTGCCCTGAAGCGCCAGCATTTTGTCGTAGCTAAAAATATAGTTACTGGTGCGGTTTTGGCTCAAATCTGCGTACTTGACCGCCCCAATCCCAATAGTTCGGGCCGCATCCTCAACAAACTCCTCAGATTCTGAGCGATCTTCGGTTTCAAAACGCTGCTGGAGATCTGCACGGGTACGGGCGATCGCCTCTTCCAATAAATCCCGCAGCGGCACCGTATCCCCAGAGCGGGTCTTAATGCGTTTACCGTCTTCTCCCAGCACCAAACCAAAGGGCGCATGGAACAGCGCCACCGTCTCCGGCACCCATCCCGCCCGACGCACCACCTGAAACACCTGGGCAAAGTGGTTGGATTGCCCCACGTCTGTTGTGTAGACAAGCCGATCAGCCTTGTCTTGTTGAATCCGATAGCGGATGGCCGCTAAATCCGTGGTGGCATAGTTGTAGCCCCCATCGGACTTTTGCACAATCATCGGCAGCGGGTCGCCTGCTTTATTGGTGTACCCCTCTAGGAACACACACTGCGCCCCCTGATTTTCCACCAGTAGACCCGCCCCATCCAGGGCTGAAACCACCTCTGGCAGCATTGGGTTATAGAACGACTCCCCGCGATCACAAATATTTGGCGAAACCCCCATCAAGTCATAAATCACCCGATAGGAGCGCTTAGACAAATCGCACACAATCTGCCACGCCTTCAGGGTTTCAGCATCCCCAGCCTGGAGCTGCACGACGGCCTGTCGGGCCGCATCCTGAAATGCTTCATCCCCATCAAAGCGCTGTTTCGCTTCGCGGTAAAATGTCGATAAATCTCCAAGACTGATGGCGCTGCCTGCATCTAAAGCCGTGGGATAGGTAGACCGTAAATGGGCAATCAACATCCCAAAGGGGGTGCCCCAGTCCCCCAAATGACTCACGCGCAGAACGTTATGGCCTAGAAACTCCAGCACCCGCGCAAAACATTCGCCCAACACCGCTGGGCGTAAATGCCCTACATGCATTTCCTTGGCAATATTGGGGCTAGGGTAATCCACCACCACTCGTTGCGGCTGGGCTACGATGGGAATGCCGAGGCGTGGGTCGGCGGAGATCGCCTTTAGTTGTCCTTCCAAAAAAATAGGCTTTAGGGTGAGATTAATAAACCCAGGCCCCGCAATCTCCGCAGCCTCGCACAGATCATCCACCCGGAGCTGTGCCACAATCTGAGCCGCCACTTCACGGGGGGGCAAGCTCACCTGCTTTGCCAAAGGTAGGGCCACATTGGCCTGATAATCTCCAAACTTGGGGTTCGTCGTCACCCCAAGCACCGGATCTATTACCCCATAGCCTTCCCCAAAGGCAGCAGAAAGTGCCGCTTGGAGGCGTGTTTTTAACGTGTCCTGGATAGAAACCATAAATTACCGACGGCGCGTCTCGCGTTTTTCTCGTTCCAATCGACGACGATCCCGCCACTCGGCCAACGTGAGGTACGCGATGCCCCCCGTTACAAGAACGAGCATCCCGAGTACCGTAGCCGAGAGTATGCTGACTGGTGAAAATTCCACTCTCTGTTTTACTGAGCTAAGAACTGTGCTAAGAAAGGTTGATCCATAAAGAAGGGGGGTTCCCTACATGCCGTGACGGCCCCAAACCACCATTGCGATCGAAAATGTAAATAACGTGAGGAGAGAAACCCAGCCAAGTGTCAGGATATCCATAGGAAGTTACGTCGAAGCCCCATAACAATTTCAAGCCCTATCTTATCTTGAAATGGCAGCCGAGTTGAGAGCGACACTAAAAAACTTGATTTTGGGGCTAGAATTCTTATGCAGCATTGTTTTTGAGCCAAGGTCAAGCCAACTGCACAGTCTCAGGAAACTTATTTGTACTCTTAAGCCTTCACAGGGTAATTTGACTCTAACAAGCGGGTACCCTAAGTGAGCAAGCATATTTGCCCTAGCGCACGTCTGTATCGTAATTAACTGATTTTTCCGTTGATTTTACAGTCTGGCAATAGGCAAACCTTTAACTTGAATCAAGTTTTACGAATGCCATTGATTTGTTTGGGAAGCAGTCTATAGACTCAAGACCATACAGATAAATCGTAAATCTTGAGATCTGATTGAAGTCGCTTTGTTTCAACGGTTTTACCGAACAGAAACATTTACTGCACCCTTAAAGAGCACAGCAACTAGGTACTAGCGAATGGTCAAGGTGTTGATTGTTGATGATAGTATGACTCAGCGTCAACTGATGAGCAGCGTACTAGAAAAATTTGGGCTAACGGTTTTAGTCGCAACAGATGGAGTAGAAGCCTGGGAGCAAATCCAGCAGGTTCATCCAGATATTGTCGTGCTAGATATCATTATGCCTCGCATGAATGGATATGAAGTTTGCCGCAAAATTAAGACAGACCCCACCATGCAGAATCTACCTGTGATCTTATGCTCCTCAAAAACAGAAGAATTTGATCGCTACTGGGGGATGAAGCAGGGTGCAGACGAGTACCTCGCCAAACCGTTTCAGCCTAAAGAGCTTTTGTCTACTATTCAAAAACTACTCAAAGGTTAGTTGTTATGTTCGAAGGGCCTGACTTGCCTGATCCTCAGTTCTCTAGTGCTGGCGTATCCAGCTATGATGCCGATTCAGAGATCTTATCTAGCTTTCCATCGCCACAAAATCCCGAAGGAGACTTGTACTTACGCTTTTTTGTCGAGTCTGGAGAAGAATTTGCCCTTGCCGCAATGGGCATACGAGAAGTTTTGTCCGTTGCCCCTGAGCAAGTTACCCCAGTGCCTAACGTTTCTCCCTTGCTGATGGGAGTCTTCAATTTTCGCGGTCAGGTCATTTGGATTTCAGACGTCGGTCAATTTCTCGGTGGAACTAGACTGCTCAATACCGAGCGAACCGAAATTCCAATCATTGTGATCGAATCTCAAGACATTATGGTGGGTCTTGCCGGTGAACGGGTGAGGGGTATGGAGTGGCTTAGTCTAGATGCGCTTACCCCATCTTCTAGTCACAGCACCGATAGCATGACTCCCTTTCTTAAGGGAGAATGGCAAGGGATATCAGAAAAACCTTTGAGGCTTTTAGATCCAGCCTCAATTCTTAGGTCTGCACGATGGGCTGCGTAACAATCCTTTCTATCATTTAGAGTCATGTAGAAGCCCAAATAATTCATTCTATTTCTATTTCCGCTATCGTATCTTCTAACATCACATAGAGAAAGCAGTGTGGGTTTCCTTGTCGTCAGGGTGTTGTGAAGTCTAGATTCCCGTAGAACAACCGTCAGGAGCATTTCAATGGCATTCAGTACTCAATATGCACAGCAATATCAACAAGCAGTGAGTGCTTATATGCAAGGGCACTATGAAGACGCTGCCTCCTTTACAAAGACATTGGTGTCTGAGTACCCTGATGACCCAAATCTACAGTTACTCTGTGGCCACATTTATAGCTGCTTGAAGCAATATGATGTGGCACAGCGCCATTACCAAAATGTTCTCCAGGTTACTAACGATCCCGAACTGCTGAGCTGTGCCCAAAGTAGCCTGTCAGATGTTGCCCAAATCTTAGGTGATCAGTCGATTGAAGATATGACTGGTCCCGCTGAATATTGGCCAAACACGTCATCGTATTCTGTGCCGGAAGGGGATGTGACTCAAATTCAAATTGGACTCGCACCCTCTAAAGAACGTACCAAGGCTCCAGCCGTTAATGCTAACTTAGCAATGCATAATAAGACCGATGCATCCTTAGATGCTGAACCTCATACAGGCTGGCGAAGCCTATTATTTCAAGAACAAAATTTTGAGAATAGTGACTCGGGGCATACCGACTTAGATCCCGATTCTGAGTTATTCGATGATGATGAAGAGATTACGCTTTTGATGGGTAAAAAAGGTTCACAAAAACCAGAGGGTTCGATGTCAGACGATCAATTTTCTGGGGAGCATATCAATACAGGTACTGCACCTCACATAGTCAATGCTAGCGAAGATGAATTAAAAGTTGTCGCTTCTGCTCAATCTCAAGATCTGCGACAACCTTCTCCCCAAGATTATGGAGAAGACTTCAGCGCCTTTTTAGATCATATCGATAATGATGAAATGGGTTCACCTGACAATAATCTAGATCATCTAGATATGTCTGGGTCTATAGATGACACTGCGTTTCATCTTAAATCACACATTGATGCGCCGCTTCCAAGCAATAGCGAAATGATGTCTGAAGAATGGGAGGGCGAAGACTCGAGAATGGGTGTTTTGCAGGACTTGCAGCCTCAGTTCTCAGGAAATTTGCCCGAAAAGAACGTGCCCTCAATGAATTTGTCTAGCGATGCTCTCGCTCAAACAGATTCTGACAATGCAGCAGCCTTAAACGTAGCATCACGAAAGTTGCCCATTCTGGCACCTTTTGAAAATACACCCCTCAATAAGAAGCCAGTGATTATGGCGGCATCAACGGGGATCGTGGCAGGTGTCGCAGCCTTAGTGTTCAGCAGCTTGCCGGGCAGCCCTATGGTGAAGGCAGGGCTAGGCGCTTTAGCCGCAGGTGCATTGGGTGGTTTTACAACGCTGGCGCTAAGCCATACCGTCACCCGTCAGCTCAAGGCATCTACCAGTGATTTACAGGCTAAGCTATCGGCAGTTGCTCAAGGGGACTGGGGCGTTAAGGCGATCGAGTTTTCCAATGATGAATTTGGTCAGTTGGCCAAGAGCTTCAACAAAATGACTCATTTCATTGAGTCGAGCACAAAAGACTCTCAACGAAAAGCCGACGATCAAGAGAAGGCGAAGGAAGATCTCCAGCGTCAGGTGATTCGTCTTCTGGATGACGTGGAAGGTGCAGCACGGGGAGATCTGACCGTTCAGGCAGAAGTGACCGCCGATATTTTGGGAGCCGTTGCGGATTCCTTTAACCTCACTATTTACAACCTCCAAAAGATTGTTAAACAGGTGAAGGTCGCGGCTGGGGAGGTGAACAAGGGCGCAGCCGAGAACGAAGAGTTTGCGAGAGAGCTATCATCGGATGCGCTTCGACAGGCGGAAGAACTGGCTGCCACCCTCAATTCAGTTCAAATGATGACCACTTCGATTCAAGAGGTGGCGGACAGTGCGCGTGCAGCAGATAAAGTGGCCCGTCAGGCTTCTGATGCGGCGCTTCGGGGTGGGGAAGCTGTAGAAAGTACCGTGGCAGGTATTATGCAGATTCGAGAAACGGTAGCCGAAACGACTCGGAAGGTAAAACGGTTAGCCGAATCTTCCCAAGAAATTTCAAAGATTGTGGGCTTAATTTCGCAGATTGCCTCTCGAACCAACTTGCTGGCCTTAAACGCCAGTATTGAGGCGGCACGAGCGGGTGAATCAGGACGGGGGTTTGCGGTGGTGGCCGATGAGGTGCGTCAGTTGGCAGACCGAGCCGCCAAGTCTTCTAAGGAAATTGAGCAAATTGTGCTTCAAATTCAGGGAGAAACCAGTTCTGTGATGGCGGCGATGGAAGAAGGTACCCAACAGGTTATTGAAGGAACTCAACGGGCCGAACAGGCGAAACACTCTCTCGAAGACATTATTCAAGTCTCTGAGCAGATTAAGCAGTTGGTGGGTTCCATTACCAAGGCCACTTCTGAGCAAACTGAAACCTCTCGTTATGTGGGACAAGTTATGCAGTCTGTTGAGTTGACGGCTCAGGAAACCTCCCAAGAGGCTCAGCGCGTGTCCGATTCGCTGCGCAATCTAGTGGGCGTTGCACGAGATCTACAATCTTCTGTGGAGCGCTTCAAAGTTGATGGAACAGAGTTTAGCTAAGCGATTCAACACAGCGATTCAACACTAAGAAATTGAGCGGATCCATGATGCAAGCATTGGCCTATTTAACGGAGATCTTAGGAGAGGGTGCCCATGCAACCTGAACAACAGCGAATACTTGGCTACTTTATTGAAGAAGCAAAAGAGCATTTAGAAACCATAGAACATGGGTTGCTAAATCTTCAGGCTGTAGTGGATGACACGGAGCTGATGAGCGAAGTGTTTCGGGCAGCGCACTCGGTGAAGGGTGGGGCGGCAATGCTGGGAATCCACAGTATGCAGCATATTTCCCACCGCCTAGAAGATTATTTCAAAATCCTCAGAGAGCATCCGATTCGGGTGGATGCGACGATCGAGGCGCTTTTCTTAAAGATTTTTGATGGATTGAATGTTCTAACGGAAGAACTTCAAAATTCGCTGTCACTGTCTGAGGAGCTTTCTCAGCAGACGATTCAATCTGTGGAACCCGTATTTGCTGAACTTCAGGCCCATTTAGCCCACCTTACAGGGGCTGAGTTTGAATCTGAAGAGATGGAGGCTAGTGTTGCGACTGCTCCGTCAATGTCTCAAGAACAGGCGAAGGTCGCGTTTGAGTTTGAGGTGATGGCGCAGCTCCGTCTAATGCTTCAGCTTTTTCAGTCCAATGACGCGACACCTGTTCGACAAGGTTTGCAAGAAGTCTGTGCAAGTTTGAGTCAGATTGGTGCTCAGGCTGGGTTCGCAACTTGGCAAAATTTGGTGATGACCGTGAGCGATGCGATCGCCGAATCCCAAAATGCCTTAGGGGCCTTAGCAACCATCACCATTCCAGAATTAAAGGAAGCACGTAATGCTGTGCTTGAAGGACAAGCTTCTAAAGTTAAGCCATCCCAGAGCTTACTAAGCCTTATTCCAAAGGCACCTGTTTTAGAAGCTACGGACTGGTTTAGCGTATTTAATGAATCCGCCCAGCCCACAACGGCTGCGGACTCCGTTGCATCTTTCCTCGATGACCTGCTCAACGAACCAGAACCCTCATCTAAGGTTGAAGTTTTTGCCCAGGCTGAAGCAATACCCGTTGACTTTGCAAGGCTAGAAGCCCTACTGGCAGAGGAACCGGCGATTGTTCTAGAACAACCCATTGCGGCGACATCGCCCGATATGGAATTTAGCGATCTTGAACGCCTCTTGGACGATGCGCAGCGGAGTACCGTTGCCTCCAGTACCCTCTCTGAAGGACGATCCACCCCTGCAACGCGCTCTAGCCGCAAACCTGGCTCTGCCCAAACCATGAAGGTTGGGGTAAAGCAGCTCGATAACCTCGGTAATTTGATTGGGGAACTGGTTATTAACCGCAATACCCTGGAGGATAATCAGGATCGTCTCCGTCAATTCCTCGATAACCTCTCGTTTCAGGTGCAGCAACTGGGCGAATTAGGGCTGCAAATGCAGGAACTCTACGAACGAACGCTCTTGGAAAGTTCCTTGTTAGCGGCCAAGCAACGTTCGAGAGAATCTACAGCCAACCTCGGAAGCGGCGTCTTTCGTCGAGAAGATGCAGAACGAGCGGTTCACGCATCGGGCTTTAGCTTTGATGCCCTAGAAATGGATAACTTCACCGGTTTCCACAGTCTGTCCCAGGAAATTATTGAACGGATTGTGCGGGTACGGGAAGCCGCGTCAGATATTGAGTTTGTGGTTGACTCCAACGAACAAGTGACCCGTACCTTCCGCCAAGTCACCACTCAGGTGCAAGAAGGGCTGACAACCTCACGGATGATTCCCTTTTCTCAGATGGCAGAGCGCTTACCCCGCGCCATTCGGGATATTTCTCTGACCTGTGGCAAGCAAGCACGACTAGAGCTAGAGGGCCGCGATACCCTGATTGATAAAGGGATTCTTGAGCGGATCTATGATCCCCTGACCCATTTGGTCAATAATGCGATCTACCACGGCATTGAAGCACCTGATATTCGCCAAAGTCTTGGAAAAAACCCAGAAGGGGTGATCAAGATTCGGGTCTTTTATCAGGGGAACCAGACCATCATTTCAATCGCAGATGATGGTGGCGGAATTGATGTAGAGCGGATCAAAGCCAAAGCCATTGAAAAAGGATTGGTGACAGCGGAAGTGGCCGCTGGACTTTCTAAACAAGAAGCCTATGCATTCCTCTTTCAATCTGGATTTTCGACCAATGAACAAGCGGATCAGTTGGCGGGTCGAGGGGTGGGAATGGATGTGGTGCGCAGTTCCATTAGCGATCTGCGTGGGGTCATTAATACGGACTCCACGCCCAATAAGGGGACAACCTTTACCATTCGCCTACCGCTGACTCTCAGCATTACGAAAGCGCTCTGTTGCTCCCATCAAAATTACAATATTGCATTCCCCATTGACGGGATTGAGGATGTGATCGATGTAGCGCCGGATCAGTTTATTCATGGCGATGAGGATCAGTCCTTTATTACCTGGCGCGATCTCCAACTGCCCTGTAAGACCTTGGTGCAGATGCTGCCCTATAACCGTTCCATGAAGCGAAGTGGGCGGTACCAAACTCCAGACATCACGGGAACAGTGTCTGTTGTGATTCTGCGAAGTGGCGATGACTTTGTGGGGCTTCAGGTGGATGAAGTCATGGGCGAACAGGAAATTGTGATTAAGCAGTTGACTGGCCCAGTTCCCAAACCCCTTGGTATCTCTGGGGTAACAGTGCAAGGGGATGGTCGCGTGATGGTCATTGCCGATGTGTTAGAGCTGGTGGATCTGTCGCTTGATCGCGTTGAGCGGAGTCATCATTTCTGGCAAGGTCTGGCTGAGGCCCCCGTCAGCGAAGTCCAAACTGACCCGATGGTACTGATTGTGGATGACTCCATTACGGTGCGCGAACTGCTGTCCATGACCTTTAGCAAGGCAGGTTATCGGGTGGAGCAGGCCAGAGATGGTCTAGAAGCCTGGGAGAAACTGCGCTCGGGTCTGCCCTGCGATTTGATTTTCTGCGATGTGGAAATGCCGCGAATGGATGGACTGGAGCTGCTTTCTCGCCTACAGCAGGATGAGGACCTTCAGGATTTGCCGATCGCAATGCTGACGTCTCGTGGTGCATCCAAGCATAAGAAAATGGCGGTTGACTTAGGGGCTAAGGGCTATTTTACAAAGCCCTACCTCGAAGAAGTGCTGCTGGATGCAGCCCAACGCATGATCAACGGAGAGGTGTTGATTAAGTAATCAACAATAATGTAGAGGCGCAAGGCCTTGCGCTTCTACGATATGCCGACGCGATAGTTCTACCCAAGCCGCATCTGGAGAGCGATCGCCCCCACCAGGCAGCTTCAAGGCGGATGTTGATCAATCGAAGCTAGAGCTTGCCGAAGATTAACAACCCCTTCACGGTTGAGTCTTAGGCGCTCAATTGTGGCACGTCCGATGGGTGTTAACCCCAACATTCGAGTCAAATCACGAGACCAAGTGAAGTGATCTTGCCAGTCCTGTTGTCGAGGATGATAAAGTTGGGCTAACTCGCCTGTGATGGGGTCAATTGCCTGAGTATGACTGTATTTGAAGTTGTTACAACCTTGACAAGCCACGGCAAGATTATCTAAATCGTTGGTGCCGCCTTTTGAGCGAGGAATGATGTGCTCAATTGAAAAGGAGTCTGGAGAGAATTTGGCTTGACTTTTACAATACTCACAGCAGTTGGTTGCACGTTGCTTGATGAGGTTTCGTTGTTGCTGTGTAAGGCGAAATTCAGGCATAATCCGCTATTTCAGGATTAGGGCCGATTCCAAGGGTTTGCATAAGGTCGCTTAAGGGCTGATTGCGTAGGTTAGCCAGTTGGATGAGTGCCTGAATACGGAGAACATTGAGGTTTTCAAGGTGATCGCTCATTTGAATGAGGTGTTCGTGTTCTTCGGAAGTAAGGGTTTCGGCTTGACGTTTTGCAATCAGCGCATGGTACTGAGTCCAGTTTTCCGCTGAAAAACCAATATTGATTTGTTGGAGTAGGTCAGATTCTGTAGATTTTAGGTCAGATTTGGGCTGAAGCCGTTCCTGGAGGATATAGATGATATAGCGATCAGGCTCAAGTCCTTGCCTAGCAGCTTCAGTGCGAAGTTCTTGGTCGAGTTCTGGGGAAAGGTTAAGCGTGATGGCTGTCATTGGTTTTGCGGTGGCAATGCTTGCTAAATAGTTTAGCAAGCTCAGACTCATATGCTATTACAGGGTTCTCAAAATCGACGGTCAATACCAAGACATCATGCTGATGGCCCTAATGCTCAAAAACCTTTCCCACAGAACAGATATCGCGCCTTGATTTTCTCCTAGAATGATGACTAGCTTATGTAAGTTGTCACCGCTCCACACTGGGATTAAATCCATTACCCTATGCAGGCATTGCAAGACTATCAGCGTTCCCAAGGCGCTCAAATTGCGTCCGATCGCCCCGTCACCTTTGGTAACGATGCCCAGGCGATCGCCGCCGCCCATCAAGCCGTTGCCCTTTGCGATCGCAGCCATTGGGGGCGGTTGAGGTTGAGTGGGGGCGATCGCCTCTCGTTTTTGCATAACCAAAGCACCAACGACCTCAAACGACTCCAGCCCGGACAAGGTTGCGAAACCGTCATTCTCACCTCCACCGCCCGCACTATCGACCTTGTGAGTGCCTACGTCACCGAGGCAGAGATATTGCTCCTCACCTCGCCTACTCAGCAAAAACCATTGATGCAGTGGCTCGATCGCTATATTTTCTTTGGCGATAAAGTCGAACTCACAGACCTCAGCGATACCACCGTTTGCTTTAGCTTGCTTGGCCCAGATAGCGCAGCAATCCTCCAGCAAATCGGTGTAACCGATCTCCCTCAAGGTTTAGATAGTCACCTCACCACTGAAATATCTGATATTTCAGTGCAGATTGCAGCAGGCAGTGGATTAACGCCAGAAGGCTACACCCTCATCGCGGATCGAGCCGATGGCCTAACGCTCTGGAAAACCCTCACCGCTGCCAATGCGATGCCCCTGGGTGAACAAGCTTGGGAACAGTTGCGCATCCTCCAGGGGCGTCCGATGCCAGGGACAGAATTAACCGAGGACTACAACCCTTTAGAGGCAGGACTTTGGCATACGGTGTCCTTTAATAAGGGCTGCTACATTGGGCAAGAAACCATTGCACGGCTCAATACCTACAACGGTGTTAAACAGCAGCTCTGGGGACTTAAACTGTCTCAGTCAGCGCAACCTGGAGCCATACTTTCTGTGGGAGAACAAAAGGTCGGGGTTTTAACCAGCATTGTAGAAACCACCGAGGGGTTTTTGGGGCTGGGCTATCTTAAAACCAAAGCAGGCGGCGCTGGCTTAACCGTTACAGTGGGCGGTACCGAAGCCGTCACTGTAGACGTTCCATTGTTGTCCCGTTTTCAGCAGCCTGTTGAGTAGGTTGTTGGGGAAATCATTAAACCTTGCACTCGATCCCCCTAAATCCCCCTTAAAAAGGGGGACTAAGAGTTGATTCCCCCCTTTTAACGGGGGGGTAGGGGGGATCTCCAACAGCCAGTCTAGATTGCATTGGTAACAAACGATCGCAGGTTATGGGCCTACTGTGTACAGCGCTAACCCAACGGAGAAATATTGTTTTCCCCAGGGTTGATCGTGCCGCTAAAGCGCTGTTGCGATGTCCATTGAATGGTGCCATCTCGCTCTGTCCAGAAAACCCGGAGCACAACTTGTTCTAAGGGGGTGATCGCCATTTCGTTCATCCGCTTCCCCGACAAAATCAGCGTCTCGGGATGGAGTTGCTCAACCAACTGGGCTGAAATCGGTTGTCCTCTCCACCAAAGTACCTGTATGGGCGAAATTTGAACCGTTGTGAGCCAAGCTGTAAAATCAGCTTCAGTGCTGCCATCTACCAATAACCATCGCTGAGGGCCAATCTGGAGTTCCAGCGTCGTCGGTTGAGCGCGCCAAAGCACCATCTCAATGGGACCTAGGGTGAGATGCTCTTGGGGATTTACCTCAAGCTGTTGTTTGGGTTGGAGTTTTTGCGGTGCCACCTCCGTTGCTTGGGGGATGCACCGCGACAGTGCCTGAATGGGCATTCTTTTGAGAAGCGCCATCCAGCCCGATTGAGCCGTGGGTGTTGTCTCCGTATCGATCGCCCAATCAATGCGGTTGATGCCTTCCTGTTGCAAAAACGGCACCAGGGATTGAGTTGCGTTGAGGCGATCGCCGCTATTCAGCACCACCGTCCCCTGGGGATGTTGGATCACCATCATCGGTGTACGAGTTTGGTCAAATACCGTCACCGCAAATCGCTGAGATTGAGTTTGCCATACCGGAATCACGATCAGCAGCAGTCCAACGGCTGTGAAGACTTTCCAGTTCTTTTGACATTGAGGCACCAGCCAAACCGCCACAATGCATCCGTAAAGCGCCAAAAGTTGGAGCACAGAAATGTTGCCGAGGGCCAGTGCGTTCCCTGGAAGTTGGCTAATCCCTTGGACAATGAACATCAGAAGCTGAGCGGGCCAGAATAGGAACCAAGCCAAGCCACTGCCGCATAAGGGCCAAATTAGCGCCGCCAAACTACTCACAAAGCCGCCAATGGTCAGCACAGACAGCAGCAGAGCCGTGATGACATTGGCAAGTAAGCCATAGAGCGGAAGTCCTCCAAATACATACAGTTGAAGGGGGAGCGTCCAAAGGGTTGCGGCTAAGGGCACTGAAATCATGGAGGCCAGGGTGGGCGGTAGCCAGTCTAAGGCCGTCGCTAAGGGTGATGCGGTCACAATTAAGCCTAACGTTGCTAAAACGCTGAGCTGAAAGCCTAAGTCCCAGATCCAGAGTGGTTTGGCCATCAACATCAGGGTTGCAATGATCAGCAACGTCGGGACAGGTCGAACGTTCCGCTGAAGCCAAAGCGCTAGTAAACTGGCAAGTCCCATCAAAATCGCCCGAACAATCGAAGGTTCTGTGCCGCTTAAGAGTCCGTAAAGTAAGAGCGCCGAGCCGCCGAGCAAGACTTGGCCGGAGGTGGGGAGAGATCGCCCTAACCCCAGCACCACCGCTAAAATCAGCGACACCTGAAACCCCGATGCTGCCAAAGCATGGGCTAACCCTGACTGAATAAAGGCATCTTTGAGATCGTAGGGAACGTCCGC
>JANLSD010000149.1:0-20060 GCA_031362245.1 Acaryochloridaceae cyanobacterium OTE_25_metabat_464 | reverse complement strand
GAGGCTGAGTGAGATTTACGACAGGCGCTCAAGAACTCGAAGCCATTCATGGTTGGCATTTCGACGTCAGAGAATACGGCTTTGATGCTGGGTTCTTGCCGTAATTTTTCCAAGGCTTCTTTTCCGTCTCCTGCCTGGATGACTTGGTAGCCAAATTTTTGCAGCGTCAAGGTCACGTTCTGGCGGGTGGTGAGGGAGTCATCCACCACTAGGATGGTTTGGGTATTTTGCTGGACCGCTACCTTCGGTGAT
This sequence comes from Acaryochloridaceae cyanobacterium OTE_25_metabat_464, assembly GCA_031362245.1. Classification (GTDB taxonomy): domain Bacteria; phylum Cyanobacteriota; class Cyanobacteriia; order Thermosynechococcales; family Thermosynechococcaceae; genus JAAURS01. Next base: position 19,808 of record JANLSD010000149.1, on the reverse strand, counting down.
TGAACAGGAGCACTTACCAGTGGCGATTGCCAACTGGACACCAGTACAGAACCATCAATGACTGGCACCAGCGACCCATCCCCTAAAATGGCGCAGCCAAATAGGTATTTGGGGGGAGCGCCCACTTGACCAAAGGGTTTAATGACCAGCTCTTGCTCATCTAGGACTTCATCCACTTCTAGGGCAATGATGTCATTTCCACTGGCGATGAGAAGCAGAGGCACTTTGCCTTCTTGGGGCAAGGTCATGACCTTTGGTTTTTCTGCCAACCCTCTGGGCATGGGGTAATGATGGGCAAAGGCGTCAGGGAAATAGAGCGGAACTTGCCGATCTTTATGAAGATAATATTGTTGCCCATCAATGGTTTCAATGTCATTCTCTACCGCTGCCACAATGGAAATCAGGGTATCGACTGGAATGGCCATGTAGTGGTCATTGATGCTAAACACTAACAGTTTGGCGATGGTAAGAGTGAGCGGTAGGCTAATGGTGAAGGATGTCCCTTTGCCCATTTCTGAGACGATCGCAATATTGCCCTTCAGGGTCTGCACTTGAGTTTGCACCGCAGACATGCCCATGCCTCGCCCAGAGAGATCGCTCACTTCGGCAGAGGTGGAAAAACTGGGTTCAAACAGACATTTGTAGAGCCGTTCTTTGGAGAGGGGGGCTGCGTCTTCGGGGGTGAATAGACCCTGGGCGATCGCCGCAGAGCGAATTTTTTCAGGGTCAATCCCCCGTCCATCATCACGGACTTCAATCAGGGTTTGGTTGCCTCGATGGTAAGCCCGAACTTCGATGGTGGCCTCAGCGGGCTTGTTTTGGGTCAGGCGATCCTCAGCAGATTCGGTGCCGTGGTCAAAGGCATTGCGAATCAGGTGAACGAGAGGATCGTAGAGCTTTTCTAGGATGGCCTTATCCACGAGGGTTGTAGCCCCATACTGCTTAAACGTAACCTGCTTTTTATGCTGGGTTGCCAAATCTCGCACCATGCGCGGAAAGCGATTCAGAATGTCTCCCATGGGAATCATTCTGGCCCACATCAAGTCATTTCTGACTTGCTTGAGGGTTTGCTGTTTTTTGCGCTGGATTTGTTGAGACTGCTGGCTGAGCAGCGTGATGTCCCCAATACTTTCACCCATTTGGGCAATTTCTTCGAGGGCTTCTTGAAGCATGGTGTACAGACGACCGTAGGAGTCCATCTGTAAGGAGTCAAAGTCTTGGAGGGCGTCGAGTTCCGAAGTTTGAATTGCTGAGGTTTCAGTGGATAGAGCTTCAGTGGCTGGAGTTTCAGTGGCTGGAATGGAGGGACGATTTAGATTTGAAGGCTGTCCTTTCATGTCTACATGGAGACTTTGATCCATCCATGTTTGGAGATTTTTACTCAGATCTTCAAAGTGGATGAATTTCTGCTGGAGTCGCTTAAGGGTTTCTTGAAGCTGCTGGCTTTGAAGGGCAACACCGTTCTCTTGGGTAACGAGTTCTCCTACAAGGTTATTGAGGCGCTCTAGCCGCACGGCATCGACCCGAATTGAGTCGGTCATATAGGCAGCAGACTGAGCGGCAGGTTTCTGTTCTGCTTTGGTGGGTATGTCTGAAAATACCTGAGAGTTTAGGGATTTAACACTATTCTGAGGTTGCTCAGGGGTCTGCACCAGAAGGATATCTGGGGTAAGGTCAATCTCATGTTCTGGACTGACATCAGCAGCGGGAAAGATTTCCCAGTCCTGGGCCAAGGTGAAATCCATCGCCTCAAGACCGAAAATATTTTCTAAGGCAGTGTTGTTATCGACACTTTCCTCGATTACGCTCGCTTCTGTTTCTTCATCGAAGGCGAACTGTCCAAAAACGTCTTCTAAGGCAGAATTGTTAATTGTAATTTCTTCGGCTGGATTCGCTTCTGTCTCTATTTCGTCGAAGGAGAACGCTCCAAAGAGATCTTCTAAGGCACTTTGACCTGCACTGACTGTCTGCGCAGTCGTGTCGTCGGCAGATGTTACTTCAAGGTCAGTACTGGGCAATTCACCATAGGGGACTTCCAGCGCTTGAGGGCCTGACTGGAATGCCAGCGCTGGGTCAGAAACGGTGTTGTAGCTATTGTCTAGATTTTCTAGCTCAAACCAGCTAAAAGCATCTTCGCCTGGTTGTGAAGATTGGAGTTTGGCATCGGTGGGTATGGCACTTTCTTCTACTACAGGGAACGCTTCGGTAAGGGCTAGGAGCGCGGGGCTAGGAGCGCCGCCTTGGGTGCGATCGCCTTCCATCACCGCAACCTGCGCTGCCTGAAGTGATTCCACCGCTAAGCGCCCAATGGTCAGGGCTTGGTCAGGGTGGGCATTTAACGCGTAAATGGTAGTTTGGGCGATCGCACTAAAGCCTTCGAGGCACAGCAGATCGCCAATGCCCACAAATACCTCAGCCGTAGCGCGGATCTCACCTGCCAGGGGTTCTGTTTCAGGATGCTCAAGAATTGCCGTAATCCGGTCAATGCCGCGTTGGACATCTCCCGAAAAGACCTCATAAATGATGTCTACCCCTAGCTCCGCCGCCGTGGGCAGCTCCACATCAGCCCCCACCTCAAGCTGAAACACCGCTTCAATGAGGTCAAAAATGGGTTCGGCTTTTTCCCAGGCCGCAACTTCATCGTATTGACCCGTTTGGAGCTGATCTAAAAGCGGGATTCGCAAACAGTCATAGGCTTGCAAAAGCGCTTCGTCGAGATCTTTATCGAGGGGTTCAGTCCGGCGATAGAGGGCACGAAAAACATCCTCCAGCTTATGGGCAATCCTGGCGATGCCTGGGAGTTGGACACTGCTGGCCCCACCCTTGATAGAGTGGGCTGCACGCATTAATTCGTGGATATGGGGGATATCGTACTGCGTGCGCAGATTGAGTAGCCCATCCTCTAAACTCTGCAATAGGTCTAGCGCTTCTTGCTGGAAGAATTGATAGGCCTGATCGCGAATTGAAGGCTCAGTCATCGACATGGGAAAAACCTCACCCGGAGTTAGCTAACCTTAAACTGGGCCACACTGACCTGGAGACCTTGGGCCACTTCCAACAGGCGACCAAAGGAATCCGCCATTTCTTCAGATTGCTTGGAGGTATCTGCCGCAATCACGGCTACACCTTCCATCGTCTGACTCACTGTTTCAGACGCTTGCGTTTGCTTGGCGGCAGCATCTGCAATGCTTTGAATAAGCTTATTGACTTCGGTACTAACCGTAGAAATCTGCGCCAGCTTTTGCCGAGATTCTTCCACCAGTTGCGTCCCTGTCACCACCTGCTCTGTCCCAGCTTCCATCGCTGTGACCACCTCATTGGTTTGGGTTTGAATTTCTTCCACCAAAGATTCAATTTCGGCGGTTGCTGCGGCAGACTGCTGCGCCAAAGCCCGCACTTCTTCTGCCACTACACTAAAGCCTCGGCCTTCTTCCCCTGCTCGTGCTGCTTCAATAGCAGCGTTAAGAGCCAAGAGGTTGGTTTGGGCGGCAAATCCACTAATCAGGTTCACCACTTTAGAAATTTTCTGGGAGGCTTCACCCAGGCGCTTCACTTTTTTAGAGGTTTGCGACACCGTTTCACGAATGGTCGAAATCCCTGCGACGGTACGGTTCATGGCGTGGTCTCCATCTTGTACCGCTGTGTTAGCCAAGCGCACCTGTTGTTCTGCCTGCCGCGCAAACTCGGCAACCCCTTCGCTAGACTGGGTCACAACCTGAAGTTGCATCAGTGCATTGGTGATTGCTAAGGACTGGTCTGTCGCTTCAGATGCCACCTTTTGTACTGCTGTGGCATTCCCTTGAGCCGTATCGGTCACAGAGGCCGCAGCGCCCTGCACCTTTTGCACAATTTGCCGCAGACTTCGGATAATGGCGTTGTAAGAGTCGGCGACCGTCCCAATTTCATCGGGGGTGACGTTTGCCCGTACTGTCAAGTCACCTCGGCTAACGGGGTCTACCTCAATCAGCAGCTCTAGGGCGCGTCTTTGGATAAATTCTTTCGCCTCTCGCTGTTCTAGGGCGCTGGCATCCGCATCCATCCGCGCTTCTTGCCGTGCCACTTCAATCCGTCCAGTTTCGGCCTTTTGCTGCTCAATCAGTGTTTCTAGCTCTGTCGCCATCTTGTTGATGTTTGCACCCAAGACCGCCAGTTCATCTTCCCCCTTCACATCCAGTCGGGTAGTCAGATCCCCTTCCCCAATCTTTTCAACCGCTTGGGCCGCTTCTTCAAGTGGTCGGATGGCGCGATTGGCTAAGTATGCACCAATCACAGCAACCAAAATTGCCATCCCAGCAGTACCTAAAAAAAGCGCATTTCGCAGTTCATCCACCGCTCGGAATGCATCGTTAGACTCAATGGTGTAGGCAATTCCCCAATTGAGATTTGGCATCCCCTGGAACGCTTCGGTGGGTGCAAAAGCATTCAGGGTTTCCACCGTCTTTTGGTTGAGGTCATGACCAATCCAATTACCAGCTTTGCCGCTAGACCGTAATGTAGCCAAACCATCAGGAAAATCTGCGTTGGCAGCATGACCCACCTGTTCTTTTTCCGTCGCCATAAAAATGGTGCCAGAACTGTCAAAGAAGTGGTATTTCGTTTGAGTCTTTAAGTTACCAAAGCTTTCAAGCACTTTTTCTAAGTCTTTGACGGGCATACGGGTTCTCACCACAGCAATGGTTTTCCCAGTCACTGAATCCTTAATGGGTGCGGCAAAGAAAACACTGGCAACTTTCGTGGTTTTTGAGATAATGGGCTGACTCACGAAAGGTTTTCCAGTCTTGATCGCCATCTGGAAATATTCTCGATCCGCATTATTAGCGGGTGCGCCTTCTTTGCCCCCATTCACAATCAACTTGCCATCCAATCCATATATCGCAATGCTGTCGTACACCTGATAGGTTTCTGCAAATTCTGTCAGAACTTTCTGTTTATCCTTGAGGCTTACGGCTGCGCTGAGGCTGGCATTCCGTAAAATTGGCAGGTTGGCTAAGACCTGGACATCGCCATAGCGTTCAAAAATAAATCGGGTTAGTTTATCAATGGCTTCATTCGCCCTCCCTTGGTGTTTTTCCGTCACACTTTGGGTCAATGCCTTGGCATTCAAAACATAGGCAGCGCTCCCAACAATCAGGGTTGGGACTACCCCCAAGGCCAGGGCTACAGCAATGGCTTTAAACCGCAAACTCAACCCTGACCAATTTCGGCGCAGGATATTCTCAACCGTCGAGGCTTTCTGCTTGTATATGACAGGTGCTTGCCCACCCCCACGATACTGGATAGCGGATTTTGAAGGAGCTGGTGCTGAGGAGGCAACAATCTCTTTATGCACTTCAGAGACTCCCTCCATAGGAGCCTCACCATTGTGTGCACCCTTGAACGCCTCTTCTAATGCAAGGGAATCATCTACGCTTGAGTTTGACAAAGCTTGAAAGGGTTCAGAGGCATCAAAAGATTCATTGAGATGAGACTTATTCATAACCATAGGAGTTATCTCGATTGCGTAAGTTCAAAAAAGCAGATGGGTTGTGTTAAAAAGGTCACTAGACAGAGCGTTACGAAGCAGTCGGTATTTGTCTAGGCAGTCAGGGCAAAAGATTTGATTTCAAAGGCAGTCAAAGAAATGAGAATTGAAGAACAACTCATTTCACATGTCTATCCATTTATTTCCATTTATTTCCATTTATTTTTATCCATTTATGTTTGTTCATTGGTTTGTCCATTGATAATGTCCTCCCCATTCAGGACAAGCACCACCGCTTCCCCTGGAACAGACCAATAGCCCTGTAAACATGCAGCCAACGCGGGGGAAAGGTCAGGCTCAAGCAACGTCTGGATCTCAGCGGGATCGCACCAAACCATTTGTTCAACTTGATCTACTCCTAACCCAAGGGTTTTACCTAGATGCTGGATAATAACCACGTTCAGCTTTCCTTGGCGGAGGCTTTGAGTATAGAGTGGCTCCAGTCCCAGCCAACAGCCCAAATCCAATAGCCATAAAACGTCTCCCCGCCAATTACAAACCCCCATCATGGCGGGGTTTGTATCGGAAATGGGTACAACTTGACCTACATTCAAACTCAAAATTTCAGTCAGTTGCTGCGTTTTTACCATTGCCTGAACATTGCCAGGGAGCTGAAGACGCAAAAATTGCTGAAGCGCTGGCTGCTGAAGCGCTGGTTGTAATGACGCTTCTTGGGGTGGGGCAGGAGTACTCATCGCGTTAGCCTTGCACGAGGAGCTTAACAGTACGGACTAAGTCTTCGGTGTTAACGGGCTTGGTCAAATATGCCGCAGCACCCTGCTTCATTCCCCAAAACTTATCCATCTCGCTATTTTTGGTGGAACACATCACAATGGGGATGCTGGCGGTATCTGCATGTTCTTTAAGCTCTCGACACAGTTCAAACCCACTTTCTCCGGGCAAAACCACGTCCAGTACAATCAAAGCAGGCTTGAGTTGGGCCAGCTTGACCTTTGCCTCTTCGCTGCTAGTGGCCTGAATAATATCAAATCCTGCGTTTCTGAGCGTACCGCCAATAATGGCAGCCTCAGTCATCGTGTCTTCTACCAGTAAAATTGTTGCCATTGATGCCACTTCCTAATCGACTTAATATGTACAGCTTCATCAGTGAAGATCCTCTCATTCTTAGGTTGCCCTTTCTTTGGTCTGAACAACTGAAGTCAAGAATTATTTTTTCAATTTCATACATTAATTAGGTAAAATGATGTGCTATGGACATTCTGTGAGCTGCCTGCCTGGAAGTGATGGGGCATTAAATTAAAAAATGCATAAAGCCACGGCAGCAGCAAAATAAGATCCGTTTCTCATAGATTAAGAAACGGGCTGATTAATACGTCTTGAACCCACTTCAGAAGAGCCATTTGTGGGCAAACTATCCCCGAGAAGTTTTTGAACCACTTCTATCACCTTCTTGTGATCAGGTGGTTTTCCTAGAAAATCGGTGCTGCCCGCAACCTTGGCTCGGAGTCGATCAATCACGCCATCATGTCCTGTCAGCATCACGATGGGCAGTTCTTTGAACAATGGGCTTTTACGAAGAAAAGAGCACAGCTCATAGCCATTGGTATTGGGCATAACCAAGTCTAGAAAAATAAGCTTTGGCTTTTTCTGTAACAGGGTTGTGAGACTTTGCAGTGGATCCAGAATGCTGAACACCTCATACCCTAAAGGTTTGAGAATGGCTTCTAGCTCCTTGCCAATCACGGGGCTATCATCAATACAGGCGATCAAGCCTTTAAATCCAACCGCTTTTGCAACGGCGGGTTGCTTAAACCCTGGAAACCCTACATCAGAAATCTCACTTAAGCCAATCACCCCATCCTGAACAAAGGGTAATAGAGAGCTGACCACCGTAATAAAGGGTTTTTGCATAATCAATGCAACATCCCAAACGGTGTTTTGCCCTGACAGAACCTTGGTCAGTCCTTGAAAAACCCCTGGAGACACCAAGCCTTGAAGGGATACAGATTGTTTGATAATGGGCGCAAGATCGGGAGAGACTTCAAATTGCTGGTCATTGAGGTGTCGAGCCACAGCTTTACGCCAATGACCGCACAAAAGCGATGCATTTCTGACCACCTGATCCACATCTAGCCAGACAAACTGCTGCGGCAGTTTGTTTAAGGTGCTCCATTCACACTCAATGTTGGGTTGATCAACTACGCAAAAAAAGACTTCTTGGACATAGTTTGCGACGATCGCCTTGGCCTGATCGGGCGTTGTGACCCCTGCTTGAACGGCCTGAGAAATGACTTGAATCTCCCAGTAGCCAGCTTCTTCAGCAGCGGTCATTGCGGCAACTGCCTTCTGACTCCATTCTTGAGTCATTAGGGTAGGGCAAAATTGCTTAATGCCTCTAAACCACCGTCGGTTCCGATGTATTCCCCCAGTCGCCCAAACAATACGACCAAGGTAAAAGTAAATGTGCCAAGTGTCTGCACTGGGTTCAGTCAGTTGAGGCGATTGAAGCACAAGTTTTCCAGAAAGCTGCATCGATTGGATGCGTTTGAGATCTTGGAAAAGCTTTGTCATGATACTGATATCGTTGTCCACCGCTCTAACCCTTGAGGCCTATATAAGAAAATCTTTCTAAGCAGCCAATCTTGAATATACAAAGGTACATTTTGTAAAATTTTCGGTATCAAAATAGGTTCTCCTTACTGAATGGAAGTTGCAAAACATTCCACCTTCCTTAGGAACCATAGGCGTAAGGCATGTTTTGTATCTACCCATAACCATTGGATTTGGTGCTCTGGAGCCACCGGTTCAAAGGACCGCTGAAGATTCCTTTGCTTAGGAACAAGTAGCTGTTCCTGACCGCTGCTTTTAAGCCGTGCTTCTAGGATTCCCTCTTTTTGGGAGTTTTTGACACACTGTTTGTATCCCTAGGCCTGAAACGCTAAAAAGTATTTTTTGAGCAGTCAGCCAGCGCTTGACGATAAAAATCTTTTAATAAAATGTCCCGATTTTTTACTGCCAGTGAGTATTTTTACTGTACCCAGTAATGTGCCCAGCCATGTGCTAACTGACCTGTTTTTCAGTGTTTACAAGATTGTCTGATGCGCTTGGCAGTCCGCTCCGTCACTGTTTTGCCTTGGATGTCAACTGTTCCTTACAACCCGATACTATTAGGAGAGCAGCTTGCCCATTTGTTGCATCGGAGAACAGCGTAGATGACGATTCAAACGGTTGCGACCCGTCCATATTTAGACCAACAGCCTGGTACCTCTGGGCTGCGGAAACAAGTTTCTGTTTTTAAGCAGCCGAACTATCTTGAAAATTTTGTCCAGTCTATTTTTGATAGCATTGGCCCTCTGTCAGGCCAAACCCTGGTTTTGGGCGGCGATGGACGCTACTTTAATCGCCAAGCCATTCAGGTCATTCTCAAAATGGCAGCGGCCAATGGTGTCGCCTGCATTAAGGTCGGCAAAAGCGGCATTCTCTCTACCCCAGCCGTTTCTTGCGTGATTCGCAAATACAGTGCCTTGGGGGGCATTGTGCTGTCCGCCAGCCATAACCCTGGTGGCCCGAATGGTGATTTTGGCATTAAGTACAACATCAGCAATGGTGGCCCTGCCCCTGAAAAAATTACGGATGCGATTTTTGCCCGCAGTCAGGTCATTGATGGCTATTCCATTCTGTCGGCTCTGGATGTGGACTTAGATCGTCTTGGTGAAACCCAGTTGGGAACCATGAAGGTTGAAGTCATCGACTCGGTGACAGATTATCAGGCGCTGATGGAGTCTCTATTTGACTTTGACCGGATTCACGCGTTGCTGACCAGTGGTTCGTTTCGGATGTGTATGGATTCCATGCACGCGGTAACGGGACCCTATGCCCACGGCATTTTTGAAACCCGACTAGGTGCAGGTTTGGGGACGGTTCAAAACGGTCAACCCCTAGAAGATTTTGGGGGCGGACACCCTGACCCTAATTTGGTTTACGCCCATGATCTTGTAGAGCGCATGTTTGGCATTGATCCCCTTGACTTTGGGGCGGCCTCTGATGGAGACGGCGATCGCAATATGATTCTCGGCAGCCGCTTTTTTGTCACCCCCAGCGACAGCCTTGCGGTATTAGCCGCTAATGCCACCCTTGCACCAGGCTACAAAAACGGCATTGCAGGCATTGCCCGCTCCATGCCCACCAGCGAAGCCCCCGATCGTGTAGCGGCAAAGCTGGGAATTGACTGCTATGAAACCCCCACGGGCTGGAAATTCTTTGGCAACCTAATGGATGCGGGTAAAGTCACCCTCTGTGGCGAAGAAAGCTTTGGCACAGGGTCTAACCACATCCGCGAAAAAGATGGCCTATGGGCGGTGCTGTTTTGGCTCAATATTTTGGCCGTCAAACAGCAGTCCGTAGAGCAAATCATGCGATCGCACTGGCAAAATTACGGTCGCAACTACTACTCACGCCATGACTATGAAGGTGTAGAGAGCGATCGCGCCAACACCCTCATCACTCAACTTCGCGCCGCCATGCCTAGTCTGAAGGGCAAAACGTTTGGCAGCCGTGAAGTGGCCTACAGCGATGATTTTAGCTACACCGACCCCATTGATGGCAGCGTTAGCACCAAACAGGGTGTCCGCATTGGGTTTACCGATGGAGCGCGGATTGTCTATCGACTTTCCGGTACCGGAACCCAGGGCGCTACCCTGCGACTGTATGTGGAATCCTATGAAGCCGATGCGACCCAACACAACCACGATCCTCAGGTGGCCTTGGGAGATTTGATTGCGATCGCCGACGAGGTTGCTCAGATTAAGAACCTAACCCAAATGGACAAGCCCACCGTCATCACCTAATGATTGTGGTTCACAGGTAAGGGCAGGTTTAGCCAAAACGTTATGGCTAAACCTGCCCTTACGAGATTTTGAGCGTGATTTAAGTCCAGGCAATATTGTGGGATGTTCAACCCGTGCTGCGGTGGGGCTAGGCTCTTCCTCATTGAGGCTATCCTCTCTAGGATTTTAAGCATTGAATGATGGCATCTGCTTGGGTCGGTAATGCAGATGTTAAAACTCGACATCCCGTTGCGGTGACAAGTACGTCATCTTCAATGCGGATGCCGCGAACATCTGTAAAGTCCGTCAACCGTTCCCAGTTGACGCAGTCTGCAAACGCGACTCGGCATTCTTGATCTTCTAAGATTCCAGGAACTTGATAAAACCCTGGCTCAATGGTCACAACCATTCCTGGTTCTAGGGAACGGTTGAGTCGTAAGTACTGCATACCATACTCAGGACTACGCACGCGTCCAGGTGCATAACCTGCCAAATCGCCAAGGTCTTCCATGTCATGGACATCTAACCCCAACAGATGACCAATGCCGTGGGGGAAAAACAGCCCATGAGCACCTCGCTCAACTAAGGTTGCAACGTTTCCCCTCAAAATTCCTAAATCCACTAGCCCCTCAGCGATCGCCGTTGCACCAATCAAGTGAATATCGCAATACTCTACACCCGGACGGATGGCGGCAATACAGGCATCATGGGCTGCTAACACCACATCATAAATGGCCCGTTGTGTGGCAGACCACTGACCCGAAACAGGCCAAGTACGGGTCACGTCTGAGGCCCAACCGAGGGGGTGTTCTGCCCCCACATCCACCAGCAACAAGTCGCCAGCATTAAGGCTGTGATGATAGGTTTGACTGTGTAAAACCTCGCCGTGGGTTGTCACAATGCTTTGATAGGAAGGCTCCATTTGTGCTGCCATGATCACCCGTTCCATTGCGGCTCGGACTTCAGCTTCGGTTTTGGCCTGATGGGTTTGGGCCATGCCCGCGAGGTGCGCTTTGACGGTGATGTCAGCGGCTTGTTGGATAGCGGCGATCGCCCAGTCATCCTGCACCAATCTAAGTTCCACCAAGGCTTCAGCCAAGGCCAGATCCTGACCTTCGAGCGCATTGGCTTCACCAAGGGAACGACCAAGTACCTGCATCTGATGTTGACGAGTCACAACGTTTTGCACAGGGATGGTTGCTGCACTCTGAGCGACGTTCTGTAGTTCAGCTAGGGGATAATGTGCTGCGGCACCCAGGCGATCGGCAATATCACGACGCTTGGGGGATGGGCCATGCCAGAGGGCATCGGCGGGTGTGGCATCATCCATAAACAGAGTGAGCTGACCTTGATAGAGATAAATGACTGCATCTTGAAGCGGTATGCCTGCAAAGTACAAGAAGTGACTACTGGCGCGGAAGGGATGGCGGTTGGCTGGAAAATTGCGTGCGGGAGCTGACCCAGACCAAAGGAGGACGGGGGTTGAGAGGCGATCGCCTAACTTGTGCCGCCGTTGCTTTAGTGCTGAGACTAAATCAGGGGGGTAGGAGTGGGTCAACATAGGTAAGGATCCTGGCGATGCGGCAATAGATGGCAAGGCAATATGTATTAATTTAAAACTCTTTTGTGAGATCTATCCAACCAAGCTTGACTCAGTGACCTTAGGGTTTCGCGTTCTGTGGCTTCTATGCCTTGGGGATCGAACCGATAGCGGTTATGCAGATTGATGATGCTGTTCAGTATTTCAAATTCAGGCTCTGGCAGTTCTGCGTTCAGTCGTGTCATCCATGCTTGCAAAGATTCGGAAGGGATTCGCTTTAAGTTCAACTCTTCTAAGCTTTGCTCAATGAGATAAAATTCGGAATCTAGTCCTTCTTTGATGAGTGGAGGCATCGGTTCCAGTTCAACAATTACAGGAACAACCGATCGCCGTATCCAAAACTTGCGAACCCATTTCCAGAGGAAAAATGCGGTGATGGGGGCGATCGCCAGCCCCACAAAACCCCACACTCCAGCACTCGCTAGCTTAAACCCTACAAACGCCCATAAATCTAAAATAGCCTGCAATGGCGAAGCGGCTGAATCCTCTTGGGCATTCCAATCTGGGGGCGTTGTATCGAAAGACCGCCAAGTTCCATTGACATAGGCCATCACCCAAGCATGAGCATTACGACTGCGAACAATATATTGGCCTTCTAAGGGGCTAAATTCATGGACTGAGTATCCCACCGCATAGCGAGCTGGAATGCCTGCACCACGGAGCAAGAGTGTCGTCGCGCTGGCAAAATATTCACAATGGCCTGACCGATTTTTTAAGAGAAAGGCGGATAGGGGTGTGGCGGAGTTGCTGGCATCCGATGGCTTTAACGAATATTGAAAATCTTTTGCAAAGTAGGAAGACAATTGAGTCAGAACCTGTGAGGCAGGTTTTGGTTCTCCATTGAGATTCAGGATATCCAGCGTTTGCTCAATCGCAGGTATTTCCTGGTCAGGAATTTGCAGATCCTCCTCTGTGGGCGGACTGTCTCCTGAGTGATGGGGATTGAACTGGAGTTGATAGGCGATCGCCCCTGGACTGCCTTCCACTTCTACTGTGCCATATTGGTTTTTCCTCACGTGATTGGCGGACAACTCATGAATCTCAGACGTTCCATTGGGAAGTTTCAAAACCCCTTTCCCAGCATCCAAATTTGTTGAAATTTTGAGGGAAGTAGACGTGGATGCCATTGTGCTAAATTTCCAGGTTTTTCCGTCTGGATTGGGCGGTATCGGGAGAAACTTTGATCGCAGGGCAATCCACGATGCGGAACCATATTTGTTATAGATCGCTTCCCTGAGCAACAAAGGAGAAGAGAGTCGTTTTTCCGTCGCAACACGAAACACAATTGCATTGGACAGCTTCATTGCTTCAATGCTGCCAATGTGGGTACTGGTCTGATAGGTGTTAACCGAGTCTCCAATCACCCCACTCAGCCAAGGAGCGGTGTTCTGTTCCAATTTTGCCTGGAGTTGATGCAACTGAAGGTGTCCGACAAATCCCATCCCACCCACCATTAAAAGCAGACACACCCAAAGCATGGGGTTAGCGCGCTGGGGACGATAGTTCCAAAGCAACAGTGCAACCAGGCTAAAGATTGAACCATAAAAGCTCGCACTCAAGGCATTCCAATTAGCGGCACTGGCGGACAATAAACAAAGTGCAAAATATGGATAGTAGAGATTGATTGGGGTTTGTTTTATTGAAATTTTTTCTTTTAAGGCGTAAGAAGGGGTAAACAGAAGGCGGAGAAGGAATGGAAGACTGGAACAATAGGCTTGGGCTAAAATCAGCGGGAACGCACAAACTGGAAGCCATTGCAGCAACAGATAAATGATAGAAAAGGATCGCTGCGTCACCAGGAAAATGATCAGCAAGACACCCAATAGTCCGCCACACAGTTGAAACAGACGCTTAAGATTGCTTAAGGATAGGTTCCACTGCCATTGAATCAGTGGACGCCCTGCAATCATCAGTACCATTGGAATGGCAAACAACATTCGCCCAGTTTGAGCAGTATGAGCACCCCAAAGAAGGATTGCAAGGCAGCACAAGTGAACGATGGTTAGTCTAAATCTTGGTTTCATAGCTTCAGCAATCCTTGCTGGATCTGCCCTAGCTTGAGAATGTGAACACTACTCTGAGACTCTTTAAGGCATTCAAACGCGGGATGATTGTTTGAACTGCGGACATTTTGTGTGAAGAGATCGCCCTCAATCACCAACACCATTGTCGGAATACCCATATTCTGAAGCTGCTCTACCAAGGTTTTTCGAGCATCATCCCAGGTCAACAAAATACAGATGCATCCACTGAGCAACGAAAATCGATTTTGAACCACAGGAAGAATCGAATCGAAGGATTTATCCTGACAAGGCACAACAGAGGCAAGTAATTCCAGCATGCGTTCCGTCTGGCCCAGCCCTCGCCCAACGGTAAAACAATGGGCTTCTAACCCCACAAACATCATATCCAGCAAAGATTCTTGGGTTTGGACTTCATGGGCGAGAGAAGCGACGATCGCCACAGCCTCTTCCAAAACTTCGCTATGGGATTCTGGCTGAAAGGTATCCAGAATTAGGGCATGACGGACGAAGTATTCATCCTGCTCTTCTTTGACAATGGGTTTGCCCACCTTCGCCCAACTTTTCCAGTGAATCTTACGCGGTGCATCGCCTGGGCGGTACTCCCGCAATGATCGAAACTCTTCCGAGTCCCCTACCGAAGACGCCAGGGCCACTCCACCGGATTGATGGCGTCGCACTCCAGGCAGTTGGATGGGAGGAAGCTGGTACCGTTTGGGCAAAATTAAGACGGATTGAGGCAGTGAAAGTGTAACGCAAACATTAAATAATCCCAGCGGGTCGGGACAGGCGACTGTCAAGGTCTTGAACTGGAGGAGTCCTCGGCGTAGGGGGGTAATTTCGGCGATCGCCTCTGTGCTGTCTGTGGAAGAAAGAGTGGGTAAAGCGAGGGTGGGGGCGATCGCCCATCGTCTCTGGGCCTCAATTCTCAACCATTGCCGTCGTCTCTCCATCATTTCTTTGGAGCGTGTGGAGATACCCCTAAAGTCTTGCAGGCTCGGAAAGCTACCCGCAAAGGACTCCATAAGCTTCAGTCCCTTTTGGGGTTTTTGCGTTTTATTCTGGAGCACTACTCTGTATTTCAAAGGCATCCCAACTGTGCCAAAGCGCGGGAGAATGCGAGTTGCGCTGAGACGATAGCGGATGAAGAGACTGGCTAAAATAGACACACTCAGCAGCGCCAGCAAAAAGGTGAACACCTGATAGGACAAACTTTGATTGGTATCCATGCCAATGATGGCAGAGATACCCAAGCACACCAGTACGCCTAACCCCAGGGGCGTAAACCGTCGCGTTAGCCATTGCCGCAGGGCATAGGCGAATCGCAAAAAACGATAGGTAGAACAATCCATGACTTAAGCCGGAGCCGCGATGGTGGCCAAAATCTCCTTGACCACGTTCTCAGCGGTTCTGCCAGAAAACCGAGCCTGGGGTTCCATCACCAACCGATGGGCCAGCACAGGTACCGCAATTTCTTGAATATGTTCTGGCAATACAAACTCATAGCCGTCAAACAGCGCCAGAGCTTGGGCAATTTTCATTAAGGCGATCGATCCTCTAGGGCTAGCCCCCAGCTGAACACCTTCTGCATGGCGCGTCGCATCGACGATATCCACCACATAGCCTTTCAACTCTGGGCTAACTCGGATGTCCTTCACTTGCTGTTTTAGGGTAAAAACCTCTTCGATGGAAATACAGGGTCTCAAGTCCTCAATGGGATGTTGCTGAATTTGATTCGATAAAATCTCGATTTCTTCTGCTTTGGAGATGTATCCCAAACTAAACTGCAAGGCAAACCGATCCATTTGCGCTTCTGGCAGGGGATAGGTGCCACGGGAATCGACTGGGTTCTGGGTTGCAATCACAAAAAAAGGGTCTCGCAGTTTCATCAGGTTCCCATCCACACTGACCTGGGATTCTGCCATTGCTTCTAGGAGCGCGGACTGGGTGCGAGGCGAGGCTCGATTAATCTCGTCAGCCAGGACGATATTGGCAAAAATTGGCCCTTCATGGAAATGGAAGGTACGCTCTAAGGGATCCAAGATTGAAACACCTAAGATATCGGAGGGCATCAGGTCTGGGGTAAATTGGATGCGTTTGAAGGCCACATCGACGGAAAAGGCGAGGGCTTTGGCTAAGGTGGTTTTACCTGTGCCGGGATAGTCCTCTAGGAGGACATGACCGCCGCTGACAAAGGCTGCCAGCAGTTTGCGAATGGCGATCGGTTGGCCTTTGACAACCTTCTGGATGTTGTTGGACAAGCGCTGATAAATGTCTTGTCCAGAATAGCGATGCGTCTTTGAGGGCGACAAATCCATGAAGAATCCCTGGAATACTCTTGGTTAGGATACCCAAATGGGACGCGTCATACTCTGTTTATTAAGTGTCAGCGATTATTGGAGTGACGTGGATGGTCGAGAATGGTAATGTTCTAAATATGTTGGTGCTTTTTAGCCCATCCTAACGGAGACTTGATCTCAAGCTGCTGCCCCACATATCTGGGAAATTACCAAAATTACTGGGCGAATCGATCGCAATCCAGGATTAATCTGTTTTGAAGATAGTGGCTAAATCTAAGACAAAACCAGGCAGAACGGTTTCTCCTGAGAGCGTAATGGGGGACTGCAACACTTCTATAGAGCCATCAATGCGATAAATTTCAACCTGTTGTGTCTTGGGAATCACCAACCAGCCTAACCGACAGCCATTTTCGATATACTCCTGCATTTTCAGACGGAGCATATCTAAATCATCAGATTCAGAGGCTAACTCTAAGACAAAATCGGGACAAATCGGCGCAAATTTTTTGCGTTGTTCTGGAGTTAGGGCGTTCCATCGTTCGTTCGTAACCCAGGCTGTATCGGGTGCTCTTGTGGCACCATTGGGCAATTTGAACCCTGTTGATGAATCAAAGACTTTTCCCAATTGCGTTCTGCGGTTCCAAATTCCAAAATCGGTTGTGACTTCAGCATTATAGTTACCGCCTTCGCTTCCCGTGGGTGGCATTACAATGAGTTCTCCTTCAGAAGTCCGTTCCAAGCGTAATTCAGGATTAGTCCTCGCCAATTCCCAGAACTGGTCGTCGGTGACGGTAAAGCTTTGGGGCAGATAAACAGGCAGTGTGCTGACCATAGGCTGACTCTTGATGAGTTGATTCTAGTGTAGCTTTTGGGGCGATCGCACCTCACTAACTAGGGCATGGGAGGTGTAATCGCCTCCCATCATTGAATCTGTTGTTGATTATTGCCATAGACGCTGAATGGGATAGGCATCAAGAAGGGCATCTCGGCTGACTAAAACAAGGTTCCGCGCGATCGCCTGCGCAACAAGAATTCTGTCAAAGGGATCTCGATGATGAAGCGGTAGCGAGAGATAGGTTTCAGTATCGGCAAACGTAATGGGAGCAATATCAATTCCCAACGTGTTCAGATTTTGCTGAATGGAGACGAAAGGTGTTTTCAGAGTCAGTTTTCCTATATTTACCTTGATGGCAATTTCCCAAAGGGAAGCAATACTAACAAGGACAGTTTCAGCATTTTCAATCTGTTGTTTTGTGGAGGCTGGGAGTCGGTTATCATCATCTAGAAACCAGAGCAGCGTGTGAGTGTCTATTAGCATTAACTCTTTACATGTAATCTTTTAAATCTTCGAGTGGTGCATCAAAATCATCTGACATCACAATCATGCCTTTCATTGTGCCTGCTTGACGCCGTTTTGTTGGCAAAATATTTTTAGCTGAGTCTTGGCTGTATTTATCTGCCAAAAATTCAGCATAGTGTAAAACCTCTTTTTGAAGGGGTTCGGGTAGTTTTTCGAGGGTACTGAGCAGGTCGGGTGACATCATAGGGTTAACTCCTGGCTTGGCGCTTGAATGACTTCCTGCGCAAGGATGTCATGCTTTAGTGTAGCTTTTAGGGCTAAAGAAAGGGCGATCGCCCTCTAGTGGAGCCAGATGAAACAATTACACCAAAGAATCCGGTTTTGTGATGGGTAGAATGCGTACTTTGGCTCGGTTAAAGTTAACGGTCACAAGGGCACCTGTTTCTAGCAATGGTTCAAATTGGCGTAGTGCATTAATGACTGGAGTACTCATATTTTCTGGCAATATGTCTTGCCCCCGAATTTGAATGACGCTGGGAGCTTCAGCTTGAGTGGCCGCTAAAATTGCCCCAAAGTCGAGATCGTTTGTGAAGACGACAAAGCCGTTTTCTTTCGCCCAAGCAAAGATAGTGCGATCGGGTGCGTGTGGGTCTCCGACTGTTGACCAATGGATTGCTTCTATTCCCACTGCACTTAAGACGTTCACCCAGTCTGGCGAGAGGTTCATGTCGATTAAGAGTTTCATGCGGATTGCAGGGGCAGTTCAATTTCTTCGGAGCGCCATGCGGCGTAGGCTAGCGCTTCGTAAATATCTTCCAATTCCAGATAGGGGTAGGATTGCAGGATTTTTTCTGGGGAGTGGCCAGCAGCCAATAAGCCGACGACTGTACCGACGGTGACTCTCAGCCCGCGAATACAAGGTTTGCCACCCATCATTTCTGGGTTAAACGTGATTCTAGAGAGTTGTTTCATTATATTGAGTCCTGGTAGTTCAAGGTCTATAGAACGTAATCCTCACCTGAAGGAATAACAGCACATATAGTAAAACTAACTATTGCCATACTTTCCTTACTTCAGGAAGAACAGAATTCTCTGAAAAATTCTTCCACTGAGTCAAAATTTCAGGAATCTCTTTGCCTTGTTGCAAAAGTAACTTATGCAAACGGAACGCTAATTGAGAACATATTTTCTGATATTCAGGGCGATCAATGGTAGCAATCAATGACTTAGTTGAGAGTTCCATTTCAAACTCAAACAAAGTTGGCAAGTCAGATTCTTTTAAGAGATATTTTAGAGCCAAGGACAAAGAGTCTAATTGTTTATCATTCAATTGTTCAGGTATTTCTTTGAGGATATTGGATAACCAACCTAGGGCTGTTCTTAATCCTGGTTGCCGTCGAGTAACCACTCTATTCACTAAAATATTAAGCAAATCTGGAGGTGGTTTTGGAATATAATGGTTACAGCTATAGGCAAGCCAATAGAATAGACTTAAATCGGCTTCCTGGATCTCATCTATGCTTATTGAAGTCAATGCTTCTCTCATTCGCTGACTAACTTGGTCAAAATCGTCAGGCAGAATAAAAAGCGTCATCGGCATAGCTGTGATTACATGAAAACCAGCATTATCCAAATCCTGAATTAGGTTTTTGATGCCTTCCTTAACTTGATCATTGTTATTGCCCAGACGAGGTAAAACTATATAAGATACAACTTCAATTAACTTAGATACAACGGGGCTAATTCTATCCTTTAGTTGAGGATGGGGAGACTCAAGATTTGCAAGAGTTTGATCTCTATGTTGGTTCCACCAATTCAGAATCTTATCAAGTAGACACCTTACATCTTCTGAAGACCAATCTACTCCTGCACCATGATCCATTGCTGGTTTCTTTGTTGAGCCTAGCCAGTCTTGAAAGTAGTTGGTATTAATCGGATCAATAGATTGCTGCGACAGCAAAAACTCTAGCAACTTTTGTTTAGCTTTTCCTGGCTCTGGTTCAGGGAAAGATAGAAATGCCCATTTATAGCGGTACTTATCTTCTGGAAGTTGAGATTCAGAATCAAGTTTACTCCACAAAGCTTCTGCAAATAAATGTTTCTCCTCATCATTTAAGTAATCTGCCTTGTAAAGTTTGTCGATTCTTGAAATTGCACGGCTTCTGATTTCTATATCTGATTGTTTGATGGTTTGTATTAAGTGTAAAATTTGCTCAGAAAAATTATTTTTAATATCATTATTCTCCATGTTACTTTGAGTAAGCTTGATATGATTAAAT
>JANLSD010000042.1:0-11958 GCA_031362245.1 Acaryochloridaceae cyanobacterium OTE_25_metabat_464 | reverse complement strand
AATGTAGGGATAACGCCGTTCCTGAAGGATATATGAGGTCAAGGCTTTATAGGCTCTTCTCTGGAGCTTTTCCCTGATAGATTTTAAGTTCTGCGCCATGTTCAATGAAGCCTCTAATCCTGATGACTGCGCTCCGATCTTATCAGGCTTATATTTGGGTGGGCCACGGAATTTTTGACGCTATCAGGCATTCATAAAATGACTAAGGGCATTTGAATTAGCCACAACCTTCAAAGTGTTTTTACATAAACGCGATCGCACCGTGCTGTCTCAACACCCGTAGCTGGGCTATAGCCATTACGTTCGTATAGCTGAACGGCTTCTACTAAAGCTGAGGCGGTTTCAATCCAGATTTGTTGGTATGCCTGGGTGGAGATCGCCGCTTCTAGCTGCTGCAACAAAAACAGCCCTAGCCCTAGCCCTCTAGCACTGGGCAATAAATACATCTTGCGAATTTCTACTGCGTTGTTACCGCGACGAATCGGATAGTATGCACCTGTGCCCACAATAGTGCCATTTTGCTCAACTACCCAAAAAGCCCCCTTTGCGTCGAGATAACAGGTTTCCACTGCCAATACATCTCGATCTGCACCTTCAGGATCCCAACCAAGGCCATACTCTGTGAGGACGGTTGCAATGACTGTTGCGGCAGCGTGGCGATCGCAGGGTTCCCAGTCACGAATGAGATAATCTTTGAATCGCGTGTGCATTAACTGTGAATCTGTGGCTTAGGGTGGAGGGTCAATAGAATGGTGATCTCATGGGGTATTAGGATCACGGAAGATATGGATTAAGCAGTCAATGCCGTAATGTCTAGTTTTTGAGGCTATCAGGGTTCGGTCAAATGTTGGATTAGGCGTTGGCCTGGAGCCAATGTTTCAAATCATCGGGCTGTGAGAAATCCAGCAGCGATTCACTCAACGCTTCAAGTTGGGTTAGGGAGAGGGATTGGACTTGCGATCGCACCTCTGGAGCCACGTCACCAATGCGGCGTGTAAGCTGACGGAGAACTAAGGCTTGAGCTTCTTCTCGTCGTCCCTCTTGTCGTCCTTCTTGTGCGCCTTGCGCGTATCCAATTCGTTCACCAGTGGTTACATAAGTCACTTTACGTTCCTCCTCAAAGGTTTTTAGTTCTTGCCAAAAGGATTTTTCTAAACCCTCTGGTAAAATCATAACCCAGTCGATAAATTTGTAGAGATTCTGAATTTCTTGCCGTTGCAGTCCTCGGTCATAGAGTGCTCGAATCAAGCTCAATTTCCAATTTTTGCGTTGTGCTGCGTCGGGACGTGTTTCCATCATTTTGAGATGGGCCATCACGACGGTTGCAAATGGGTTGTCGCTTTGTTCTAGTTCTTCCCATCGTGCTCTGAAATCGATGAGTTTGACGGTGCCAAATCTGAAGTTGAGTGATGTATCGGGATAGTCTTTGCCGTAGCGTTCGGGTCGCCAGGTTTGGCTTTCGTCGCAGAGTATGGCTAAGCTGGTGGGTATCTGCCTAAATTGGTCAAAAATTCGGAGGCAATAGATGAACATCCGTTCTTCAAACCCAGTCTCAGACTGACTTTGCACTTCTAAATGGATCAATAGCCAAATTGATTCACCGTCTTTAAGCCAGACTTTGACGAGCTGATCGGCAAAACGTCGCCCTATTGCAGCATCTTGGGAGATTTTCTGAAATTCTTTGTCCAAAAACTCGTGGGGTTTGCTCCAGTCAATTAGTGCGGCTGTGTTGGGGAAGAAGAATTCGATGGCTTGGGGGAAATAGGCCCTCAAAATGTCCTTCCACGGGGAGTCTAGGTCTGTTTTGGGTACTGTCATTCAGATTTCGACACAACTGCGATCGCCACATTGTATGCGCAGATTAACATAACAATGGTCGCAAAACTGCCTTGATATAAACAGCCTCTAACTCCCCTCAGCTTCTCGCATTTGCACAAGCATCACCCCGTGGGACGTACCCAACCGCGTGGCCCCCGCCAAAATTAACGTCAAAGCTTGCTCCACCGTGCGAATCCCCCCAGAAGCCTTAATGCCAATCCGATCCTGCGTCAGTTCCTTCAACAGCCTCACATCCTCAACCGTTGCGCCACCCTGCCAGCCCGTACTGGTTTTGAGAAATTCGACCCCAGCGTCCATACAAAGCTTCGCCGCCATCCGCTTTTCAGCATCCGTTAACATAGTCGTTTCTAATATCGCTTTCACAGGCGCATCGGAAAGCGAACAAATTTGGGCAATTTCCTTATGCACCGCGTCAAAATCGCCCTGCTTGAGCCAGCCGAGGTTAATCACCACATCCAGCTCAGCCACTCCATTTTCTAGGGCTTCTTGTGCTTCATAAAGCTTAACCGCAGTCGTGGTTGCACCTGTGGGAAAGCCAATCACCGTACAGACACCAGGATTTCTGTTGTGTAGGATTTCAACCGCCTGTTTGACTCGGCTAGGATACACACAGACCGTCGGAAAATGGTACCGATCCGCTTCCTCGCAAAGCTGGGCGATCGCCTCATCCGTCGCCATCGGATTCAGTAACGTGTGGTCGATATAGTCCGCTAAGTTCAGATCAGGATTAGACATATCGCCAGAAAACCTCTCAGGGAGCCTTATCTACTGTAGATGGCAGCATAGCCCTTTTTCGCAAACCATGATGGAACATTGGGATAAACATTTCATACAAGTCCTGAAAATTGCCAGAAACCTTACACTGGCCCCCCTAACCCCCCAATGCTGGGGGGAAATGGCCCAATACTCTGGATTTCTCCCCCAAGTTTGTGAAGAAATGACCAAAGACTTTGCACATCTCCCCCCAGCATTGGGGGGCCGGGGGGGCCAATGCTGGGTGGGAATAAGAAATCCCTTCATACCCAAGCGCAACCCCTTCTACTTACTCTGTACTACCTGCCTTCTCGCAATCCCCTCCACCCCCACCTGGGCCACCCCCACTCAACCCACCCGTAGCTCCCAGGGGATGGTCACATCCGCCCATCCCCTCGCCAGCCAAGCCGGACTCTCCATCCTCAAACAAGGCGGCAACGCCGTAGACGCCGCCACCGCCACCACCCTCGCCATCTCCGTTGTAGAACCCTACTCCGCTGGCATCGGTGCAGGCGGATTCTTGCTCTATCGACAAGCCTCCACAGGTACCATCAAAGCCCTCGACTTCCGCGAGAAAGCGCCCCTCAAGGCCACCCAAAACATGTATCTGGACGCCCAAGGGAAAGTCCGCCCCAACGCCAGCACCGATGGCTACCTCGCCGTCGGGGTTCCAGGCACGATCGCCGGATTAGCCGAAGCCCAACAACGCTACGGTCGTCTACCTTGGGCTACGGTTGTGCGTCCTGCCATCGCCTTGGCAGAGAAAGGATTTGTCGTGAGCGATCGCCTCTCCGAAAACACCCAACTTCGGCTAGCAGTCTTCAATCGCAACCCAGCCGCCCAAGCCATTTTTGCCCCCAATGGAAAGCCCTTACAGGCTGGAGCACGTCTCGTCCAAACCGATTTGGGTCGAACCCTACGCACCGTTGCCCAAAATCCGAAGCTGTTTTATACCGGAAACATTGCCACGGCGATCGCCCAAGATATGCAGCGCAATGGCGGACTCATCACCCTAGCAGACCTAAAGGCATACAAACCCACTTGGCGAAATCCAGTTTGTGGCACCTTCAAGCAAATGCAGGTTTGCTCCATGCCGCCACCCTCCTCTGGCGGTGTGCACCTGATTCAGCTTTTGAACTTGTGGAGCGGCGCAAAATTAGACAACCAACCTTGGCATAGCCCTGATGCAATTCACTTCATGACCGAAGCCATGAAAATTGCCTACGCAGACCGCGCCGTCCACCTTGGCGATCCTGGTTTTGTAAAAGTCCCCGTTGCTGCCTTGATCAACCCTGCCTATGCCAACCTACGCCGTAGCGAAATTTCCATGCTTCAGGCACGCTCTGCGGCGCAAGTGAAAGCTGCTTCCCCAGAAATGCTCCAGCGGTTTTCAAAAAAATCAGAATCCACCGAAACCAGTCATATCAGCGTCGTAGATAAAGATCGCAATGCCGTCAGCCTCACCTTTACGCTCAACCTCAGCTTTGGCGCTGGCGTGGTCGCGAAAGGGACGGGCATTATGCTCAATAACGAAATGGATGACTTTGCGATCGCCCCCAATACTCCCAATGCTTTCGGGTTAGTGGGCAACCAGGCTAATGCGATCACACCTGGCAAAATCCCCCTCTCCAGCATGACTCCCACCATCGTGACTGAGAACGGAAAACTCAAGCTCGCCGTCGGTTCACCAGGAGGCAGCACCATCATCACCACCGTATTTCAGATTTTACTCAATAACCTAGTCTACAAAATGAATGCAGGCCAAGCCGTTTCTGCCCCTCGCATTCATAACCAGTGGTTGCCCGATCAGCTACGGGTGGAGAAAGGTGGGTTGAATGCTGCCACCCTAGCTGCCCTGAAAGCACGGGGGCAAGTCGTGGAAGAGCGATCGCCCTGGGGCAATGCCAATCTAATTATAGTCAAGCCCAATAACACCCTAGAAGGAGCCACCGACCCCCGTGGTGAAGGGAGTGCAGCCGGATATTGAAGCATCGCAGCTATAATGCTGTACATGGACGAGCAGGTATTTAGATGACCGTGGATGAACGCCTAGACCGGATGGAAAAGATTGTAGAAAAGCTGATTGATGCGCAACTCGGGACTCAATCTCAGCTTGGGTTGGTGGCTTCAGTGGTTGGACAAATGAGAACCGACCTAGCTTCGATCAAATCTGAACAGCAAGAGCAAAGTCAAAAGCTCAATCACATTCTTGAACGCCTGACTGGGGGAAATGCTTAAGTTCGTTATGGGTTGGCTCGGAGTCTTTAAATTATGGCAATAACCGCAGCACAACTGGCTGACCTCATGCCAGATATGTCACAGCTCGAAAGTGATGAGCCGGAAATGGAAAGTTCGTTGCACTATACCCAACTGGCGCTGTTAGTCGCTTGTCTGGAATGGTTGTGGGGCGATCGCCAAGACTTTTTCATTGGCGCAAATCTAACCATTTACTTTAGCCATCAACAGCTCAAGAATCGAGACTTTCGCGGGCCAGATTTTTTCTTGGTTCAGCAAACCGAGCGCAAACCGCGCAAATCCTGGGTGGTCTGGGAAGAAAATGGGCAATATCCCGATATCATCATCGAGCTGCTGTCAGATTCAACCGCTTCAACGGATAGAGCCTTGAAAAAAGTGCTCTACCAAGACCGCTTCCATACGCCAGAATACTTTTGGTTTTCACCAGAGACTCTAGAGTTTCAGGGGTTTCGGATTGTGGGAAGACAGTACGAAGAAATTCAGCCCAGCGCTCAAGGATGGCGCTGGAGCGAAACCCTAAACCTATTTTTAGGTATTCATAGCCAACAGTTGCGTTATTTTGATGCTGAGGGGCAGCTTATACCTACGCCGATTGAATTGGCTACTCAAGCCCAAGCCCAAGCCACTCAAGCCCAAGCTCATTCAGAGCAACTTGCTGTCCAGCTTAGAGCATTAGGAATTGAGCCAGAAACATTAGGATAAGGGCGACATCAAAGATGACAATAGAGTTGCCCTAATGTCGCTCTATCATGACCCTCGCCAGTTGGATTACCGTTTCTCGTCTCTTAGCCG
Source organism: Acaryochloridaceae cyanobacterium OTE_25_metabat_464 (assembly GCA_031362245.1). GTDB lineage: Bacteria > Cyanobacteriota > Cyanobacteriia > Thermosynechococcales > Thermosynechococcaceae > JAAURS01. Next base: position 6,318 of record JANLSD010000042.1, on the reverse strand, counting down.
TCCCTATTCTGCTGTTTTGCTTACGCTTGACCACCGCAGCAAATCTGATGCCCTCGGACAATATCCGCTGGATCTGCGTCGCGGCATTTTTGGTGGCAGCAGGCACCGACTGGCTAGATGGTTACGTCGCTCGTCGCTTTAATCAAATTACCGACCTCGGCAAAATCCTAGATCCTCTGGTGGATAAGCTTTTAGTTTTTGCACCTCTACTGTGCCTCATCGAACTGCGCGAAATTCCGGCCTGGAGCGTGTTTTTAATTCTGTTTCGCGAACTCACCATTGCAGGTTGGCGGGTGCAGCAAACCCAAATCTCCGGTGCCAACTGGTGGGGGAAGGCAAAGACCGTGAGTCAGATTGCGGCGATCGCCCTACTCATTGCCCCACTCCCTGCGGTAGGACATACCTTGGCCTTGACGACCTATGCGATCGCCATCAGCCTCACTTTGATTTCAGGGGGGATTTATCTGTGGCCTAGGTCAGCAAAAGCTTAAGTATTGGAATCAGAAGCACCGCCAAAAACGCTGGTTTCTAGCTCCATGCGTTGTTCCATATTGCGCAGAAAATACCCTGTCATCATGGCAGAAGCCAGAAGTCCAGCCAGGTTATCTTTATCCGTCACAACCTGGACATTAAAGGCTTCAGAGGGCAATACGCCAACCAACCCCTGTACATTTTGAGAAATAATCTGCTTGATTTCGGGGCTAACCGCCTTTGCCACCCGTGCCAATACCTCAGGCGGCTGATTTTGAAGATACTGAATCAGAAAATTACTTTGGTCTTCATCACCATCGCTAATGATGAAATGAGCATTATCGGGGTTAAACGCCATAGCTACACTCGATGAATCGCTTTATCCATGTTTACAGGTCTTCTCTCCAGTATGCCCATTCTTTAAAGATCCCTAAAAACCGGATCCAAAAGTAGGTTGCACTCCACGGCACTAGGGGGAAAGGCGCTCAATTTGCCAAATATTGGCAGCAGTTACGTGCCGATAGCATAACCGATCATGTAGCCGATTGGAGCGTCCTTGCCAAAATTCAAAGTAAGTAGGCGATAAACGATATCCACCCCAGTGCGCCGGACGGGGAATGGGGCGATCGCCATACTCTTGCTCTAAATGCTTCAAATGATCCTCAAGTACGGATCTATCCCCAATTACCTGGCTCTGATTGGACACCCAAGCCCCCAACTGACTGCCCCTTGGACGGCTCTGGAAGTAGGCATCTGCTTCAGTCTCTGAGACGAGGGTAATAGTACCTTCAATTCTGACCTGCCGCTCTAGCTCCCCCCACCAAAAGACGAGGGCTGCTGCTGGGGTCTGGGCTAGTTCTTGGCCTTTACGGCTTTGGAAATTGCTATAAAACACAAATCCACGCTCATCAAAGTTTTTGAGCAACACAATCCGCGCCGCAGGTTTGCCATCGGTGGTAACGGTGGCTAAGGTCATGGCATTGGGTTCAATGACTTGGGCACTGAGAGCCTGGGTAAACCAATGCTGAAACTGGAGAAACGGGTTCGCGTCAGCATTCGTTTCTAAAAGCGTTTGGCGAGAATAGTCCTGCCGCAGATCCCCAATATTGACAAACTCAGCGGCGGTGGATGAAGGTAGCGTACTCATACTTAGATTTAGAAAATAGACTCAGAAAATCCCAGATATTAAGGTTAGCGCTTAACGCCGCAGAAAATGTTAGCTATCCTTGCACGACTCATCTGTAGCGGTGACACGGGCAGCAGTCCGCAAAATTTGACCCGCCAAAATCGCCGCCCCAAATCCATTATCAATATTCACAACGCCAATCCCTGGGGCACAGGAGTTGAGCATAGTTAAAAGTGGCGCTAACCCATTAAAGCTCGCACCATATCCAATACTGGTGGGCACTGCAATCACAGGGCAATCTGCTAACCCTGCCACAACGCTAGCAAGGGCACCTTCCATGCCTGCTACCACAATCAGGACATCGGCATTGGCGATCGCCCCTCGATTTTGCAGCAGTCTATGAATGCCCGCCACACCCACATCCCATAGCCGATGTACCGCAAACCCACATAGGGTTGCCGTCACCGCCGCTTCTTCTGCAATGGGGAGATCAGCAGTCCCCGCTGAAATAAGACCAATCCTGCCAGGATGACGGGGCGTGGTTCCATCGGTTTGTCCCAAGGCACAGATTTTTGCTTGGGCATAGTACACCAACTCGGGGATTTGAGCCTGGAGCTGTGTAAACACCCCAGGTTCAATGCGGGTCGCCATGACACAGGACTGGTGCGGCATCATCGCCTTAAAAATCTCGACAATTTGCTCAGGGGTTTTGCCAATGCCCCAAATCACCTCAGGGAAACCTGTACGCACCTGTCGCTGGTGGTCAATCTTGGCAAAGTCTTCAACTTGTTCATAAGTCGCTAAATATTTAAGTTGCTCAAAAGCATCCTCTGGACTGAGCGCCCCAGAAGACACCGCATTGAGCAACTGATGGAGAGAATCTGTTTGCGTCACGTTCTAAACTCAAACCGTTGCGCTGACAAACATTCTTCTAGAAAAGGATTTCGGCTTAGAATCCCAAAATTCTGTAGGGGCGCAAGGCATTTCGCCCCTACCCGAACGATGGATAATCCCATAAATCCTAAGGCACTTTTTTAGGAGACAAAAACATAATCATGTTTCGACCTTCCCGCTTAGGATACTGCTGAACTTCAGAAATCTCTTTCAAGTCATTGGCCATCCGGCTGAGGAGCGCCTCTGCCAAGTGAGCATGCTGGATCTCCCGACCTCGGAAGGTGATGGTCGCCTTCACCTTATCGCCAGACTTAATAAAGCGCTCGGCATGATTAACCCGCACCTGATAGTCGTGCTCCTCAATCTTGTAGCGCATTTTGACTTCTTTAACGTCAGCGGTGTGCTGCTTTTTCCGCGCTTCTCTGGCCTTTTTCTCTTGTTCAAACTTATATTTGCCGTAGTCCATGATCCGGCAAACGGGTGGGTCGGCTTTATCGCTGACCAGCACAAGGTCTAGATTTTTTTCATCCGCAATCACCATTGCGTCACGGGGCGTCATGATACCGAGCTGTTCCCCGGTGCTATCTACCACCCGAACTTGAGGAAAGCGGATGCGTTCGTTGATGTTAGGAAGATCTTGTTGCGCTTTTTTGCTGATTGGAGGCACAGGCGTTGAATTTAAGGAATAAACGATAGTCGAATAAGTGAATCAATGGGTTTGACTGGAAAACCATTCAAACTGGATTTCACACCTTAAACCTAACAGATCCTCTGTTGATCAGACCATATTTCATTAACATAGCTTAGTGCGAATGTGTTCAACCTTTTTTCGACCGTGGATCCACTGTTTCTAGCTCTTTAAGGCGAAAGGTAACAATTTTTGTCCAGTTTCCACCGCCAAAAATGACCGCAGCACGACCATCGGTGATGCGCTGAACCTGACCTTCAAATTGAAAGTAGGTATCGTTGACGTTGGTGACACGCACGGTAGAGCCAGGTAAAAGCAGGGGCGTTTGCATAGCTAATCTGAATCCTGAAGAAGAACGCTAAATCTAGTTTACAGGAGGTCTGGGGCGTCGTGCATTGCTATTGCCGAACGGTTGTGTAGGAGCGAGTGCGGGGGCGGGTATGGTTGGCGACGGATTCTGCAATGGCGATCGCCATAAAGTTGGTCAATAGCGCAGATCGTCCATAGCTCAGCCACGGCAGGGGAATCCCCGTCACAGGGGCAAGGCCAATGGTCATGCCAATGTTGATCACCACCTGAAAAATGAGCATGGCAAAAATGCCGATGCACAGCAATGACCCAAATCCATCAGCGGTGGAGGTGGCCACCTTAATGAGGCGCACGCAAATTAGCCAGAATGCCGCCATTAACAAAAGGCTGCCGATGAGGCCAAATTCTTCACCGATGGCAGAAAAGATAAAATCTGTGTGCTGTTCTGGAATGAAGTTGAGTTGAGTTTGGGTGCCTTGATTAAGTCCTCTACCCCAAAACTGTCCAGCCCCGATCGCAATGCGAGACTGGATCAGGTGATAGCCGCCGCCAAGGGGATCTTTGTCTGGGTCTAGGAACAGAATGAGGCGATCGCGCTGATAATCTTGCAGCACCCCCCAGATGACGTGACCGATTGCCCCCGAACTCAGGTTAGCCAGACCCGCCAGGACTGCGCTCAGGACAGGATTGGGTAAGATAAACCATGCTGTAGCTGCCATTCCCACACTCCAAACCAGCCACAATGCCGTGGAGGCGACAATGGGAATCGGTAAGTTCAGCAGGATAGCGGATATCAACGGCGATAGCATCAGCACAATCCAACCGCCGTGGGCATTTGCCCAGTAGAGCATGCCTAGGGTCACGGCCCCAAATACAAGGGATGTGCCCAAGTCCGGCTGAGCAAAGACTAGTCCCCAAGGCAATGCCGTAATGGCTAGGGTACGGAAAATGGAAGGCAAAGAGGATGCAGGCCGAGCACTCAGCAGGGCTGCTAGGGAGATAATAATGCCCAGCTTTGCAAATTCGGAGGGCTGGACATTAAAGCCAGCGATCGTAATCCAGCGCTGCGCCCCAAGGGCACTTGTACCCACAAATTTGACTGCTAATAGCGATATGCAGGTGGCGAGATAAACCAACCAGTGCAAAGACTGCAAGATTTTGTAATCAATCCGCGATACCACCAAGACCAGTCCAACACCAATAAATCCAATCACCCAGTGTTGAGACCAGTCTGTCCAACCCTGATGGAGTTCGGTACTGCGAATCAGCAGCCCGCCCACCAGGGTTAGTAAAATTGGCATCAAAAACAAATAGGGGTCTAGATTTTTCCAAGGCTGAAGCCAACGTCGCCAGGCTGGCGGTCGGCGTGAGCGGCGAATCAACATTCTATTTATCCTAGGGGCAAGCGCAAGTCTACGTTAGCGCAAGTCTTACGTTAATGCTGCAACAGAGACCTGCGCGGCTACCTTCTGGGCGATCGCCACCAATGCCTTCGCTGAAGCCGAGTCTGGCTGACCCACCACAATCGGCGTCCCCCCATCTCCCCCTTGGCGCACAGGGATTTCGAGGGGAACACAACCAATCAAAGGCACACCCAGCTCAGTGGCTAGCTTCTCGCCACCACCAGAGCCAAAAATGTCGTATTTTTTGTCGGGAGCATCGGGGGGGATGAAGTAGCTCATGTTTTCCACCACGCCCAGCACGTTGACGCCCAGTTGCTGGAACATCCGTAAGCCTTTACGGGCGTCTAAAATTGCCACGTCTTGAGGCGTACTGACAATTACAACCCCTGCCATAGGAACCGCTTGAGCTAAGGTCAATTGGGCATCGCCTGTACCAGGGGGCAAATCCACCACTAAGTAATCCAGTTCGCCCCAGTCCACTTGGTACAAAAACTGACGAATAATGCCGTTGAGCATAGGGCCGCGCCAGATTACGGGCTGGTCGCGATCAATCAAAAATCCCATCGACACCATTTTGACGCCGTGAGCCTGGGCAGGTTCTAAAACGTCACCCTGGGCTTCTTTACGAACTTCAATGATGGCGTCTTGGAGTCCCAGCATGGTGGGTACGTTTGGACCATAGATATCGGCATCAATCATGCCCACAGATGCGCCCGCTTGAGCTAAGGCAACGGCGATGTTCACTGAGACGGTGCTTTTGCCCACGCCCCCTTTGCCACTGGACACGGCAATAATGTTTTTGACGCCTTCAATGCCAGTGCGATCAGGAAGGCTTTTTTGCTGAGGGGTTTCGGCGGTCACGTCTACGTCAATGGATTCTACGCCTGGAAGGGTGTTTACTGCTTTTTTGCAGTCTTCTACGATAAATTCTCTGAGCGGGCAGGCGGGGGTGGTGAGGACGAGAGTAAAGGCGACATTTCCACCTTGAATCTGAACATTGCGGATCATGTTCAGTTCGACCAAGCTTTTGCGGAGTTCTGGGTCTTGAACGGGGCGTAAGACCTCAAGAACGGAGGCGGGTGTTAATGTTGCGGCCATGATGTTTTTGCTTCAAACGGCGGAGAACGGGGCAGGAGGAATGGGTTTGTCAAAAACCGAGCCTGCTTAGAATCTTAGCCTTAAGCGTCTTGCACTGATCAAGGTTTAAGGCTGCTCGTGACTATCTTTGAATCCCAGCCTATTGTTGCCACTGAGTTAAAGATACGAGTATGGAGCCACCCTGTATTGGGTCGGTAGTGCATGAGATTTTGCACGCCGAGGTGAAGGGTAGCAGCAATTCTCATTATGGAAACTTAGGCTAAAAAGTTATTGCACAAAATGCTCTGCACCTTGCACTACCCCCCTCAATCCCCCCTTATAAAGGGGGG
>JANLSD010000407.1:0-4464 GCA_031362245.1 Acaryochloridaceae cyanobacterium OTE_25_metabat_464 | reverse complement strand
CATGTCAGATTCTTGTTTAGAGTTGAATGATCATTTTATGTGAAGCTCAAAATTTTTCTGTACTACTAAACTGTATGATCTAACGATTTATGACTAGTTTAAAAGTGGTTCTTCGGTAGGGATACCTAGGCATTACGTCGCATCATATTAGGTCTAATCCGCCGCAATGCCGAAGCTCAAAAACGGACATCCCAGTCCTGTTCTGAAAGCTGGGCCAGTTCTGTCAGAGACGGAGCCAAATTTTCTGCATAGCCAGAAATAATAGAATCTATTCAGATTCTGGGGTAAGGTCAAGACCTCGATAGACTTGCTCGATCGCAAAGCTGAGATTGATGCTTTTTAGTTCTACGGTATCGCCTTCTTTATAGTTAATAATGACCCAATCACCAACATCATTTTTATGATATAAATCCATTTCGATTTTGGTGGAACTCACTAACAAATAATCTTGTAAGACAGGGTTGTTGCGGTACATTCTAAATTTGCCACCGCGATCGTATGCTTCGGTGCTATTGGATAAAACTTCAACGATTAGACAGGGGTAAGTAAAATGTTGAGCGGTGGTTTTATCTCGATCATCGCACGTTGCACTGGCATCGGGGTAGGTATAGTTCTTCGTTTCAACAATATTAATCTTGATGTCAGAATTACCTGTTATACAGCCGCTATTCTCTAAATGAGTATCAAACATGGCGGTAAACCTGATGGCAATGCGACCATGATTTACACTACCGCCACTCATCGCGTAGACTTCACCATTAATATACTCATGCTTATCTAGCTGCTTTTCTTCCCATGCAAAATATTCTTCGGGAGTAAGCTGTGGGGAATTTTCTTTTGCGGCAATCATGATGAGTCAGCTCCTAATGAATTATTCTAGGTTTTCTAGGTCGGATAGGCATTGAAGTCTCCCGGATGCTTTTTTGTTATTTTTGAGATTATTTAGGTCGATAAATTGAACGGGAATATAATTTTAGGTCGATTTGCTTACGGTAACGATGCCTTGGCATTGCGCCGCATCATATCAGGCCGAATCCGTCGCAGTGCCGAAGCTCGAAACCGCTGATCCCATTCGTGTTCTGAAAGTTGAGACAGTTCCCTCAAAGGCGGAGCCACATTTTCGGGATAGGGTTGAAAATCTGGCACATCGGTTTCTTGGGCAAAGCGCTCGTTCCACGGACACACCTCCTGACAAATATCGCAGCCCGCAACCCAGTTTTGGAGATGGGGGGCGATCGCCTCAGGAATCGCCTCTGACCGATTTTCGATCGTATGGTACGCAATACAGCGATTCGCATCCACCACAAAGGGTTCTGTAATGGCCTGGGTGGGGCAAGCCTCCATGCAGCGGGTGCAGGTGCCACAGTGATCGGTATGGGGGAGATCGGGTTTTAGCTCCAGATTCGTAAGGATTTCGCCTAAAAACACCCACGAACCATACTCACGGGTGATGAGGTTCCCATGCTTGCCAATCCAACCAAGCCCCGCCTGCTGCGCCCAAACTTTTTCTTGAATGGGGCCAGTATCGACATAATAGCGGGCTTTTATACCCTCGCCTTGGGCTTCTAGCCAAGCTGCCAATGCCTTGAGGCGACGTCCTAAAACCTTATGATAATCTCGTCCCCAGCCGTAGCGCGAGATTTTGGCTTTATCTGGATCTTGGGACTGCTCATGGGGCGTATAGTAATTCAGCGCGACTGAGATCACCGATCGCACCTCAGGCATCACCTGACGAATATCCTGCCGCCGTGGATCGCTCATCCAAGCCATCTCTGCATGATGACCTCGATCTAGCCACTGTTGAAGCTGTTGCGTGCTGTGACTGAGCGATTGGCCTTCCAAAACTGCTGAGATTCCAACTTTATGAAATCCAAGATCAAGCGCTTTTTGCTTGATGCGATCAAAATCCAATCCCTTTAACGCTGGAGTCTTCAATTGCATGAATAAATCTATGCCTGATTAAGACTCATCCGCATTCTTACTTCACTCTCACTAGTTCGCACGATGATGTTACGAATGAGGGAACCAAAAATGCGCCATCCAACTAAACTTAGGCTAGCGTATCGATGAGCAAAGAGGAGGTCGTCTAGTTTAATTTGGATCAGCCCATCAAACAAAATCGCGTTTGCAACCACCTCTAGCGAATCGCCGAGTAAAGGTGGAAGATACATTCGCTGCGTTGAGTCAAACTTTAAAAGCTGCCCAACCAATCCCTTGGCATTAGGGTCATTCTGCCTGATCGGTTGAATCCGCAGTAAGGTTGCATAGCTTCGACGACCATGAACCAAGTCACAAGTAGATGTTGCCACAGCAAACTTTGCCCCCAAGATCCGCTCACCGAGAAAGTACCCCAAATCAGTCTGAACAATATCCCCTTGGAGCATGGAAAAGGAATCTTCTTCAGGGCCAATTAGCTCTTGAGCCAAAGCTTCATCATGCAAAATGGGTCTTCGTACCAAAGCTCCTTCCTGGTTAAAGGTATTGAGGCGCTTGGACTTCTCAATCGAAGCGGCAAAACGACGGATCAGTTGAGCTGCCTTTTCATCGTGGGAAAGATTTTGCAGACAAGCCTCAAGCTCGGTCAAATTGCTTGGGGTATCGAGCATTGATAGGAGACTCACTTAACACAACTGGTGACAAACATCTAGCCGAGAGGTCGCACAATCTTTGCTGGGTCAAGCTCGACCTCATCGTCAGGATAAAGCTCGAATCCTTCAGGCATGAGAGGCCCAAAATCGCTTCGAGTGGGCAGAACAGGTACATTGCCCACCATAGAAACAGTTGACACTAACAAGTTAAGGCTTTCTCGATCTCCATGTTTTTGAACAACGCGCACGGCATCGAACACGCAGTTCAATCCACCCCGTAAACGCTCTACATCCCGTGCTAAACCGTAGAGCTTCTGAAAATCTTGCTCCGTCAAAATTCGATACTGGCCCGTTTTGGTTTGCAGCGTCGCAACATGACCACTCACAATAGATCCTAAGGCTCCAGCACCACTAGTTCGGAATTGTTCAAATGAAGACCAATTAGGACCAGGTTGCAAGCTAAATACTGCTTGAGTGTTGGTTAAGGCTGACATACTTTAATCTCCCAAGGGCTGCATTCCAAGGTCTTTCAATTCCTTACAAGGTTTCTTAGAATCCTAAAAAAAATAACTTGAGTAACTTCTGAAACATTTTGCCTGCTTACCAGGTTTTAGAAGTGCAATTTAAATTTGTGAGGATCCTAGTGTCCTTATAAAATCTCATTGTAACCTTGCGACATCCGAATTGCCAACGAATTGCCAACGAAAATGTCCGTATATTAATGAATTGCCAAGATGTGGGTTCGCAAATGTGCATAGAATAGTGACCGATATCCTTGCGATCGCCCTCCATGAAAACAGAACCGTATTTACCTGAACTCCACACATTCCTCCCACCTCAACTTCAGGTGTCCGTCGTGATTCCGGTGTATAACGAGGTGGAGAGTGTGCCGCATTTGCTGGAGGCGATCGCCCAAGTTCTGCGCACCGAGGGACTGGGCTACGAAATCATTGCGGTAGATGATGGCTCTAAGGACGGGACGACGACACTCCTAAAGCGGCTAGCCCAAGAGCGCAAAGATTTGAGAGCAGTATTGCTGCGGCGCAACTATGGTCAAACCGCAGCAATGGCAGCAGGATTTCACCATGCCAAAGCCCCTGTCATCGTGACTTTGGATGGAGACCTACAGAACGATCCCACCGATATCCCTAAACTTTTAGCCAAGCTAGAAGAAGGCTATGACCTGGTGAGTGGCTGGCGCAAAAACCGTCAAGACGCTGCGTTGACCCGTCTATTGCCCTCAAAGCTAGCCAACGGACTGATCAGCAAAGTTACAGGAGTACCGCTCCATGACTATGGCTGCTCCTTGAAAGCCTATCGGTCAGAATTATTGGCAGATATGAACCTTTATGGAGAACTCCACCGCTTTTTACCTGCCCTAGCCTATATCGAAGGGGCCAAAATTGCAGAGCTGCCCGTCAGCCACCATGCCCGTCAGTTTGGCTCTAGCAAATATGGACTTAGCCGCACCTTTCGGGTGCTGATGGATCTGATGACCATTTATTTTATGAAACGTTTTTTGACCCGACCCATGCATGCCTTCGGCTGGTTTGGTCTAATTTCAACGACCATTGGATTAGGATTGGGACTCCATTTAACCTATGTGAAGCTCTTTTTGGGTGAGTCCATTGGCAATCGTCCTTTGCTGACGTTAGCAGTTTTATTAGTACTAGCAGGGCTTGAGCTGTTTTGCTTTGGGCTATTGGCTGAACTAATGATGCGTACCTACCATGAGTCTCAAGGGCGCACCATCTATCGAGTACGAGAAGTTGTGGAGTCAAGTACGAGTCTTGACTCCGACTAAGCGTTACCGTACACACAAGTCTGTGTAAAAATCTCCTCCAAGGAGGGGTGCCCGTAGGGCGGGGTAGGTTAG
>JANLSD010000385.1:0-19440 GCA_031362245.1 Acaryochloridaceae cyanobacterium OTE_25_metabat_464 | reverse complement strand
CAATGCGGATAAGCTCAGCGTGTGTTCCGTCGATATTGGTCAGGAAGAGCCTTCTACCATTGTCTGTGGTGCATCCAATGTGGCGGAGGGGCTGTTTGTTCCTGTCGCTACTCTAGGAACCTATCTCCCCAAGGTGGATCTAAAGATTAAACCTGCAAAGCTTCGCGGGGTTGGGTCTGCTGGAATGATTTGCTCCCTGTCGGAGTTGGGTCTTACCAAAGAGTCTGAAGGCATCTATATTTTTGACCCTACCGTACAGTCCTTTGCGGTGGGGGATGATGTGCGTCCGCTGCTATCCCTCGACGATACGATTTTGGATTTATCTTCAACGGCCAATCGTGCGGATGCTTTGAGCATGGTGGGCATTGCCCGTGAGGTGGCGGCGCTGACGGGGAAACCCCTGAACTTGCCTCAGATTCCTGAGCCAAAGATTAAGGCATCCAAAACGGATTTATCTGTGAACATTGCTGAGCCAAAAGCTTGCACCACCTATATTGGGACTCGCCTTGAAGGGGTGAAGATCGCCCCTTCTCCCGATTGGCTTCAGCGTTGTCTAGAGTCCGCTGGGATTCGACCCATTAATAACGTGGTGGACATCACCAACTATATTTTGCTGGAGTGGGGCCAACCCCTCCATGCCTTTGATGCCGATGCGCTCCAGACTCTGACGGGCGACAGTTCCCTAATTCTAGGCGTTCGGTTCGCTGAGGCGGATGAAATGTTGACAACATTGGATGGGCAAGAGCGATCGCTCACCACTCAAAGCCTCATCATTACGGCCAATGATCGCCCTATCGCCTTAGCGGGCGTTATGGGCGGACAAAACACCGAAGTTCGTGAAACTACCACGGCGATCGTGCTGGAGGCGGCACTGTTTAGCCCTATTGCCGTGCGTCGCTCCGCCCGTGCCCAAGGGGGAATGCGGACTGAAGCCTCGACGCGCTATGAGCGAGGTGTAAATGAAGCACAGTTAGATGTTGCCTGTAACCATGCTCTGCTGCTGCTGCAAGCGTTGGCTGGAGCGCAGCTGGTAGCGCAGGAGAAAGTGGATGGGCGATCGCCCTCCCAACGCATCATTGAACTACGGTTAGCGCGGGTGAATCAGATCCTAGGGCCATTGGAAGGCAATGGGATAGACGAATCCCTAGACGAGCTTACGGCTGAACAGGTTACGGCGCTATTAGAATCCCTCAGCTTTAGCCTAAAGCCCACAGATCAAGAAAACGTGTGGACGGTTGAAGTGCCACCTCACCGCCATCGCGACATTGAGCGCGAAATTGACCTGATTGAAGAAATTGCGCGACTGCACGGCTACGACCAGTTCTGCGAAACCTTGCCAGCCAAGACAGAGCCAGGGTATCTCGCTGTAGATGATGTGTTGCTGCGTCGCGTGCGAGAAGCCTTTCGCGCTAGCGGACTTACGGAGCTGATGCACTATACCTGGACGAGATCCAGTGAAGTGGATTTGGCAAGACAGGTTGTGGTGAGTAACCCTCTACTGACCGAGTTCTCGGCACTGCGGATGGAGATGTTGAGCGGAATATTGACGGCGTTTCAGTACAACCTAGAGCAAGGGAACGGCTCTCTCAATGGGTTTGAAATTGGCCGTATTTTCTGGAAAGAAGAAGATGGGTTGGCGGAAGCCCATGCTCTTGGGGGCGTCATCAGCGGTAAGCCTGTTGAAGGTAAATGGCTTCAGAAAGCTAAAGGTGACGGTGCTACGTTGTCTTGGTTTGAAGCTAAGGGCATTTTGGATCGAACCTTTGACAGACTTGGACTTAAGGTTGAGTACCAGGCTGACCACCAAGAGGAGCGGTTGCACCCTGGTCGAACGGCGTCCCTTTGGATCGAGGGTGTCCCATTGGGTCGTTTTGGGCAACTGCATCCTCAACTGCGGCAAGCGCGAGAGCTACCAGAGGATGTTTATCTGTTTGAGTTAGATTTAGGCGCTTTATTGGAGGGGATTGATCGACAGCAGCGGCTTTCATCGGCCTTCAAACCCTATTCCATGTTCCCTGCCTCAGATCGGGATTTGGCTTTTTTTGTGGCGACTGAGGTTTCGGTTTCCGAGATTGAGCGAACGATGCGGAAGGCGGCGGCGAATCCAAATGGCAGTCTGCTGGCTTCGATTGAGCTATTTGATGAATACCGAGGTGAACATGTCCCTGAGGGGCAGCGGAGTTTGGCGTTTCGATTGATCTATCGCGCTGAAGACCGTACTCTCAAAGATGAAGAAGTGAATCCGGTGCATCAAAATGTACGGGATCTGCTGGAGGAGAAATTTAGGGTGAGTCTGCGCAGTTAGACCCTGATGCGCTTAATATGGCGCGAAGGATGTCAGATTGTTGTCTACTTGACGGGATGCTGGGGCGATCGCGAGATAATAGTTGTAACGATTGTTCTTACTGATGAAGGTTGGGGGAATACTAATCAAGTATTTACCCAACAGGTCCCATCCATACAAGGAAAAGATCATGAAACTGCGTCAAGCTGTCTTTTCAGGCTTTGGGCTGTCAATGGTGCTTGTATGCGCTATATCCAGCGCTCAGGCTCGACCCAGCAAAGCTTTATCTCAGTCCCCTAAGGTGATTGCAAACCCCTCCTCCAGTCTAGGTGGCCCCATTACCCTCACCCAGCCTGATTTTTTTGCAACCATTAATTCCTCTGTATTGCCAAAATCGTTGAATCAATCCTTAGAGGGTGGTTTTGCCAATCAACCCATACCGTCCGCCGAGGAAAAGACGGCAGTACCCCTGGTAGGTGATCCCCCTCGACAAAGCCGAGGGGGCATTATCAATATCAAAATGGATTAATAAATCTAACGAAACTCAGCAATAATTTCGTTGAGAATCTCTTGGGCACCTTGGGCCTTCAGCTTGTCCGCCAACTGTACTCCTAAATCTTCTGCCGCACTCGTGGCACCCACCACCACATCTTTAATGAGGCGCAGGCCATCTAAACTTGCAACCATCCCCGTTAGGGTCAGTTGGTCATTCTCAATGGCGGTATTGACCCCAATGGGTACCTGACAACCGCCCTCTAGCTCCCGCAAGAATGATCGCTCGGCTAAGCAGCGTTGAGCCGTGGGCGTATGCTCAAGGTGCTTAAGCAACGCTAATATATCAGGGTCATTGGTGCGGCACTCAATGCCCAAGGCACCTTGCCCTACGGCATGGAGGGAAATCGACGCGGGGATGACCTGATGGATGCGATCGCCAAATCCCAACCGATGCAGTCCTGCATAGGCCAAAATCAGGGCATCGTACTCGCCATTGTCGAGTTTTTGGAGACGGGTATTGAGATTCCCCCGCACATCTTTAAATTCAAGGTGCGGAAAATGATGACGAAGTTGGGCCAAACGCCGTAGGGAAGACGTGCCTACCACAGTCCCAGGGGGCAGCGTATCAATTTGATAGTCTTTGCATTTGGAATGCACCACCAAGGCATCGGCAGGGTCTTCGCGCTCTGTAATGCACCCGAGCATAAGACCTTCTGGTAGGTGGGTGGGAAGATCCTTGAGGGAGTGAACCGCAAAGTCTGTATCTTGACGGAGCATGGACAGCTCTAGCTCTTTGGTAAAGAGACCCTTGTCTCCAATTTTGGCCAAGGCTACATCCAAGATATTGTCGCCCTGGGTGGTCATCGTCACCACCTCAAAGGTACGATCGGGGTACAGCCGTTGAAACTCTCCCTGAACCCAGTGGGTTTGCACCAGTGCTAACTGGCTTTTGCGAGAGGCAAGACGAATGGTGCGGGCAGGGGAGGCAACAGCGGCAGACATGGCAACAACGGCTAATTAAACTAGAGAATTAAAACACTTTTCTCAGCTTACAGAACCGAGGGGACAGTCTGTAAGGGTGTGCCAGGGTGAATGACACATTTGTTGATTTTTGGTTTTTTAACCTTTTGGGCATTGGTCTAGGGAAAGACCTGTACCCCTCGCCAAAATGCAATATATCCTTCCACATTTTTGGCGGCATCCTTGGCTTGGGGGTAGTACCAGGCCGCGTCTGGGTTCACCTTGCCGTCTACGGTAATGCTGTAATAGCTCGCCACCCCTTTCCACGGACAGGTGGTGTGGGTTGCACTGGGCTGAAAGTATTCTTTGTTAATGGCGTCAGGGGGGAAATAGTAGTTCCCCTCAACGATTTCACAGCGATCGCTTTCTGCCAATACGGTATCGTGCCAAATTGCTTGAGACATAATTAAAGCGATGCTCCTAAACGTAAATCCATACATTTCGATGCCATATTGCTGGCCTGTTAGGGGAATGCTAAGTTTAGCAACAGTCCATCTGTAACAGGGATGGTGGGCTTCATCTTTTATTGAGGTGTTCGCCCTTTCCATCATCAAAATCAAGTTATAAACTTAGTTTGAGTCAATGTAGTGCACCCATGAAGGCTTCACAAAGACGATGCTTAGTTAAACTTGCTTTTGCTAAGATTTTAACAAATTCAACCCGAAATCTATGAGCCAGCGCCATCTCCAGCACTTCGTTCAGCCTTCTGAGTCAGAACAAAACATGAAGCTAGCGCGCAAAGATGCAGCAAGTGCGCTGATCGTTTGGATTTTCCTAGAAGGCTTAAGCCTGATGATCTTACCAAACTTTCAACTGATTCAGGGTGACAGTAGGCTCTCCACCTGGCTGTTTATTACAATGCCGACGGGTCTTATGGGCGCTGTCATGATTGGGGTTAGCTCTTGGTGGGTGACATGGGCGCAGGCAAAAATTGATCGGCAGGTTCAAAACAAAAAGCTCTATGTAACCTTTGCGCAAGCATTAGGGTGGTTGGGACTGGTTGGAGTTGGTTTGCCCATGATAGTAGTGGGGGTAGAGCTGTGGCTAACGATGCTTCGTGGACCCAAGCCAATGTGATGTCTTGCAATGTGATGTCTTTCAAAATACTGTGCTCCAGTGCGCTTAGCGCGACGGCTTGGCGTTTAAACCTGCAATCGCCTGTAGGTAAGGCAGAGGATCTTGCGCGACCCAGCCCAGCCCAGAGCGATAGCGAATCTCAAACCGAAGGGCTGAGGATGCAGTGTTGCCGACTGTCCCAATCCTTTGTCCCCGCTGTACGCGTTGACCCACTTTTACCCTCAACGTGCCAAGGTAGCCATAGCGAGTTTGACGTCCTCGGGCATGGTTGAGCACAACCATATTGCCCCAGGGGGGCTGCCTGCCCCCAAAGGCAACGGTGCCTTCTGCCACTGCATAGACGGGGGTGCCAGAGGTTGCAGATAAATCCACGCCGCTTGAAAACACAACGGCGTTTTGAGGGCCGTTGGGCTGCCAACCGTAGGCTCGGGTCAAGGATGCGGGCTGAGGGAGTGGGTAATGGTCTTGTTGAAGGAAGGGGTCTATTTGAGTGACGGGCTGGTTGGGAAGTGGGTTTGTGGCGACGGAGCTGGAATGAATGGGAGACCAGTTCACTCCTGGGACAAAGACGGTTTTGGGTCTGCGCTGGCAGCCGTTCACCTCAAATAAAACATCCGGTTTTACCCGATAGGCTTGGGCCACAGTCTGAAGGGTCTGGCCTGAGGCAAGGGAGACTAAAATGCCGTTATAGGGCGGAATGGTCAAGGTTTGTCCTGAGGTTACGGTTCCATTGCGCACCGCAGGGTTCATGCCCATGATGGTCACGCTCACTAATCCATAGCGATTGGCAATCTGCTCAAGGGTCTCGTTTGGCTGAACTTTGTGCTGGCGTAAACGTTCTAGAACGGGTCGGGAAGGGCAATCTATCGGCGTGGCAATGGAGGACTTGGCACTCAAGGCGATCGCCGTCCCTTGGGTTATACCCAACCCTAGAAAGCAGAGCAATCCAATGCGCCACTGATTCGTCAGGGTTATGGGGTGTTCTAAACTAAAATCTAGAGCGTAAGAACCGAGTTTCATGACCACCCTAACGATTGTTAACTTCTCTATTGTGCCAAATCGGTTTTTGTAAGTTTCCAGATTTAAGCTTGAATGACGGACTCAATATTTAGCAACTGAACAAAAATGATGGATGAACAACGACAGGGGTTTAGACGGTTGCTCTGGGGTGGGATGGCGATCGCCCTGATCGGCCTTCAAAGTGGCTGCACGACCGTTAAGACACCTTCTTCCTCAACGAGTCCTACCGCTTCACCGTCGCCTATTTCCTCCTCCGCAGCGGGAACAGCACTCCCTCCAAATTTTGTGGTGCAGGTGGTGCAGAAAGTAGGGCCTGCGGTGGTGCGGATTAACTCCAGTCGAACGGTGCAAGAGAGCGGCAGTGACTCTCCTTGGGGGCACATATTTGAAATGCCTCAAAAGGATCGAGACACCGAACGCATAGCCCGAGGCATTGGATCGGGTTTTGTCTTTGATGCTCAAGGGTTGATTATGACCAACGCCCATGTGGTGGACAAGGCCGATCAGGTGACGGTTTTGCTCAAGGATGGGCGTCAGTTTAAGGGCAAGGTTCTGGGGGAAGACACCTTAACGGATATTGCCGTGATTAAAATTGAGGCGACTAACTTACCCACCGTCAGCCTCGGCAATTCCAAGGCATTGCTGCCAGGGGAATGGGCGATCGCCATTGGGAATCCCCTAGGGCTGGACAACACTGTGACGGTAGGCATCATTAGCGCCACGGGTCGCTCGGGTTCAGAGATTGGCATTTCGGATCGACGGGTGCGCTTTATCCAAACCGATGCTGCCATCAACCCTGGGAATTCGGGTGGGCCGCTCCTGAATTCCGCCGGACAGGTCATTGGGATCAATACGGCTATCCTTCAGGGTTCTCAAGAGTCAGGGGTTTCGGCTCAAGGGTTGGGCTTTGCAATTCCCATTGACTCGGCTCAGTTGATTGCTCAGCAGTTGGTCAAAAGCGGGAAGGTTGAGCATGCCTATCTCGGTGTGCAGATGGCAGACCTAACGCCAGAACTGCGGGATCAGCTCAACCAGCAAAGTAAGCTTAAAGTTGATGCTGAGAAAGGAGTTTTGGTCATTAAGGTGATACCCAATTCTCCTGCCTCAGCGGGCGGCATTAAGTCAGGTGATCTGGTGCTGTCTATCAACGATAAGCCCACCCTCACCACTGATGATGTGCAGCAAGCCGTAGAATCAGTCCGTCCTGGTGGCATGATTACAATTCAAGTCAAACAGCAAGGGCAGCCGCGCAGTCTGCGCATTACCCTCGGTAAACTAGAGCCTGAGGTGCTGAATGGCGATCGCCCCTAAAACCGGAAGCGTCCCCATCAAGTGCTAAGATTTTCCAGAATTTGCGACATTAACGTGGCGCATAACACTGAACGATTCCACTACAGGTTTTCTACCTATCATGAACGCGAGCGAAAATCGCCCCTTGCGACAAACTTCTTTGGTTTTGCCCATTGTTGGCATCGTACTCCTCCTTACCGTTATTTTCGATTTTTTGGCTCAGGCCTTGATCAACCACCCGTGGGATAGCGATAAATTAGAGTCGTTGCTGCTTTTTCTGAATGAATTTATTGACCGAGGCGTCATTGCCCTCATAGGATTAGCATTGGTTTATGCTGGGATTTGGATCAACCACGTCTTTGGTCAAGCCATTCCCAACTCAGCAAGAGACTCAGTTGTAGCACCCTGGCGTAAACCCCAATTTTGGACCTTTGTGATTGCCAGCGTCCTTGGACTTCTCTTTTTGGTGGTTATCCCATGGCACGCTTCAGTCTCTGGCAAGTTGTTAAGTAAGGCGAGCACGCAGATTGACCAGCAAGAGGTGCAAATTAAGTTTCAAATCCAGCGACAACAGCAGGAGATCCAGTCCATTGTTGCTGCGGGTCAGATCGATCAAGTTTTGAAGCAGAAGGATCTGGCTCCAGACAAAGCAGCACTGTTTCAAGAATTAAAAAAAGATCCACAGGCTTTTGATAAAAAGGTTGCTCAGCAGATGATTGAGATGACTAAGCAAAAACAGCAGGCCCTTGAGCAAGCGGAAAAGGCAGTTTCTCTCTATCCCTTTCGGTCAGAATTGCGGAGTTTGCTGATATCCTTTGGGTTTATTACCATTGGCTGGATCGGGTTACGAGACATACGCTAATGTTTCAATCATCATCCTAAATATTTTGATATTGGTTTATCTTTGAATCTGCCCAGACGACCGCCCCCGACTTAATAAACCTATGAGAAGCGTTCTCTGTATTGCCCTGATTTCCACTTTTGCCATTAGTCTTAGCCCCCAGGCTAAGGCAGTGGCTTTACGAGGCGCTACTTTTGCGTCCAAGATGATGGAGCTTCCCCTGATTCCATTGGAAAAGAGTTTGATTCCGCTACATTCACCCGTTGAATCAAACAGTAATATCTCTTCGCTTCCAAGCAATAATCTCACCCAAGCAAATGCCATTGTCCGTGGACTTTTGGTCGCAAATCGTTCAGGAGAAATTGCCTATGCAGCGCCCCTCAGCTATAAGGTTCAGGATGTCGTTCGTAGCCTTCGGCGGGGGAATTCCTTGGGAAAGGCTCAAAAACGTGGGGGAGTTCCCTTATCTGTCGTTAATCGCCTCCTAAAACTGGGGACTAAGAGTTTGGATATCAATTAGTACTGCGAATCAATCGACCAGTCAATCGACATTCGGAGACTGAGGATGGATTTTAGGCAGGGCACCAGTTGGGGTGTCAGTATTTCATTTGTTCTACTGACCTTCTCCCTTTCAAGTTGGGCTGGGGAAATTCGACCCCCAGATCGGGCGATCGCCTGTGACATCCTGATCGTGGGTGGTGGATTGTCCGGTGTGGCGGCGGCCTACGAAGGCTTGCACGCAGGGCGCACCGTATGCATGACAGAGCTGACAGATTGGGTGGGCGGACAGATTTCGTCCCAGGGTACCTCTGCTTTGGATGAGACGGCAGCACAGCGATCGCAACTCCTGTTCCCCAAGGGATATTTAGAATTTCGCAATGCTATTTTTGAGCGGGTCAAGCAGCAAAGCCCAGGCAATTGCTGGGTCAGTTCGGCCTGCTTTTTACCTTCAATGGGCAATGAGATTTTGCGGGCAATGCTGGAACGCGCCCAAAAACAGGGTAAAGGAACGCTATTGTTTTTCCCTAATACGGTGGTCAAATCCCTTCAGGTCAGCCCCCAGACCACCGGAGCCAAAATTTTGCAGGTACGTGCCATTCAGCACCACGCCCAGCCCAATACCCCACCCCTGAACTCAGACTTTTTATCCCAAGAATGGGACGATTTTTACTCAGAAACTGATTCATCTCGCCTATCAAAAACCATCCTGACCTTTACCGCGCCCCCATCGGGCCAGTGGATGGTGATAGAAGCCACCGAAACCGGTGAACTATTAGCCCTGGCGGATTTACCCTATCGCGTGGGGGTTGATCCGCTCAACTACAAAGAACCCTCTAGCTCTAGCAAAACCCCCTATCCCTTTTGTCCTCAGGCGTTTACTTACACCTTTGCAATGGAGTCCATCGCGCAGCCTGAAGCCATCGCGCCACCTCCTTTTTACAAGCCGTACGAGCCTTTCTATAGCTACGATGCGCCCCGCTATGCCAAAGATCCGGCCCTTGTATTCACCTATCGCCGGATTTGGAGCACAGAACCCGAACCCAAACAGTACAGCAAAATTTTGCCCGGTGATATTTCCATGCAGAACTGGGGCGGTGGCAATGACTACGGCCCTGGCACCTCCATCGATAATTTGCTCTACACTCGTCAACAGCTCATGGAACAGCGCCAGCTTAGCCCCGATGGCTGGAAAGGCGGTCTCCGCGTCAGCAGTCTCAAGGGGGGAGAAGAGCTGGCCCAAGGATATTTTTATTGGTTAGCGGCGGGTACTACCGATTCAAAACTTGGTGCTGGTGCTAAAAAGCCCTGGCCAAATTTACGCTTTCTCAAGGGTCTGAATTCCCCGATGGGCACTGCCCACGGTCTTTCAAAGTTTCCCTATATCCGTGAAAGTCGCCGTCTGATTGGACGTGAGAGCTATGCCTATGCGGGCGGGTTTTCCATTAGCGAAACCGATATATCTGCTAAAGATTACCGTCAGCCCTACTATCGTGAAACCCTATCGGGACGAGCCTACCGCGATCTGATTACATCCTTGGCGGGTCTTAATGCCATTGATGTGATGATGGACAAGGTTTCACTGGAGAATGTGAAACTGCGATCGCGTTCCCGACTTTACCCAGACAGCGTCGGCATTGGACACTATCCCATTGACTTCCATCCCTGTATGGCAGAAGCCCCGCCAGAGAAGCCAGGAAACACCGAGCGAGCTGGAGAACGCCAAGGCGCAAGCGTGACCTACCCTTATCAAATTCCGCTACGGGCCATGATTCCGCCCCGCATTGATAACCTCATCGTGACGGGCAAAAATATTTCTACCAGCCATATCAGCGCCGCAACCTATCGCGTCCATAGTTTTGAGTGGTCTACCGGAGCAGCAGCCGGAACCACCGCAGCCTTTGCCCTCGAGAAAAACATCCTACCCTACCAGCTCACGGAAAATGTCCCCCGCACTAACCCGTTATTAGAAATCTTGCAAAAACGCCTCAACGACAATCAAAACCCAACATCTTTTCCAGGGATATCACTGTTTGATAGCCTTTAATGTCATGGCTGAAATTTTATCTAACCCGTATTCCGCATCCCTGCGGCAATCCCGTTAATTGTCAGCAGCGCACCACGAAGTAGCTCAGCCTTACTCGTCGTAGGGCCAAAAGTTACAGCATTCTGATTTTCCCTCAGACGCTTGAGCAACAGCACCTGCAAGAAATTGAGAGGCACAATAGAGCCATTGCGGAGCTGCACCGATCGCTGCAAGGTGACATCCCCATCTAAGAGCCTTTGATGACCCGTAATCTTGAGAATGAGATCCTTTGCCAGGTAATACTCTTGAGAGATTTGCTCAAATAAACGCTCAAACCGGGCAATATCATCAGGGTCGCTGAGTTGCTCCACGTAGTGATGCGCAATCTGGAGATCCACCTTAGAAAGCGTCATCTCAACCTTGGAGACCACCATCTTAAAGAATGGCCATTTGTAGTAAAAATAGCGCAGCAAGGAAAGATGGTCGGTTTCGTTGGTGCTTAAAAAGTCTTTGAGGGCAGTCCCCACCCCATACCAAGCAGGCAGCAAAAAGCGGCTTTGCGTCCAGCTAAACACCCAGGGAATGGCCCTCAGGCTTTCGATACTCTTTTTCTGCTGCGGCTGATTGGGACGGCGGGCGGAGCGAGAGCTAATCTGAAGCTGGCTGATTTCTTGAATGGGCGTGACCTGATGGAAGAAATCTACAAAGGTTTCCTGTCCGTACACCAGCTCACGGTAATGCTCCCGTGATCGCACGGACAACTCTTCCATGATGTCGTGCCACGGCTCAATGTTGTCCATTGTGGAGTGGAGCAGGCTAGCCTGAATGACGGCGGTGGTGATGGTTTCTAGGTTATAGAGTGCCAATTCTGGCAAGGAATACTTAGAGGCGAGGACTTCTCCCTGCTCGGTGATTTTAATGCGACCATTCACGCTGTTTCCAGGCTGGGCCAAAATTGCTTCGTAGGCAGGCCCGCCGCCACGGCCCACGGAACCGCCGCGTCCATGAAAAATTCGTAGGGTCACGCCGTAGCGTTGTGCCGTAAGGTTGAGCACTTGCTGCGCCTTATAGATTTCCCAGTTGCTGCTGAGAAAGCCTGAGTCTTTGTTGCTGTCAGAGTAGCCCAGCATCACTTCTTGCAAAATACAGGGCGCTGCTGCTTGAGAGTCTTCTTGCACAGTTTCTTGAGGGGGTTGTGGAGACCGTCCCCCAGACGCAAGATAGCCCAGATAAAACGGCAGCTCAAACAACTGCGACATAATGCCAGGGGCACGGCGAAGATCGTCCACCGTTTCAAACAACGGCACCACTTCGAGGGTACCTGCACCCGTCACCGGATCGTAAAGTCCCGCTGCTTTAGACAGCAGCATGACCTCTAGGATGTCGCTGGCGTCGTGGCACATGCTAATAACATAGGTGCGGCAGATGTTGATTCCAAACTCCTCCTGAAGCCGTCGAATCATCCGAAAGGTTTCAATGGTTTCTTTGGTCGCATTGGAGAACGGCAGCTCAGAAGGAATCAAGGGCCGACGGGTTTGGAGTTCCGTGGTAAGCCATAGCGATCGCTCGTCCTCCGATAGCTCGTTGTAGGGCTTGGGCAAGATTTGCAAATACTCCACCACTTCTGCCAAGGCATCGGAGTGACGAGCGCTTTCTTGGCGAACGTCCAATTCCACTAAATTAAAGCCAAAAATCTCCACCTGACAGATCAGGTTATCTAACTCGCGGCAGTTTAAGCCCGTAGCCTGAAGGTTTTCACGAATCAAATTCAGCTCGGACAAAAACTCATGCTCTGAGGCATAAAAGTGAGGCTGTAGCCCAATGGTGGATGGAGATTGGGTGGCGGGAGGTGCACCTGTGTGGGGCGTAACGAGGGGGCTTTGAGAGGAGACCTGCTGTTGGTTGCGATCGCTCGTATTCTTGAGCCGTTCTAGAATGTAGTTCAGCTTGAGGCGATAGGGTTCCTGGCGAAACCGAATTGCAAATTGGTTATAGATATCAGGCAAGAGCTGTTGATCTTGCTCTAAAGACTCTAGAAAACTGGACTGGACATCACTCCAGTGCATAGACAGGCTTAGCAGCGTCACCAGCTTTTTGACAGACTCAGTATACTTTTCAATGACCACATTGCGCTGGTAACAAGCTGTCTGCCAGGTAATATCCGGCGTGACGGAGGGGTTGCCATCTCGATCTGCCCCAACCCAAGACCCAAAGCGACAAAAGCTGTAGCTGGGTGGCTTTAGCTTAGGGAAATATTGCTGCATGGACTGGGTTAAACGCCGATGGAGTTGAGGGATGGCATTGAACATGACCTCCTTGAAGTAGTGGAGACTGTACTCCACCTCATCCATCACCGTGGGCTTAAACTGGTGCAGCTCATCAGTTCGCCACCAGAAGCGGATCTCTTCCATGAGTTCCACACGAAGGGCATCTACTTCCCAACTGGCCCGCACATTAGCAGCCAGCCCAGCTTCGACGCTGTCGAGTCGGCCTAAAATTTTGGCAATGCGTCGCTGTTTGTCTCGGATGGTTTGGCGCACAATTTCCGTGGGGTGCGCGGTAAACACCAGCTTAACGTCGAGGGCATCGATCAGATTTTGAACATGCTTTGGCGGGACGTTTAGACTTTTCAGTTTAGGAAACAGCCACGCAAAGGTTCCGGCATGTTTGCTGCTGCTACCGCTGCCTTCGTACAGGCTGCTCTCCAGACGTTCCTTAGGGCCACTGCGGGAGTCGGCAAAGTGAAGTGGGTTGGCACTGCTAAGGGCAGTTTCGGGCTGAGGGGACGATTTAAGGACAGCTTCAGAGCTGACCATCAACTGTCCAGGGCTGTGGGTTCGGACAATGCTGTCTTCTTGTTCGTAGTGTTGCTCAACGGTATTGATGAGCTGAAAATAGAGTGCAAAGGCCCGTGCAGCCCGCACGGCTTCTTCAAGCTCAAGTTTCTCAACTACTTTTAATACTTCGGTTTGGGGAACGGTGGGTGCTTGGCCCTCAGGGGAGCACATGGCCCGTAACTGCTGGAGTAAGTCCACGAGTTCTTGACCGCATTCCTCGCGCAGGACGGACTCCAAGAGGTCTTCGATGACCTTGATCCGATGCTGGAGCAATAAATCAATCCCAGCATGGGGCAACAAGTCAGAATCTACACGATTTAGGGTGGAACTCATACGTAAAGATGCACTCAGACCAGCAAGCTTACTCGATAATTCTAGGGGTATCCTTTGGATTTAGAAAGGCTTCTAGACTTCTGATTGTATCTTCTTCTCAAAAAGACCCATCATCAGGCTCTGCAAACCCCACTGAGGCAAGGCTGCGCTAGCATCTTACGGGCTAACTGTAAGCACTATATCTTTTTGCTCGAACCCCGTCTGTCCAATATGGGAAGCTTTTCCCCTTGCAAAAGGCTTTCTGTAAGCTGTCCCAGTTTCTCAAATTGATGCTCAACTTGACGGAGGGTGATGAGTCCCAGCACAACAGGAAGGGTGATGAGGCCCAGTGATCGCTCCAGCCCCACAGCATTTGTCCTTGAATTTGGATGGGTGGATGCATTACGGCTCATGACTCAGTGCCCATTGTTTAGCCCAGGCGAGACGCGCATCAACATCCGATTGGGTTGTGGCTTCGCAATATAACCGTAGCACGGGTTCTGTGCCGCTAAAGCGAATCAAAATCCAGCTTCCGTCAGCAAGTCGTACTTTAAAACCATCGGGGTTAGTCATTTCAGTGACCCCAATGCCCAGTACCTCTGTAAAAGGATGCTCCGTTAACTCTTGAATCAGCTTAATTTTGGTGGCATCACTGGAAAGGGTGAGGTCAATGCGATCGTAGGCGCTGCTAAACCCTGTGCGCTCCTGAAGGTTTTGGTACAGGTCGCTAAGGTCTTTGCCGCTGGTGGCGATCGCCTCCAATACGTACAGCGCCGACAGTAACCCATCCCGTTCTGGGATATGCGTCCCAAACCCAATCCCACCGGATTCTTCACCGCCCAGCAAAACGCTACCCGTTTGGAGCATGCGATCGGCGATGTACTTATAGCCAATGGGGGTTTCAAACACAGGCAGGTTGAACAACTGCGCCACCTTGGGCATTAAATCCGAGCCGCTCACGGTTTTGATGAATTCTCCGGTCAAGCCGCGATTGCCTGCGAGATGCTCCACCAAAATGGGGATCAGGATTTGGGAGCTGAGGAAATTGCCTTGACCGTCTACTGCTGCAATGCGATCGCCGTCCCCATCAAACACAAACCCCACGGTCACACCTTTTGCCTGCCCCGAGGCGGCGCGATCCCGAATGGTTTGGAGGAGTTCCGGCATGTACTTTGCCAACGGCTCCGGTGCAGTCCCCCCAAAGAGCGTATCGTGGGAGGAGCGCAGCTCATGGACAGGGCACTCTAAAACTTGTTCTAAGCCTGTAGCCGTCGCGCCATGCATCACGTCCACATAAACTGTGATCTTGCCGCTGGTGATGGCTTCTTGGATGGCCTTCAAGTCCACCTTAGAGCGCAAAATGGTGCAGTAGTCGGGCCAGAGATTGGCGCGGGTGATGGTGCCTGGTGTTTCTGCGGTCATGTTAGGTTTCCCTAACCGTGACTGAATTTCTTGGGTAATGTGGGGCGCAACGGAACCGCCAAAGGCTCCTTTTACTTTGAGTCCAGAATAGGCCGCTGGGTTATGGCTAGCCGTAATAACCAACCCCCCCAATGCCTGATATTGCTTGACGGCCCAGCTTACGGCAGGTGTGGGCACAAAGGTATCAGAGAGCATTACATCAAAGCCTGCCTGCTGAACGGCGAATGCCGTGGCTTCAGCAAACTCGGGGGACAGAAAGCGGCGATCATAACCCACGATGATGAGATTGCTGTTGTTGGTCTCGGCACCATAGGTTTGTTTTAAAACCTGGGCGGCGATGGGAGCCACTTGACCCAAGCGCTCAAAGGTAAAATCGGCAGCAATAATCCCCCGCCACCCATCCGTACCAAATTCAATCGGAGCCGGGGTGAGTCGGATCGGGTATTGAGAGGCCATAGGGTAAATCCTTCATTAACTATTTTGCAAGCAATCAACAAACTACGATTTCACAATAGTCCAGCTTGGAGTGACCGTTCAGTCCTCATCCTTACCATTAAACTAGAGTGTCTTTGTAACTCTTTGCAAGGCAGCAAACCATTTAAAATACGATTCATGGGGCTTGAGAATTAAAATTCAGTTAAAACCAGAGAATTTCAAAGCTGTTTCAGAGAAAATCTCTACGGCATCTTGCTTTGTAACTTAAAAGGAGCAGGCTATCAATGATCTGGAGTCGCAAAAAAATATTGTTGCTAGGCAAGATGTCTGGCACATATAGAACTCAGAACCTAGTTAAAACGCTTTTGGATGACCGTCATATATTATCTATCGCAAATACTGAATGGTATTCAGATTTTACAGATAGCTACTCTTCAATTGCCGATAAGATTTTGAGTAGAGTCTTGCCAAAAATATACTATTTCTTTGTTTTAATTGAGGCATTGCTTAAAGGTTCTAAGGCTAACTTAATTTATATTTTACCCATGAACTCAAATATGGTAAATATAGCTTTAATTTTAAAGAAAATTTATAAAGTTCCAATTATCTCTGAACTTTATATTTCACTTTATGATACGTTAGTGAACGACACTCAAAAGGTCAGTGACAGTTCAAGTCATTCAGAACATCTTAAAAAGCTTGATAGAATTCTGATTGAAAAGTCAGATTGTTTGATTCACCTATCTGGCCATGAAGTTCATTATATTGCCAGTCTAGTTGGAGCAAATATTGATTCTACAAAACTAGAGATTATTCCTCTAGCTGTCGAAGAAAAATTAATCGCTGATACAATAGAAGATTCAGAAAGAATTTTTCGTTTATGTTGGTGGGGAAACTATCGACCGCTTCATGGGCTTGAGCAAATACTACTTGCCATCAAGATTCTGAAATCACAGGGGCATAAAATAAAGTTAGATATATGGGGACCCGAAGAACGGAGCGATGTATATATTCAATCTGTAAAAGAGATGAACTTGTCACAAGAAGTTTTTTTTCATGATAGTGACTATTCAATTGAAATTCAGAAATATTTAACTCATTACTGTGATCTAGCTCTTGGGATTTTTGGTGATTCCGGCAAGGCTAAAAATGCAGTTGCCAATAAGGTGATTGATGCAATGGCGATGAAGATTCCAGTGCTTACCATGAATAGTCCATGTTTATGGGAATTTTTGGAGCCTACAGAACTTTTTACTTGTCTGAATGAGCCTGAGGATATAGCCAGAAAGATTGTAGAGATTGCAGCAGACCCTATGCTTTTAAAGAGCACTGCTCTTGCGGGGCACTCTCGCTACTTAAAGACATTTACTGTAAGGCAATATTCTAGCAAGATGTCAGAACTTGTTAAACGCATTACAGAATCCAATCAGAAATAATAATTGATGTAATAAATTTTTTGTATGCCTATTTTAACTTATGCTTGAGCATCGTAGTTATGGCGTCTGAAATGAGCGATCTCTACAAAGGTCTGATGATAACAAAGCTTTTGCGATGTGTTAAAGACTTTCCCAAGATTCTAATTGAGTCATCAACCAGTGATTTATGATAAGGGATGATCAGTTTGAAAAGGAAAGAGCCTTGTGAGTTTATCCCAGGATGCGTCAACGAAGCGTTCCGCAGGAATTGCCCCTCACGGTGGGGTATTGGTCAACCGAGTTGTCACCGATGCACAACGACAAGCATTTTTAGCCCAGGCCGATACATTGCCTCGTGTTCGCCTTGATGAGCGGACACTGTCTGATCTTGAACTGATTGCGATCGGCGGGTTTAGTCCTCTGGTTGGCTTTATGGGCCAGGAGGACTATGAAGAAGTTGTGAACCATATGAAGCTTGCCAATGGGTTGCCCTGGAGTATCCCCATTACGCTATCGGTGGAAGAGGATGTTGCCACTCCCCTAGAAATCGGCAGCACCGTTCGGCTAGATGACCCTGAAGGGGCCTTTATTGGCGTGTTGGAGTTGACCCAAAAGTACACCTACGACAAGCAGCATGAGGCGCTGAAGGTTTATCTCACCAATGAAGACAAGCATCCTGGGGTGAAGGTGGTTTATGACCAGGGATCTGTGAACTTGGCTGGCCCAATCTGGCTAATGGAGCGCCGTCCTCACCCGTTCTTCCCTAAGTATCAGATTGATCCGGCTGACTCACGGGCTTTATTTAGAGACAAGGGCTGGAAAACCATTGTGGGCTTCCAGACGCGCAATCCCATCCACCGCGCCCATGAGTACATTCAGAAATGTGCCCTAGAGATGGTGGACGGGCTATTCTTGCATCCGTTGGTGGGTGCCACCAAGAGCGACGATATCCCCGCTGATGTGCGGATGCGTTGCTATGAGGTGCTGCTGGAAAAATATTTCCCCCACGATCGCGTGACCTTAGCAATCAACCCTGCTGCAATGCGCTATGCGGGGCCGCGTGAGGCGATTTTCCATGCGATCGTGCGCAAAAACTATGGCTGCACGCACTTTATTGTGGGTCGAGATCATGCTGGGGTGGGTGACTACTACGGCACCTATGACGCGCAATACATTTTTGATGAGGTGGATCGGGCTGCTTTGGGCATCACTCCGATGATGTTTGAGCACGCATTTTACTGCAAAAAATCGTTGGGGATGGCGACAGCGAAAACAAGCTCTAGTCTGCCGGAGGAACGAATTCATCTGTCTGGTACAAAGGTGCGGGAAATGCTGAGAAGCGGTCAATTGCCACCGCCTGAGTTTTCTCGCCCTGAAGTAGCAACAATTTTGATTGATGCGATGAAGGGCGACGCATAGTTCAATACGAGATTGCTCTAGCCCTGCTCATTTTGGAATGGGCAGGGTTTTTAGATTATCTCAAAACAATGGAGACACGACCAGAAACAGAACAAAGGGTTGCGCTCACGCCCTAAGCCGCCTTTAGTCCGCTATGACGCAGAAGTGCATCCGTTTGAGGTTCCCGTCCACGGAATGCCTTGAAGACCTCCATCGGATGTTGACTACCACCCAGCGCTAAAACCGTCTCACGGAACCGCCGTCCCGTTTCAACGATCGCCGCATCGTTTTCCAACCCAGCTTCCTCAAAG
Source organism: Acaryochloridaceae cyanobacterium OTE_25_metabat_464 (assembly GCA_031362245.1). Taxonomy (GTDB): domain Bacteria; phylum Cyanobacteriota; class Cyanobacteriia; order Thermosynechococcales; family Thermosynechococcaceae; genus JAAURS01. The sequence goes on along the minus strand of JANLSD010000385.1, from coordinate 759 downwards.
GCCGCAAACGCATCGGCACTGAGCACCTCTGCCCACTTGTAGCTGTAGTACCCCGCAGAATAGCCCCCTGCAAAGATATGTCCAAAGGAACACAGGAACGCATCTTCGGGAAGGGGTTTGAGGACTGTTGTGGTTTGGGCAATGCGATCTCGCAACTGGGCAATACTTTCCTTCCCACCAGGCTGATAGCGGTGGTGCAGTTCAATATCCATCGTTGAAAAATAGACCTGACGAAGCGTAGCGCTCCCGCTCATGTAGGTACGGGCTGCCAGTAGGCGTTGGTAGTATTCTTCGGGGAGCGCTTCGCTTGTCTCGTAATGACGGGCCATGCCAAACAGAGTGGCGCGATCATAGCACCAGTTTTCCATAAACTGGCTGGGTAGCTCTACCGCGTCCCACTCCACGTTGTTGATGCCTGCTGCCCCTGCAAAATCAACACGAGTCAGCATGTGGTGGAGTCCGTGACCAAACTCATGGAATAGGGTTTCTACTTCTCTAAAGGTCATGAGGCTGGGTTTGCCATCTACGGGAGGCGTTTGGTTGCAGACAAGATAGGCAACGGGGGTTCTGAGACTACCGCCTATTTTTGCCCGTCCAATGCAGTCATCCATCCAAGCACCACCGCGTTTTTCGGCTGGGCGGCTGTAGGGGTCAAGGTAGAAATGGGCGATCGCTTCTCCGGTTTCCCCAGCAATCTGAAAATAGCGCACACCTTCGTTCCAGATCGGAGCAGTGCCGTCCGCAGGGGTAACGGTGATG
>JANLSD010000372.1:0-2958 GCA_031362245.1 Acaryochloridaceae cyanobacterium OTE_25_metabat_464 | reverse complement strand
GCCCTCATTTTGGCAAACTACCCCAACCGCGATGGAAGACTAGCCAACGGCGTGGGACTCGATACCCCCGCAAGCTGTCTCGAAATTCTTAAGACCCTACGAGCCGAAGGCTATGAAGTCGGCGATATCCCAGCCAGCAGCGATGCGCTGATGCAGGCGCTCACTCAGGGCGTCACCAACGATCCTGAGGCGCTGGAGCTACGAACGGTACGGCAGTCTTTATCAAAGGAAACCTACCAAGCCCATTTTGCAACCTTGCCTACCGCCGTCCAGACGGGAATTGAGACCCGCTGGGGTAAATCTGAAGAAACGACCTTTCCCATTGCAGGGATTCAATTTGGCAATGTGTTTGTGGGGATTCAGCCCGCCCGTGGTTACGATCGCGACCCTAGCCTCAATTACCATGCTCCTGATCTAGAACCACCCCATCCCTACCTGGCGTTCTATCACTGGGTCAGCGAACACTTCGGGGCCAATGCAGTGGTGCATGTGGGCAAACATGGCAATCTGGAATGGCTTCCTGGCAAAAGTGTGGCGCTTTCGGAAAATTGCTATCCCGAAGCGGTTTTTGGGGCAATGCCTCACCTGTACCCGTTTATCGTTAACGATCCGGGGGAAGGATCGCAGGCGAAACGGCGATCGCAGGCCGTCATCCTAGACCATCTCACGCCCCCTATGACCCGCGCCGAACTTTACGGCAGCCTACATCAGCTTGAGGGTTTGATTGACGAGTATTATGAAGCCCAAACCCTTGACCCAGGGCGAGTGGCATTGGTGCGCGATCGCCTCGTTACCCTCATCCGTCAAGAAAACCTGCACCAAGACCTCGGCTTTGACAGTGAACTCTCCGACGAGAAAATTGCTGCTGTCCTCACCTCCGCCGATGGCTATCTTTGTGAACTGAAGGAGGCACAGATCCGCGATGGGCTGCATGTGTTTGGGCATTGTCCCGAAGGACGGCAGTTGCGGGATTTGGTGGTGGCGATCGCTCGCAATCCCAATGCTGGACGGATGGGATTGACGAGGGCGATCGCACTGGATTGGCAGCTTGACCTAGATCCGCTTACGGCGGAGTTGGGGGAAGTTTTCCTTGCAACGCAACCGCTAAGGCTTCAGCATTGCCGCACGGCAGGTGATGTGGTTGAGGCATTGGAGGAGTATGCTGCTGAATTGGTGGAGCAGCTAATGCAAAATGGGGGGGGGATTGTATCTCAGCCTGAAACCTTGCACGACCCCACCCAACCCTCCCCTTATAAAGGGGAGGGCACTCACTTTCCGGTCTCCCCCTTTACCAAGCTGCCGTTTACACACAAGAGAGAGCAAGATCCAGATCCATATTCTTCCCCCCTTTATAAGGGGGGACTGAGGGGGGTAATGCAGAGTGTTGAACAGAATTCCCATGTACAGCTCAACTCTACCCACACCCAACAAGAACTCACTTGGATCAACGATCGCCTCCTCCCCGCCCTTCTCCAAACCAACCAAGAACTAACCAATCTCCTACGCGGACTAGACGGACAGTACATTGCCAGCGGAGCCTCCGGCGCACCCACGCGAGGCCGACCCGAAGTCCTTCCCACGGGACGAAACTTTTACTCAGTAGACATCCGTGCCATCCCCACCGAAACGGCTTGGGATATTGGTCGCAAAGCTGCCGAAACCCTTGTAGAACGCTACACCCAAGACAACGGCGAATATCCGAAAACCCTAGGACTCTCGATCTGGGGGACTGCTACCATGCGTACTGGCGGCGATGACCTTGCCGAAGCTCTTGCGCTACTGGGTGTTCAGCCCGTCTGGGATGGTGTATCGCGACGGGTAGTAGATTTTGAGATTGTGCCGCTGTCAATTTTAGGCCGTCCCCGCGTAGATGTGACCCTTAGAATTTCTGGCTTTTTTCGCGATGCGTTCCCGAACCTGATCGATCTATTTGACAGTGCCGTCAACGCCGTCGCCAGTCTAGACGAACCCGCCGACCAAAATCCGCTGGCAGCGCAGTCCCGTCAAGAAACCCTGCGTTGGATGGCGGAGGGGTTGGATGAAGGAGAGGCGGAAGTGCGATCGCGCTATCGTATTTTCGGCTCCAAACCCAGTGCCTACGGAGCCGGACTCCAAGGCTTAATCGCCGCCCAAAACTGGGAGAGCGAAGCTGACCTTGCCCGCGCTTACATTAACTGGAGCGCCTATGCCTACACGGCAAAAGCTGAAGGTAAATCCGCGCCTGAAGCCTTCACCCAGCGCCTAGGTAGCCTGCAAGTCGTCCTCCAAAACCAAGACAACCGCGAACACGATTTGCTGGATTCTGATGATTACTACCAGTTCCAAGGGGGCATGACCGCTGCCGTGCGAGCGATTTCAGACACCACTCCCGAAGTTTACTTTGGCGATAACTCCCGCACCATGCAACCCAAGGTACGCAAGCTCACGGAAGAAATCAGCCGCGTTTACCGCTCTAGAGTGGTGAATCCTAAATGGATTGAGGGCGTGATGCGTCACGGCTACAAAGGTGCGTTTGAAATGGCCGCAACGGTGGACTTTTTGTTTGGCTACGATGCCACCACCCATTGCGTTGCAGACTTTATGTACGAAGGCGTTGCCGAAGCCTATATTTTTGACCCAGCGGTACAGGATTTCATCCAGCGCAGCAATCCTTGGGCATTGCGAGATATGGCAGAACGGTTGTTAGAGGCAAACCAGCGCGGGTTATGGGAAAAGGTGGATGCACAGATGCTGGAACGGTTGAGGGCGATCGTGAATCAGGCTGAAGGGGCGATCGAGTCTCAGCATCCAGGATGATAGCTTAAAATCCAGTATTAATTAGGGCTTGCTGAAAAAGCATAGAAGATAAGAGTTTCAGTGCATCTGAGCGAAAAAGGGGTTGAAAAGTGCAAGAGAAAAGGGAGAAAATGGTCAAAACCCTTGCATATGAGACGGCATGTATCGGATTTCACCTCCAGG
>JANLSD010000371.1:0-43019 GCA_031362245.1 Acaryochloridaceae cyanobacterium OTE_25_metabat_464 | reverse complement strand
AAATGCCAGTAAGAATAGGAATGATTTTAGAACGGTCAATCTTCATGGTGGTCTTGAGTGCAATGCTAAGGAACGTTTAAAAGCAATGGATGGCTACTTGGTTAGGGTCTCTGGTGTAAATCCACAGAAAACGGGTTGTCCGTAGGCAGGGGAGACAGCGCCAGTCCCTCAAAGTATTGAGGGGAATCGGATTGAGGGGAATTAGATTGAGCTGTCTCAGGTAGTGGCGTATCAGGTTGTAGCGTTGAGAGGTGCGCGACGGGGGGTGAAAAGTTGCCCTGCTGGACTGCGGTTAGCTGCTGATCGAGGGTTTGAGTAGATGAGACCAGCTTACTGAGTCCATTGATAAGCTTGATGAGATTTTGCCGGAATTTAGGATCCCCTGTGACTTGATCTAACTCCGTTGTAATTTTTTGCGTGTTTTGAAAGGTGACTCTGGCAGAATCTAGGGTTTGGGCGAGTCCCAGCAGGGTGACAGGGTTATTGAGGGTGGTACTGAGACTTTTGAGATTGGCTGAGGCTTTGGCTCCGTTGTCCGCCATGATTTCTAAGTTTTCCAACAGCTTGCCCTTTTCAACACGACTCAGAATGGGGCTGAGGCTTTTGACTGCAACCTTGAGTTCCTGGCTGGTATCTTGCAGGTTGCCTAAGGTGGCAATGAGGGTGGTGCGATTATCTTGAACCAAGGTGGTGACGTTATTGGCGGCTTTGGTGACGGACTGGGCGGTGGTGCCAAACTGCTGAAGCTGCTGGTGCGCATCCCGACTTAATCCGGTAAATCCGGTAGCCGTCAGAGAAACGTCCTTCAGGGTGGTGTCGGCGGTTCTGAGGGTTCGGTTGGCGTTTCGAGAGAGCTGGGTGATGCTCAATGCAGTGGTATTGAAGGTTTTAAGGGTGGCGTTGGCGTTGTCAATGACTTTGCTATCGCTTAAGAGAGCGGTCAGTTTGGTGGTAGAGCGGATGAGTTCATCAAAGTTGGCCCCAATGACCCCATTGAGGCGATCGCCATCGCACATAATCAAAGACTTTTCGCACTTGGGTTTAAAGGGCGACAGCTCAGGGTAGCTGGCGGTTCTGTCAAACTTGGTGCGGGGCTGAATACTAATTTCCACCTGCCCAATAAAGCCAGACTGGGTGACGCTAATCTCGCTATTGCGGGGAATGACAAAGGACGCAGGGGAAATATCGACCTCAGCCGTTACGCCATAGACACTGGGGGTTAAAGACCGTACCCGACCCACCTTCACACCACGATATTTCACTGGGCTACCAGTATTAAGGCCAATAGCATCTGACAGTTCAATGGCGAGGGAATACTGTCCGCCCAGTTGGGCACCTCTCAGCCACGCAATGATCCCAATGGTGATCCCTAACCCAAGTAATAGCAAAAGCCCCACCGATCCTTCCCGAACGACACGCGATTGCATGCTTCCTCCGTGATTTGTAGTTTTGTTGCTGAGTGAGCATCCGTTTTAGGGGCAAAAAGCAATGCTATGCCTTGAACGGAAGCCTTTACATCGCAATAGCGCGGCAAAGTCCATCTTCATCATAAACGTTGGCTTAGATGATAAATTGAGGCTGTAGACTCCACTGGATGGCTATTGTAGAGGAGAAGGAGCGTGTATGTCTGAGGATTTGACAACCCCCCATGAGTCTGATTCTCATGCGTCTGATAGCCCTAAAGAAACTGAGGCAACGGCAGCTCAGGTTGAGGTAGAAGTGATTCAACCTGAAGCGGTCGCTGAATCTGAGCCTGTGAAGGCTACGCCACCGGAACCTGCTGCAACGCGTGTTCGCGAACCCATTCCGGTGGCGGTTGAGGAGTCTGGGACGAAGCAGACCTTCGACAAGGTGCTGAAGATAGCAAAAGACACCTGGGTTAAGGTTCAGCCGATTCTCAAGGAAAAAGGGACGCAGTTTTTATTGATTGCCAACCGCTTTACCAATAATTTTCTGGACAATACGGGGCCAAAGTTGACGAATCAGGCGATCGCCAAAATCCCTGACTCCACCAAGGCCAAAATTGCTGAGCAAAAAGCTAAGCTTCAGCCCACCCTCGATAAACTTCAGCCCTTGTGGGACAAGGTCGTGGTGCCATTTTGGCAAAAAGTGGTGGTGCCCAACTGGAACAAGGGCATTAAGCTCTTAAAGCAGCGCCTTCCCGTCAATTTACAGGAATTGACAGAGCGCTTTTTGACCGTCGCGGTGATTACGACCTTTGTGGTGATCTATTGGTTTTTCTCGTCGTTGACTTCTGGTAAACCTGCGGTGGCGAAACAACCTCCTGTTTCTGCAAAGCCTGTTTTAACGCGGCCTGCCCCGCAACGCATGACGCAACGCCCAATGGCTCAGCCCAGCGTAGCCCCTGCACCTAGCATCAAGCCAATGGCTCAGCCCAGTATGGCTCCTGTAACCACTGTCAAACCAACTGTTGTAGCTAAGCCGATCGCCCCAGTAGCGGAGCCGAAGGTGATCACAGTACCACCAGCGGCAGTGGCTAAGCCAGTGGTAGTCCCTACCCCATCGATTGATTTGGCCGATATTCAAGCTGAACTGTCGAGTGAGGTGGCAGATTTGGGTGAAGGATTGGTGGATTCGGTTAAAACTGCCAATGCAAATCGGCAGTTGAAGGTGGCTTTAGGGAGCGGTTGGGATAGTTTAAGTGGAGCTGAGCAGCAGGAAGTGGCTCAGAAGCTTTGGGGGCGATCTCAGAAGCTGGACTTCAAGAAAATTGAGCTATTCAACGGCAACAATACTCTGGTTGCACGGAGTCCGGTTGTGGGGACGAAGGTTATCATGCTTCAGAAATCAACGCTGGACAGTTCAACATAAATTCAAATACTCCACAGGAAGGGTAGGGTTTGAGATATCCCTCCCAAGACACTCCTCGCAAGACGACTCGCTGCTCTCCTAGACGCGGCTCTGCTGCTTCAAGTTGTGGTGCAGAAATGACCATTTGTCCTCTCCTCGCCTCAAGTTTGAGAAAACGCTGTGATACCTAGACTTGATGGGTATTATAAAGGATTTATATACGGCGCTTATCTTGGAGAAATCCTCCAAAGCCATAGATAGGAAGCGTTTAAGGGCATCCACACCTCAAGAAGAAATATCGCTGACCTGCCCAATTGCACCAAAAAATCAGCAGGGAGCAAGGCTTAAAGCATCTATTTCATGGGTTTGTATCGGGGAAGCCTTGATCTTGGGTTGTTACTTTGCTTAATATTCTGTTACAAAGAGGGGAGAGGCGTTCTAGAGGAGAAGCTTCATGTTTAGTGGATTCGCTAGCGCTCAGGGTTCAATGCAGACAGATTTTGGCGAGCAAATGCTCAACACGGTGGCGAGTCAGTCGATTCGCGGCATGTTTAGCAAAAGCGATTCGGTGGAGGTCAGCATTCGCTGTTTTCCGTCGAGTAAGCTCCTACAGGGCAATGTAGACAGTATTAAGATGCAGGGCCGTGGCCTGGTCATTAAGCGTCAGTTTCAGGTGGAGGAAATGTCCTTTGAAACCGATGCGATCGCCATTGACTTCGGCTCAGTGCTGCGAGGCAAAATTCAGCTCAAGCAGCCCACTCAGGCGATCGCCCAAATCATCCTCTCAGAGGAGGGGATCAATCTGGCGTTTAATGGCGAGCTGGTTCAAAAACGTCTGGATGATGTATGGCTCTCTGAAGTCACAGGAATTGATGAGCCTGTCTCTTTTGAAGGCATTTCGATGAAGCTGTTGCCCAACAATCAGGTTGAAATTCGGGCCAAGGTGAATATCCCCAGCCAAGATCGATCCATTCCTATTGCCGTCAAGACGGGGCTGTCTGTCGAACGACGGCGGCGGCTGGTGTTTACAGAGCCAACGTTTTTGGCAGAGGATATTGCCCAAGACGATCAAGACCTTTCCAAGCAGATGACGGCGGACTTTGTCGAACTTTTGAATGGGATGGTTGACCTGGATAAGTTTGGACTCGATGGGGTCGAAACTCGGATCAATCGGGTTGAGACAAAGCAGAATCAGCTCTTGTTTAGCGGCTATGCCCAAATCACTCAGTTTCCAGGAGGATAGGTGATTTTTGGTCTTGAATCACCGTGCTGTAGGGGCGCGATGCCTTGCATCCGTCCCAAATGTTTGGCAAAGACCTAGAGTAATCTCTAACGATTCAAGAAAATCTGGCCCAAGATTGGAGTGAGGCAGACAACTCATTCTAAAATGACGGTAGAAATCTTGTCCGTTATATTGTTCCGTCTAACGCCATTATGTTTAGATTTCGTGCATTACTGTCTTGCTTGTTTGCAATGGTTGCCTTTGTCTTAGTGAGCTGCGGTGGCCCGAGTACGGTCGCAGTGGCTCCTACCTACACAACGGCACAGCTCCAGAAAATTCAGCAGTATCTCCCTGAAATTCAAAGTGCCAATGGGCGCTTAGAAGCCTTAGGTGCTGCGATTCAAAATCGAGAGTGGCAGGAGGTTCGCAGTACCATCCGTGGGCCATTTGGGTCGTTGATCCAAGATTTGAAGTACGTTACCTCTAATCTGCTCCCAGCGGATCAAAAGGTTGCTCGAGAAATCTCGCGCAATATCTTCCAAGATTTTATTGAGCTTGACCAAGCTGCGGTTGCGACCGATGTGGATGGAGCGTTGAAAGGCTTTGAGAGTGCCGCAAAGGATATTGACGCATTCTTGGCTGGCTTGCCTGAGCTGCCTGCCGTTGCGGGAGAGCCAGATTCTGGTGGCGATGCTTAACTCAAGCCTTGATGGCTAAAACCACTGTGTGATAAAAGCCCCTTGCCTCAGCAAGCGGTCAATTGCGGATTCTGTCCCTTTTTTGAGGGGTAGAATCCGTTTTTTGTAGAAGGACATTTTCTTGGGGAGCACGGGCGGTGAAGGTTGGCATTATTGGCGGGGGCGTAGTGGGAGCGGCGATCGCCCACAATCTCAGCAAAATCCCAAATTTAGAGATCCAGGTCTTTGAGCAAAGCCCGCCCAATCACTTTGATTCCACAGGAGCAGCGCTGGGGGTTCTCTCAGCGGTCATATGCTCCAAACTCAAGGGCAAACATCTCAAGCTCCTACTAGAGAGCCTAAGGCTTTATGAAACGCTGATTCCACAACTCATTGCACAGACGGGACTCAACATCCCCTGCAATCGCAACGGCATATTGCAGCTCTTTTTTAACACTGAAGATTTTGAGCGGTGGCATAAAACCCAAGAGGTGCGAGCAAAGCAAGGATTTGTGCTGGAGCATTGGTCGCAGCAGGTGTTGGCCCAGCGCTTTCCAGAATTGGTTGAAGCGCGATCGCTCTCTACGGGAGAAAGAGCTGTAGGTGCGGTCTACTCTCCCCAAGATCGGCAACTTGACCCAATGGCCTTGACCCAAGCGCTCATTCAGGGCGCAATCCAACATGGGGCGCAGTTCCACTTCAATACCCCTATTTCTAATTTCCGCATTGAAACCAGTGATGAACAGCAGCGAGTCTCGCATCTTTGCAGTCGGGAAGAGTTCCCCGTGGATTGGGTTGTCGTCTCAGCAGGTTTAGGCTCAGAAGCATTAACCCAAGCCCTAGCTAAGCCCATCCAAATTCGGCCTGTGTTAGGTCAGGCACTTCATTTGCGCTGTTCCAAGTCCCTACGGTTAGATAGTCCCGTCATCAATGGGGAGGATATGCATTTGGTGCCTTTGAGCGAAGATGAACTTTGGGTCGGCGCAACGGTCGAATTCCCTGATGGCGCTCCTGTGATTGAGGCAGATTCTGCTGAGTTGGAGCGGTTGATGAAGAAGGCGATCGCACTTCTGCCGTCTCTTGCCAATGCTGATATTCTGCGTACCTGGCAAGGATTGCGTCCACGTCCAGAAGAACGGGCTGCTCCGGTGATTGGGCTGGTTCCTGGGTATGAAAATGTGCTGATTGCCTCGGGTCATTACCGCAATGGGGTTTTGCTTGCGCCTATTACTGCCGAAAAGATTAGAGCGTACCTGGAAGCGGCAATGTAAACTTCTATATAGGTGCTAGGGTCGCCTTTTTCATTCAGTCGTTGGAAAAATTAGTTACGCCTTGCACTACCCCACCCCAGCCCTCCCCTTGTACTTGGCGTAGCCGCTCTGAAAGAGCTAGGGGAGGGAGCCAATCCATCTTCTTCCCCCCTTTATAAGGGGGGATTGAGGGGGGTAATGCAGGGTATTCAGTGAGAATCCAAGTTGTGTATGGCATACCGAGGAGAGACTGAGGGGGCTAGAGTAAGGTGCAGAACAAAGCTCCTGTCAAATTACTTTTATCTTTAAACTTTTTAAGGAATTGTTGGGCTATGCCGTTTCCAAGAACCAGCGGAATTCTGCTTCATCCGACCAGTTTTCCAGGCCCTTACGGGATCGGCGACCTAGGGGGGCAAGCACGACAATTTATCGACTTTTTGGCGGTCAGCGGTCAACGGCTCTGGCAAATTTTGCCCCTAGGCCCCACGGACTACGGCAACTCACCCTACATGAGCTTTTCCTCCGCAGCGGGCAATCCCTTGCTGATCAGCCCCGATGTCTTGGTGAGTGAAGGGCTGCTCTCCAGTGATGACCTTCAAGGGCGACCCGACTTCAACCCTGACTTCATCGATTTTGAGCAGGTCGAAAACTGGAAAATGCCCCTGCTTCATAAAGCTGCCTTCCGATTTAGAGATACTGCTCCTCCGCTTAGACAAACTGCCTTTGAGAATTTTTGCGCCGCTAAAGCCCATTGGCTAGATGATTACGCCCTCTTTATGGCATTGCACAAAACTCAACCCGAAGGACTTTGGAATGCATGGCCCATTCCATTGCGCGATCGCCAACCTGAAGCCCTCCAAACGGCACGGGAAAACCTCGCAGACGAAATCTTCTGTCAGAAATATTGGCAGTTTGAATTTTTCCAGCAGTGGAGCGCCCTCAAAAAATACGCCAACCAAAACCACATTCAGATTTTTGGGGATATCCCCATCTATGTCTCTCTCAATAGTTCCGATGTTTGGGCCAATCCAGACCTGTTTCAGCTTGATGCCGACAAGCAGCCGATCTTTGTCGCAGGCGTCCCACCCGACTACTTTGCCGAAACGGGCCAGCGCTGGGGGAATCCGCTCTACGACTGGAAACACCTTGAAGCAACGGACTTTGCCTGGTGGGTGAACCGCTTTAAAGATTGCCTAGAGCTAGTGGATCTGATTCGGATCGATCACTTCCGTGGGTTTGACTCCTACTGGGCGATCCCAGCAGAGGAAGAAACTGCTGTAAAAGGCGTGTGGCTCTATGGCCCTGGCGAAAAACTGTTTAACGCGGTGCGTGATGCTTTGGGAAGTCTGCCCATTATTGCCGAGGATTTGGGTGACATTGACCAAGCCGTTTTAGATCTTCGCGATCAGTTTGGGTTTCCAGGGATGAAAATTCTGCATTTTGCTTTTGGCGGTGACGGTGGCAACCCTTTTCTGCCCTATAACGTGATCCACAACAGCGTGATTTATACAGGGACTCACGATAACGACACGACTGTCGGCTGGTACGAAGCCGCCAATGATTACGAAAAGGATCGTGTGTATCGCTACCTGGGCGGCATCAGCGGAGATGGGGTGGCCTGGGACTTGATTCGCATTGCCATGAGTTCTGTGGCGAATCAGGCCATTGTGCCGCTTCAGGATGTGTGCAGCCTAGGCGAAAATGCTCGCATGAACATCCCTGGCACGGCTGAGAATAACTGGCGCTGGCGGTATCGGGCCGAAGCGCTTAGAGAAGAATATGGCGATCGCCTCCGTGAGATGGCGGAAATTTACGGTCGCTACGCCCCACTCCCCACCGTTGAACCTGAGACTGGCCCAGAGGTGAAGGCTTAACCATGCTTGCCGCCGTACTCTACGGTCAAGAAGATCTGCGCCTCGAACAGGTAGAAGACCCAACCCCAAACCCTGGAGAAGTCGTGCTTGAGGTGGGAGCCGCCACCACCTGCGGAACTGACCTCAAGGTATGGCGGCGTGGCGGTCATGCGCGAATGCTCAAACCCCCGACGCTATTTGGGCATGAGGCCGCAGGACGAATTGTGGCACTAGGCGAAGGTGTGACAGGGTGGAACGTGGGCGATCGCGTTGTCCCCAATAACTCCGCCCCCTGCATGGCGTGCTTCTTCTGCAAGCGCCAGGAGTATTCTCTGTGCCCAGACCTAACCTTTAACAACGGTACCTTTGCCCAATACCTCAAAATCCCCGCGCCCATTGTTCGCCATAACCTTCTTCCCATTCCAGAGGGTGTACCTGATGCCCTGGCTTCCCTCACAGAACCCCTTGCCTGTGTTTTGCATGGCGTAGCTCGGTCTGGATTTTCGCCAGAGCTACAGCAGCGCTGGGGCTGTGCGCCGAAGGTTGTGGTGATTGGGGATGGGGCGATCGGTTTGATGTTTGTGGGTGCGCTTGCCCATCAAGGGGCAGATGTAATTTTGTTTGGTGGTTCCGAGCAGCGTCTGTCCATTGGTACAAACTTTGGCGCAGCTCACACCTTTAATCATCGTCAGGTTGAGAGTATCCCTATGGTTGTGAAAAGTCTGACCGCAGGGATGGGCGCAGATATTGTGGTGGAGGCGACGGGGGTGCCTAGCGTGTGGGAAATGGCGATCGCCTGTGCCCGTCCTGGCGCTACGGTCAACCTCTTCGGCGGCTGCCCCCGCAATACGAACATTACGGTGGATACAGAACAGCTCCACTACAGCGAACTCACCCTCAAAGGCGTGTTTCACAATACGCCCTTCCATGTGCGACAGGCGTTAGAGCTGATTAATAGTCGCGTGCTGCCCCTTGAGTTAATGCTCAATGACCAGCAGCCCCTAGAGAACCTTGGGCAAGTCTTTGAAGACATGAAGCAGCGCAAAACCATCAAGGCTACGATTACGCCTTAGCGGAGGCTGACAATAGCCAAATAAACCCCTAAGCTAATCGCTACAATCCACAGGCCGCTTACGATTGCCCCAGGAATCATGGTCAGAATTGCAAAGCCGCGTAGGCAGAGAATGGCGATCGCGGCGGCTAACGTACCTAAAAACAGAGGGGTGAGCCAGGACGGCTTAAGTGAAGACATTTTTAATATCGCAAGTAAATGGGCTGTTTCTCCAAGCGCATAGTTTAGACTACGCCTAAACGGCTTCAGGATCCTCTCTCAACGCTATTAAGCGAGCCGCGAATCGGTCTGCTTTATCCTTAGCCACTTGAGCTTCTTGCTGAGCCACTTGAGCTTCGTGTTGTGCTGCTTGGGCAATTTCGTCCTGGAGTAAAACGAGTTGTCCTGCACCATCATAAAACCGCAGCCAGTGACAAGTGCTATTGCTCTGTTCTCGACGGATACAGCCTTCCCAGTTACCCAGCCATAAGCCTAAAGGTTCACACCAAAGCCGCCCTTGCTCATTCGGTTGAATGGGCTGATAGCGAAGGGATGCATCCAAAGACCATCCTTGAAGAGACTCTGGATCAAACGGATCGTAGATGTAATAAGCCTGAGTTTTAAAGGTGCGCTCGTACAGATCTTTTTTGACGGTTTTGTCAGTTTTTGCAGTGCTAGGCGACATCAGCTCAACGATGACATTTGGATAGCGTCCATCTTCTTCCCATACCACCCAACCTTGACGCTCTCGGTTGTCGTCTGCCACATCCAACACCGCAAAAAAATCTGGCCCCCTAAAATCCCGATTCATGGCTTGTTGGCGGCTGTAGTAGACAAACATATTGCCGCCAACAAAGTAGTTGGTTCGTCCTTCATAAGCAACAAGGACAGAATCAATCAAAACATTCATGGCAATGCGGTGGCGATTGCTTTCCAAAGGTTCACCGTCGTCAAAAATTAAATCCGTTGGGGGTTCGGGCGGTTCCCAGTCTATAAACGTAGGGGGTAAACCAGTCTGTTCAGCGGCGGTCTCTAGGGACATAGCACACAGTCTCCCGATTCTAGAGCGTTAGCTTTAGCTTATCTCAAGCTTAAATGAGTGGGGCAAGCAGCAATATTCAAGATGATTTCCAATAACGGTTATGCCCTCCACCAGTCTCTAGCTGGCTGAGCGGAGCCGAAGCCAGCGGTAAGCAGTTTCCCGTCAATCGCCATTACGGATTTTGAGACTCCGAATCTTGCTGCGCCGTGGGCAAAAAGTCCTGAACCTTCTGCTCAAACTGAGCAACGCCATAGTTAACGGCAACGGACAGTCCAGCGCTAAAAACCAGCGTTAGCACAATACATCCGGCAATCCCGACCAAAATTTGCTGCGTAATAGGCTTCATAGCGTTTTGAAGGTGTAGTGAATTACTTTACAAAAGTCCCATCATTTCCCAGCATAGAAAAGGACAACACCCCGGTTGGAGAAATTCTGTGGAACGTACATTTTTAGCAATCAAGCCAGACGGCGTACAGCGCAAACTGGTGAGCGAAATTCTAGGTCGCTTTGAAGCAAAGGGGTTTACCTTAGTTGGGCTAAAGCTCATGACCGTGAGCCGAGAACTCGCCGAGCAACACTACGGCGAACATAAAGAAAAGCCCTTCTTTGGTGGTTTGGTCGATTTTATTACCTCTGGCCCAGTGGTCGCAATGGTATGGGAAGGCAAAGGCGTAGTCGCCTCCGCTCGTAAAATCATTGGCGTAACCAACCCCCTCAACTCCGAGCCTGGAACCATCCGAGGCGATTTCGGTGTGGATATTGGTCGCAACATCATCCACGGCTCCGATGCCCCCGAAACCGCAGTACGCGAAATTGCCCTGTGGTTCAAGTCCGAAGAACTCTCAGACTGGACACCCACCATCTCCACCTGGATTTACGAATAAATTAATCACCGTAGGGGCGCACCTACGTGTGCGCCCTTCCAAATTATGCGCAAAACACAGAACCCTATTTAGAGACTTCCAAATCCTGCGGAGCCTGCACCACCTCAACGATCTCAGGTGACTCAGCAGACGCTTCACCTAACTCACTGGGCGCATCCACCCGCTTCGAGAAGCCCCAGACAAACAAACCGGCAATGACCGTAATCATGAGCCATTCAGGGGGAACAATTTGGTCATTCACGACCTTGAGCAACAGTCTGGCTCCCACCAGCCCTACGGTCACGTAGCCCGCATCCTGTAAATAGACAAATTCTTTGAGCCAGCGGATAAATAACTCCGCCATCAGCCGCAGCATAATAATCCCAATCACGCCGCCCAAAATCACGAGCCAGCGGTCATTGACTAGGGCGATCGCCGTGGTCACACTATCCAACGAAAAAGCCAGATCCGTCACCGCAATCAGCGGAATCGCCTGCCATAAATTGGTAAATCGAGGGCCATGATGCTGCCCTTCCTCTTGATCAGACGAAAAATATTGAAATGATAACCACAGGAGGTACCCAGCGCCCAGCAACTCAAACTGCCAGTAGTCCACCACCCAGGTTGCCGTGAAAATAAGACCCATCCGCATCACAAAAGCCGCCACCATCCCTAGGTTGAGCGCCTGCCGCTGAAGCTTCTCGTCCTCAATGCCTTGAACTAAGGCTGCCAGGGCGATCGCATTATCTGCCGACAAGACCGCCTCTAGCCCCGCTAAAATCACAATCAAGAACGCAGTATTGAGGTCAAAGTGGGTGGCGATCGCAGAAAGTTGGTCTAGCATTCAAGTCCTGAGCGGATCCATCAAAATTTTCATAAGGTTGTTGGCACCTACGTTATCAGCACCGCAACTATACCTATCAACCCTAACGCCAAATGAAGGTTTACGCACGGTTGATCAAGATATCTCAAGGTTCTTCAGCTTCTACAAACTATGTCGATCACACAGAAGGATCCTTGAGACTTTCACCTTAGAGTGTTGCATCATGTAACAAAGGATTCCGTTGGGGGTCACTTTGACGGACATTGTGAATTATCAATGCTTTCTAGGAGCTTGTTCATATGTTGTCAGATACCCAGGTCTTCGTCGCACTGGCGCTCGCCCTGATCCCTGGTTTTCTTGCCCTTCGTCTTTCGACCGAACTTTATAAGTAACGGTCTTTTCTAAAAACTTGCACATTCTTCAGAAGAGTGTGCAAGTTTTTTTTGCCCTAAAGAGCCAAGACTTTAGCGACGCATTCAACCCCTCATAGTGCAGGGGATCACGCTCTATCAGAACATTCAGCCTTTCTTGAATCCCGTAGAATCCCATCCCAAGGGTTCCCAAAGTTTTTCAAATTGGATCCTTGACCATGATTCAATTACTTACAATTGTCATTTTTTGTACCAAGGATTAAATTTCTTATTGACTTTATGGGAACCGCTTCGCTACAATCGCTGCGCATAAAGCATTTGGTCTTGGCCTGCGTCGAGTCATCAGTTTCTAGCTTCTGTCCGGTTTGCTAGACTGTCGCCCTTCACCTCACTACACCAATCTGTTTTTCTGAGTTGTACAGTTCGCTGTGCATTGAACGGACATAACTGAAACGTGAAAACCATGAGGTTGCGTGATTCATCCCGTCGTGAGATGAGAGATTGAGCGCAGTCCTAACGCAGCCATTCCTTAGCCGATAAAATTCAGCATTCATCCAAGCCAACCTACCCCGCCGTTTTGACTATGAGCGCACTACCCAATCCCAGCCCAGCCCCACGTCGCCGATCTAAATCTCAATCCGATCAATTGGCCCGTCGTCGGAAATTATCTCAAGAAAAGAATCGCTTTCAGCAGGAAAACCGTTCTACCTCTGCCGTGGTCAATGACTATGCGTCGAGGATTTGGGAATCTGGCTTCATTCTTGGAATGAATGGCGTGCTCATTGGCACTGCTCTGGTGACATTGGCGAATTTGGTACCCAACCAGCTCACCCAGCATGCGAAGCTCAAAGAGATTAGCCGAGAAGAATCTCAGGTTGCTCAAAATCTGCAAGAACTACAACAGACTTACCAACGCAGTCAGTCTCCTCAAACCGCTCAGCGGATTGCCCAAGAGCAAGGAAGCCTGATGCGCGCCGATCAGCTTAAGGTGTTTCAAATTCCTGAAGGGACTCAACAGGTTCAATAAACTTCAAGGAAGGATTGGGTAAACGCTTCTAGAATGATGGATGGGTAGAGTCACTGTGCTTTACCCATTTTTTGGATCTTTTCACTTGGAATTTTTTATGTCCCTGAACTTGATGCCTTCCAATGTGACCGATGTGCCCGCAGATGCCTATGTGGTTTTGGGCGTCGCCACTTGCTTTATCAAAGAAGATGGCAAATTACAGCCCATTAAAGTGGTAGAACCAATCCCCTCTGCGGCCCTAGAAGGACTTTGTAAGGGAATTGAGACCTCTTATGAAATGGTCATCGCCACTACCTTTGAGACGGCTTTTGTCGAAGGGCAAGGGAAAGTCCCCGTCTCATTCCCCGCCGATGTTCAGCTCTGTGATGCCTTTGAAGAACGACTGATGGCTGCAACCCGCAGCTACCGTTCCTGTGCTTCAATTCAGTCTTTGCTTCCCCTAGGCCAGTCCAAGTCAGACTTTAACTATTCCGTTGAGCGCAAACGAATCCTCAACGTTGAGCGAGTCGTGAGCACCGAAGACAATGTGAAACAGCACGCCTATACCCACGAAGTGCTCTAGAGAGAATTATAAAAACTGACACAACAAACAGGAGCAGTCCATGATCTTAAGAGGCCCTGGATGGCAAATATTAAGCATTTTGTTGAGCTGGGGGTTTGTCATTTGCCTCAGCTCCAGCTTGTGGAGTTTTCTTAAAGAAACGATTCAGGTGGGCCAGCGCCTCCATCAAATTCCCTGTGCTCGCTGTCAGTTTTGTACCAATCATCCTGCCCTTAAGTGTGCGGTTCACCCTCAGGCAGCAATGACAGAACAAGCCATTCACTGCCCAGATTTTTCCCCAGACAGGCGAATGGCCTAAGTAGATTCAGTAGATCACAAACTTATTACACTCGATCCCCCAACCCCCTTAAAAAGGGGGCTTCAGAGTTAAAGTCCCCCTTTTTAAGGGGGATTTAGGGGGATCGAGTGTAATAATCCTCTGGAAAAGCCATAATTTGTGATTTACCGAGATTCTTTAAGCCAAAGAAGATTCTCCCAAATCCATCGGAACATCCTGCCAGCGCCCCGGCCCGATCGCCCTCAGAGCCTCCGTCAAAGTTAAATTTCCGGTATAAAGCGCCTTCCCGACAATGACCCCACTCACCCCCATAGGTTCTAGGGCAAGCAAGCTCAGAATATCTGTCAAGCTGCTGACCCCTCCCGAAGCAATCACAGGGACAGAGACGGCTGCTGCCATTTCCCGTAGTTGAGGCAGATTAGGTCCTTCTAGGGTTCCATCCCGCTGAATATCAGTGTAGATGATGGCAGCAGCCCCTTCTGATGCAGCTCGTTGACCCAGCGAAATCGCCGAAACCGTTGAGGTCTCTAACCACCCCCGCGTGGCCACCATGCCTTCCCTAGCGTCAATACCGACCACAATCTGACCAGGGTATGTCTGGCAAAGCTGTGCCACTAAATCAGGATTCTCCACCGCGACGGTGCCTAAGATCACACGCTGAACGCCCATTTCCAAAAAGCTGGCGACCCGCTCAGGCGTCCGTAGCCCACCCCCCACCTGTACCGGAATTTTGAGGGTCTCTACAATCTGGGCAATCACATCCAAATTGACAGGCTCTCCCGTTTTTGCCCCATCCAAATCCACTAGGTGCAGCCATTGTGCACCTTGCGCTTCCCAGCTTTGTGCCACCGTTACGGGTTCCTCCGCAAAAATCTGGGACTGTTCGTAGTCGCCTTGGTACAGACGCACGCATCGACCATTCAATAAGTCGATCGCCGGTATCACATCCATGAGGGTCTTCCTTTAGCCGTTAATGCGTTGAGGGTTCTAATGCTTGAGTCAAGCTTCCACTTGAAATCTTCAGTCCACTTCCATTGAAGCAGCTTTTACACCCATGACTGCTGGGTTCCTAGGCGCACAGCCGAGTCGTCAGGAGCTTAATATTAAGCAATATAACTTTTTTGACGCTAAAACGGTATGATGTCTTGACAGCGTGCGTGGGAATCAGTAGAGTATGAAGACGCACCCGGGAAAACGTGTAAGACCTATGCAAGACAAACAAAAAGTCACGTTATATTTGCCGCCTGAGCTTCATCGTGAGCTTAAAATCAAGGCCGCTGTAGAAGCCGAGCCGATGTCTGCGATCGCAGAACGTGCCCTCGCCTTCTACATCCAACACCCGGAAGTGATTGAAGAATTTGAAGCCTCTGTTCTAGGGTCAGTTCATCAGATTTACAACTGTCCTGAATGTGCCTCTTCCGTCATTCTCCGCTCCAACGAGCTTGTGACATTGAAGCGTCAAGCCTCAGTTTTAAGTGACCACGGCATTCAGGTTGACTCCCCTGAGACTCTTGTTTCTGTAGGTGTGTAGTTAGTTAAACCCTTTCTCGCCCTCCAGCCACTTATGTCTTCGGTCAAACTGAGTAACCCAAAGCGATTCGCCAACTTTAATCCGAGGTGAAGGCTATGAGAGAAGAGCTTAATATTTTAATAAAAGCTCAATATCCGCTAATTTACTTGGTCACGCCCGAAGAAAAGCGTGCGGAAGAGGCGATCGCCACCATTGTCCAAGGTGAAAAGTCTCACCAAAAAGTTTTCACATGGACGTTGACCCAAGGGCTGCGTGAGTTTGGACATGCGCACAACTCAGGACACAACCCAACTGTAGATCCTTCTCAGGCGATCAAAGCGGCAATTAACGAAAAAGAACCCGCTGTTTTTATCTTTAAAGATCTTCACCCTTTCTTTGGCGCTGCTGGCGGTGTAGAGGTTGTACGGCTGCTCAGAGATGCCGTGGTTGCCTTTAAGGGCACCTTGAAAAACATTATTTTAGTGTCTCCCTTTCAAAGTATCCCAACTGAATTAGAGAATGATATTGTTGTTCTCGACTTCCCTTTCCCCACTATCAGCGAGCTGGATGACCTGCTCTCAGCTCACATTCCAGCAGGATCTCCCAAGCTAACGCCGGAAGTTCGAGAGAAGCTATTGAGAGCCTCCTTAGGTCTGTCCCTTGACGAAGCCGAAAAGGTTTATCAAAAGGCAAAAGTGACGACAGGGCGTCTGTCGGAGCAAGAGTTGGGGATTATTCTGTCAGAGAAGAAGCAGCTCATTCGCCGCAACGGGATTTTAGAGTTCATCGAAGAAGATGAAACCATTGATTCTGTCGGTGGGTTAGCTGAATTAAAGCGATGGCTCATACAGCGCAATTTTGCGTTTACAGAGCGTGCCCGTGAGTATGGCCTTCCTGAACCAAAGGGCATGTTGATTTTGGGCGTCCCAGGCTGTGGCAAATCCATGATTGCCAAAACAACCTCGCGATTGTGGGGGTTGCCCCTGCTGCGCCTCGATATTGGTCGGATCTATGATGGCTCAACAGTTGGGCGTTCCGAGGCGAATTTACGCAGCGCGCTAAAGACCGCAGAATCGATTGCCCCCGCAATTTTGTTTATTGATGAAATGGATAAAGCCTTCGCAGGCAGCTCAGGCTCTTCCGATTCTGATGGCGGCACCTCCAGCCGAATTTTTGGATCGTTTCTGACCTGGATGCAGGAGAAAAAGTCTTCTGTGTTTGTGATGGCAACGGCCAACCGGGTTGAGCGCTTACCAGGAGAATTTCTCAGAAAAGGTCGCTTTGACGAAATCTTTTTTGTGGATCTCCCTACCCAGGGAGAGCGTGAAGATATTTTTAGAGTCCATTTATCCAAACGTCGCTGTGATATTGAGCGGTTTGATATTGAACAGCTCGCGACTGTTTGTGAAGGATTTTCAGGTTCTGAGATTGAGCAAGCCGTTGTGGCTGCCATGTATGAGGCATTTGCTCAAGATCGTGAGTTTACGCAGCTCGACATCATTGCTGCTAGTCGAGCGACCATGCCGCTGTCCCGTACCATGACCGAACAGGTCACGGCGCTACGAGATTGGGCCAGACAGCGTGCGCGTCCCGCAGCAGCTTCAATCGCTGATTATCAGCGCCTGGAGTTTTAACAAGTTTTCTTCTGATCCCCTCAGAAGGAAAAACTAGCATTGCGCTAGTTTCCCCGCCGCATCCATTCAATTCATCAAATTGAGCGGCTTCTTCAGTCAACTGTTGTATACCTCATCATCAAGTGGAGAATCAAAACCATGTCACACTTCAGCACCCTCCGAACCAAGATCACCGATGCCGAAATCCTAAAATCTTCTCTTAAGAATTTAGGCATTCAAATGAAGACCGAAGCCGATGTGCGCGGCTATCATGGTCAACGGGTTCGGGCCGATATTGTTGCGGTACTCGAAGGCGAGTACGACTTAGGCTGGTCTAAGAATACCGATGGTACCTTTGACCTCATCGCCGACCTTTGGGGCGTTGCCAAAAAGCATAATCAAACCGAGTTAATCAATTCCATTAACCAAAAGTACGCCATTAATAAAACCCTTGTTGAAGTTCAGCGCCCAGGTCTCCAAAACGCTAACGTCAAGGTGCTTGTTCATAGCTAAACTTTTCTGCGCGTTCCCAAAACTCTTCAAGCCACCTGCTTTGCGGGTGGCTTTTTATGGCTTAAGGTTAGTCAATCAGATTGGGCCAATGGCAAGAACTTCTTACACGCGTCCGCGCAAAATCTGGGCCATTTCATTGGGTCTGGGCGATGCCTCTAGGGCTGTTTCTTCATCAATACGGCCTTCTTCATAGAGTTCGTAAATACATTGGTTCATGGTCATCATGCCGTCGTAAGAACATTGAGGAATCAATTGCTCAATGGACTCAATTTCACCCCGTAAAATATAGTCCTTAACGGCATCGGTATTGACCATAATTTCGTGGATGGCGGCTCGTTTGCCGTCGGTGGTTCGCAGCAAAGACTGGGCAATAACCGCTACTAAAGATTCTGCGACCTGCATGCGCATGGGACCCTGTTCATCTGGGTTGTACAGGTTCAAAATCCGTTCGATGGTTTTAACGGCGCTGTTAGTGTGCAAGGTGCCAAATACCAAGTGGCCCGTCTGGGCGGCTTTGAGGGCGGTATTGACCGTCTCGCGATCGCGCATTTCCCCAATCAAAATAATGTCTGGGTCTTCCCGTAGAGAAGCCTTCAGGGCATTGCTAAAGGTATGGGTGTGAATCCCCACTTCCCGCTGGCGAATCATAGACTTACGACTCTTATGCACAAACTCCACTGGGTCTTCAATCGAGATAATGTGTTTGGGCATTTCGGAGTTGATATAGTCCACCATCGCCGCCAGGGTGGTCGATTTCCCCGATCCGGTTGGCCCCGTGACCAGAATGAGTCCTTTCTGGTATAGACACAGATCCCTGAAAATCATTGGCAGGCTCAGTTCTTCCAGGGTCTTGATCCGCAGTGGAATTAACCGCAGCACCATCCCTGGCCCGCAGAGGCTCACAAAGACATTAATCCGTATCCGCACCAGCCCTTCGTACTGATGGGCACCATCAAACTCTTGATCGTTATGGAAGTTTTGGATTTGTTCTGGGGATAAGATTTCTTCTAGCCAGTATTCAAAGGTGTCATGGTCTGTGACGGGGTAGCTGGTGAGTGCCATTCGCCCGCGATCTCGGAACCGAGGCACTTCTCCTACCCCGAGGTGAATATCCGAAAAGTCATTGTCATAGGCTTCGTTGACAAGGCTCTCTAGGGTGATCCCATTGAGAGGCCGTTTGGGAAGCTTCATGGTGGACTGTGTGGGTTCACTCGCCTCTGGAGAACGATTGGCAAAGGTAGACCCAACAGCCGTAAAAGGAATGGTTGAGTTGGAGCCAGGATATCCATTGGTGTGGAAGTCCGTGCCAGGGACTGCATAGGTTTGCGTAGAACCGCCATTCACGGCAGTTTGACTGTGTGTGGGGGCATCAATCGCCATCGTTACATCAACCGCTTCCCGAGAGGACAGTGGGAAGTGAGGGGGTGGGGGTAAAGGGACTTTGTGGGGAGGGACGGGGGGCTGTGAAGGGTTTGTCATGGAGATAGGCCAGTTAAAGACACGACGGGCTAAAGACACGACGGGGTTCTCACCCTTAGCGCTGGAAGCTAAATTCTAAAATCGTTTTTCCTAGTATTGACCCATTTCTCTTGAAATAGAACGTGGCCTAAGTGATTACGGAAATTCAATTATCATTAATAATGATTCCCAGATTTTCGGTGGTGGATAGCAGTCAGTGAATCTGGATCATTCAGCGTCCCTGCGTCTACAACGGCATACACCAACCAATGGTCACTACAGTCCATCCGATTTTCAACGGTACATTCTAGATAGGCAACGGCATCTTTGAGGGTAGGGCATCCATTCTGGGCGGGCTGGGTTTCTACCCCCACAAAGCGATCTTCCCCAGGACTAAAGGGTTTGAGGAAATGTTTCATCAGTCCCAAATGCTTGCCTTCACCCAGAATATTGAGGGCAAAGGTATTGCCTCGGAAGAGTAAGGACTCAACGGCTCGATCTTTCGCCACAGAAATGGTAATGCCAGGTGGATTAAAGGTTGCTTGAGCCACCCAGTCCGCTAACATTGCACTGCTGACATCCTCATGCTGTGCGGTGACGATACACAAGGAACCCACTATTCGCCCTACGGCCTGCACGGTGGGATCGACCTGAGATTCTAGGCTCACTTTTTGACGAGACTGGCGCGTTTTTTTGGCTTTCTTGAGGCTTTGGGCAAAATCGGTTCCGGCTTCTTCACAGCACTGTAAGGTGACGGCGGTGGGCTTAAATTTCACGCGAATTGGCTCAAACCCAAACTGGAATCCGGCATCCTTGAGCTTGCTTTCTAAGAGATCGATCGCCTCTCCACTCCAGCCATAGGAGCCAAACACCCCCGCAAGCTTAAGCTTTGTGGCACTTGCCATCACAATCCCTAAGGCTGTCATCACCTGGGTGGGTGCATGGCCCCCTAGGGTGGGAGATCCAATGATAAATCCATCGGCTTTTTCGACCGCAGCCTGGACTTCGTCGGGGGTCGCCACTTCACAGTTGATGGCCTCAACACGGACACCGGATTTGGTAATCCCTCGGGCGATCGCCTGGGCCAAGGTTGCGGTATTGCCGTAAGCCGAAGCATAGAGGAGGGCCACCGCCAACTCCTGCTCTTTCTGGGCCTGACTCCAGGTTCGATAGGCTTTGGTAAGGTCTTCAAACCCATACTTAACCATAGGGCCGTGACCTGGGGCGTAGAGCTTTGCCGGGTACTCTGCCAATTTTTCTAAGATAGTTTCGACCTGACGGGCGTTGGGGGCCATCAAACAGTCAAAGTAATATTGCCGATCTTCTTGGACAGACTGGAACCCTTCGTCAAACACTTGGTCGCCGCAAATGTGGGCACCAAAGAATTTATCGCTAAACAAAATCTGGGTGGCGGCATCGAAGGTGCAAATGCTGGTGGGCCAACGCGGCGTTGAAGTGGGAATCAGCGACAAAAGATGACCTTGGCCTAAATCCAAGGTTTCATCGCCTCGGATAATTTGCAATTTAGGGTTGAGTTCTGGAAGCGCTTCCTTCAGTACCACGGCCCCAGGATTCGAGGCAATCACAGTCGCTTGGGGTGCAACCTCTAACAGTGCTTTAAGGGTGGCACAGCGATTAGGATTAACCCGTTCCATGACGATGTAGTCAAGGGTGGCTGGGTCGATCCGATCTTGAAGCGCTTGGAGAAATAGTTCGGTAAAGGTTTCCCCTGGTGGGTTAATGAGCGCTACTTTATCGGCACGCAGCAGATAGCTATTGGCGGTGGTTCCGCGCTGGAGTCCGTACTCAATTTCAAACTTCAGCCGTGCCCAACTCCGCGATCGCAAAATCATGGTCTCTGCGGCGATCGGCATCACCTGTACATCTCTTGGTTTCGCTGCTGCCATGACCCTAAGCCTTCAATGACGGATAAACCCTGCTTAGGTTTTATAGTAGCAGCGTTGATTCTTGAGCGTCTGACCATTTAGACCTGAATCTTTGACAGCCCCTCACCCCACACAGAGCCATCCACGCTAGATATATTAGAAGCATGACACTCGGTCGCAACGAACCCCCCAAAAAAGCTATGGCTGAAAAACCATCCATTCTGCCCCTTGTTTTGGCAGCATTGGGAGGCGGAACGATTGTGTTTTTGCTGTCACAGTTCCAATTCAGCCTCTGGATTGAACCTTCGGGATCCAAAGATTCGACACCTCCGGTCATCGAAGTCGCACCAGATGTCGCCCCGCCTTCATCCATCTCCCCATCTCCCTCAACGCCTCCCGCCCCGCCCCAACCGCCCTTAGTGAATGGCCTGCGTGTCCGCAACATCAGCCCGTATCCCGTCAGAGTGGTGTTGATGTCTCAGCAATCTGCATCTCAGCAATCTGTCCAAAACAAATCATCGCCAAGTCCCTACCGTGCCCCTGTACACTGGGACTTTGCCCCCGACGAAGGAAGTAAAGCAGGGCTGTTGCTGTCTTTACCTGAGGGTAATTTCACCTTAAAGAAAGGGGATGTGCTCGTGGCCTTTGCCTTGGATGGCTCTCGCCATTATTGGGGTCCTTACATTGTGGGAAAAACAGGGGGACTTTCTCGTTCAAAAGCGTTGGAGTGGCAATTAATCTTAAAGCCTTAACGCACAAAAGCACTTGATGCCGCTACCATAGTTTTTCAGTATTCGTGTTGTGGAGTATTTTTGTCATGCCGCGTTCCATGATTCTTGTTGCGGCTTCTGACGCTGCCTTGTCTACTGCCATCACCGTTGATCTTGAGCAGTCTGGCTATGAAGTCTTACTGGTTCATCGTCCCGATGAAGTTTTAAAGAAAACAACCGAAATTAAACCCGATCTCCTCGTCATTGAAGAACAGTTTGCCCAAGGATTAGGGCTAGATATTTGTAAACAGTTACGCCTAGAAGGCATTACGTTTCCCCTCTTGGTCATTATGAACACCGATACGGTGGAGGATCGGGTGGCCTGTTTGTTGGCTGGGGCGGATGATTACTTTGTAAAGCCTTATCGCAGTGATACGTTTGTTAATCAGGTCAGACTTTTTCTCCAGCCCGCCAACACAAGTCAGGGAGAAACCCTGAAGTTTGATAATTTGGTGTTGGATTTGAGCAATCGTGAGGCCAATCGGGGTGGGCAATCCATTAGCCTAACGATGAAGGAATATGATTTGCTCAAGTATTTATTGGAACATCCAAGGGAAGTGCTGACCCGTGACCAGATTTTAGAAAATGTCTGGGGCTACGATTTCTTGGGTGAGTCTAATGTGATTGAGGTGTATATTCGATACCTCCGCCTCAAAATTGAAGGCGATGGCGAGAAAAAATTAATTTATACCGTGCGTGGAGTTGGCTATGCCCTTCGAGATGCTTAGAAAACGTCAGCTAGTCTCCATTCTCAGTCTGGTGGGCTGTACGAGTCTGTTGCTGCTGTCCTGTGATCTCAGCCGCTCTACTCAGGCGGAACCAACCGTAGCCCCCTCAAAGAGTCCGCTGGGTGCGAAGCCTCCGTTGAGTGGGAAGCCTCTGTTGAGTGGGAAGCAGCGATCGCTCCCTGGTCAAGTCCTTCCCATTACCGCCACCGCAAAACTAGGCAATCAGACCTTTGAGTTAGAGGTTGCCAAAACCCGACAACAAGAGTCACTGGGGCTGATGTACCGCACCTTTTTGCCCTCCAATCGAGGGATGCTATTTTTGTTTTCGCCCCCGCAGCCTGTGCAATTTTGGATGAAGCACTGCCGCATTTCCTTGGACATGATTTTTTTGCGCCAGGGTAAGGTCATTGCGATTTCCGCCAACACCCCACCCTGCACGGCAGACCCTTGCCCTGTTTATGGGCCCGACGAGCCGATTGATCAAGTGATTGAAATTCGAGGGGGCCAAGCAGCCAGCTTGGGCATAATGGTGGGAGCGAGTGTTGAGGTTCAGCAGCTCAAAACCCCTCGTTGATAGAGAATCAGATACTGCCTTGGAGTCAAAATCAGACCTTAGATATGAGGCGATTTTGTATGCCCAAAACTGCATAGTAATTTTTACGGGCGCAAAGTAAAAATTTATTTCTTAACAAATGTATATTCAGATTTATTTTTCGAGACATTGATCTCAGCAGAATCTAAAGAAAATCTGTATGGCTTAATTCGTATGGATTCTGTCTAACGTCCTGCCCACAATGTTTGCGGGGATCGCTCTCAAAAAGGGGGGCTGATTGTGAAACCTATGATAGAGAGGTCGAAAGTTTTTGCTAGGGAAAAATACCTCAGGTATGTACCGTTATAGCACTCAGAGAGTGTTGAAGCTGTAACCGATCCCCAGTTCTGTAAAATAAGATATTGATGCTTTCAAGCCTTGAGCCATCAAGCTTTTTAGGATTAATCTTAAGGCTGATTCATTGTTTTAGTTTTCAAGATAATTTAAAGCAGTCGTTAAAATAATCTTGTGACACAATCAAATTTTTCTTGTCGGTACTGTAAATATTACGATTTTGTCGGTCATCGTGGCGGGGAGTGTCAAAGATTGGGGGCTTCTGTACAGGGTGCATGGGCTGCTTGTACCTTAATGGTTCTCAACATTAGCCCAACCACTGTTAACCCAACCACTCGCACGGTTCATAAGCCGGCGTTGTCAGAGTCCCAAGGCTCTCCCCTCGCTTATTTACGAGCGGTGTCCAATGTGAGACTGGATTTGCCACCGGAAGAATTGGCTTCGGCTTAGTGCTGACATAGAAAGAGGCGTACACGACGGCAAGGGGCGCACACATAGGTGCGCCCCTACGGGATGGAGAATGTTACGCTTCGTGGTTTGTTTTGCATAGGAACGCTAATTTCTCGGCGAATACATCGACTTCGGATTCTAATGTGAGATAGTGCAGGCAGACTCTTACGCAGTTCGGATCTACGATGAGTCGCACCATAATCTCTTGATTTTCCAGGGCTTTTACTAATTCTGGATGAGACTGCCCTTCAACTTGAAATGAGACCAATCCCGACGCGGGCGGAGTTTTTCGGAGCGTTTTGATGTGCGGGATGTCTTGTAGGCGTGACCATAGCCGTTGACTTAGGCTACAAATGCGTTGGTAGCGTTGGACATCACTCCCCCACTGTCGATGGGTTTCAATGGCAACCTGTAGCCCTCGGTAGAGGGGAAAGCCTGATGTGGCGATTTCAAATTTTGTGCCGTCTGGTTTCCAGCCCGTGGGGCCGCCCACTGCATTGGTGCAAATGCCCCGCCAGCCAATAAACGTGGGCTGAAGCCTAGAATGGAGGGCGGGCCGCATATAGAGTCCTCCCACACCGTCTGGCCCGCAGAACCATTTGTGTCCTGTAAAGGCATAGAAGTCTACGTCCGGTTCGGTTAGGTCTAGGGGCAGTACCCCAACTGATTGGGCTGCGTCAACCAGCAGCAGCACATCTGGATTTTGACGACGGCAAGCTTGAATAATTTCAGCCAGGGGCAATACTTGACCCGTATTCCAGAGAATGTGGCTGAGGACGACGAGGCGGGTGTTGGGCTGTACGTGCTCTGCGATCGCCGCCACTGCAACCTTATCCGTCTCGTTCAAGGTTGCTAGCACAGGGCAAGTATCCACTTCAACCCCAAACCGACGACTGATTTCCTGCACTGCCGCCACGATGCCGGGATGTTCGCAGTCTGTGATGAGGATGCGATCGCCCTTGTGCCAATCCAACCCCCACAAGGCAATATTGCAGCCCACGGAAACAGATTCTGTGAGGGTGATGGTTTCAGGGGCGACGTTGAGTTCTTGGGCGATCACTCTATGGGTTAACCCAATTTGAGCGTTAATAATTTCAAAGGTCTTGCGAGAAAAGGGGCCCTCCTGCTGCATGAGCTGATAGCTCTCTAGGATGGCATCGAGGGCGGCCTTGGGGAGTGGCCCCTGCCCACCGTAGTTAAAGTACAGCTTATTGTGAAGGGCTGAAAATGATTGGCGATGGGTTTCTAGATCGAGCAATGGTGGCGCAAGGTCTTGCATGGGTTATGGAGAAAATTTGAAGGGCTGATTTCCCCCACAATGTATCAAATTCGTTTTGCGACATATAAAAAGAACAGAACCTGTTGCCATGCCCCCGTTCCCGCTCACAGCTTTGCAACGAATTATTTGTGTTTGTGATATAGTGGGTGTGATTTTGTCAAGATTTCCTGGCAAAATCGTTGCATATCGTAATTATCACTACTGTCAGCGGATCGAGAACTCCCTAAAGTAGAAGGGTTAGGGTACAGAGTTTAAGCTCCATCCCTGCCCGCGTTCCAATCCTGTCAATGCTCTAGGAGTTCACTATGACTAAGCAACCCTCCCGTCATCGGGTTGTTATTGTTGGAGGCGGTTTTGGTGGGCTGTATGCAGCCAAATCCCTTGGCAAAGCGGCAGTGGATGTCACCCTTGTAGATAAGCGCAACTTTCATTTATTTCAGCCATTACTGTACCAAGTTGCCACGGGCACGTTGTCCCCTTCTGACATTTCTTCGCCACTGCGGAGCATTTTGAGCCGCAACCGCAATACGCAAGTTTTGATGGAGCATGTCATCGACCTGGACACAACGCGCCAAGAAGTGGTCACGCCCAATCAATGTATCCCCTACGACACACTCATTGTGGCGACGGGTGTCCGGCATCACTACTTTGGCAATGAGGAGTGGCAAACGGCGGCTCCTGGCCTCAAAACCATCGAAGATGCCCTAGAAATGCGGCGGCGGATTTTTTCGGCCTTTGAAGCCGCAGAAAAGGAGCCAAATCCAGAAAAACGAAAGGCGCTAATCACCTTTGTGATTGTCGGCGGCGGGCCAACGGGGGTGGAACTGGCCGGGGCGATCGCCGAGCTAGCATTCAAGACCCTTAAAAACGATTTCCGCACCATCGACGTCCAGCAAACCCAGGTTTTGCTGCTCGAAGGATTGGATCGCGTTTTACCGCCCTATGCCGCAGACCTATCGGCGAAGACTGCCGCCTCCCTTCAGAAATTTGGCGTCACCATTCGCACTCACGCCCGCGTCACCCATGTGGACGAAAATGGCGTAACGGTACAGCAGGGCGATATCACCGAACAAATCCCAGCAAAGACGGTGCTGTGGGCGGCTGGAGTACAGGCTTCTCCCATGGGCAAGGTGTTAGCCGAGCGGGCTGGGGCAACCTTAGATCGTGCCGGACGCGTCATGGTGGATTCTGACCTGAGCGTCCCAGGGCACTCCAACATTTTTGTGGTGGGTGATTTAGCGCACTTTGCCCATCAGGGTGAAGCGCCTTTGCCTGGAGTGGCTCCCGTTGCCACTCAGGAAGGTAAGTATGTCGCCCAAAAGATTTGTGCCCAGATGGAGGGTAAGGCGATCGCCCCGTTCACCTACAAAGAAGTGGGCAGCTTAGCCGTCATCGGTCAAAACGCAGCGGTCGTAGACTTGGGCTTTATCAAATTCTCTGGGCCGTTAGCCTGGTTTATTTGGATTTTCGCCCACATCTACTACCTGATTGAGTTCGACAACAAAATGTTGGTGCTCATGCAGTGGGGCTGGAACTACTTCACCCGTCAGCGCGGCGCAAGGCTGATTACCGAGAGGGAGGGATTGATTATGCCTCGCTCAACCCCTGTAGAGCCTGTTTCGGTTGATGAGCGCGTTTCTGTAGAAGTCAGTTGATGGCTAAAATCTAGCGGTCGTAGATGAAGGTATCAGTAGGGGCAGGTTTAGCTGGCAAAGTATTGGATAGATCCAGATCGTTTCGCCAAAACCTGCCCTTGCAAGGTATCAGGCATTCTTTATTCTTTGCTGAATTTAATGTTCCTAAGGATCAAAAATCAAACACCCCCTAAAACTTTGGAAGGGCAGGTTTTGTTGAGAGACCCAGGACATAATCGATACTGCTTTGGCTAAACCTGCCCCTACCTCGTATTGATCCTAATCTAGTCCCGGTCTCGACATTTCCGGTTCGTTTTTAGGGTTCCAAGGTGCAAAAAACGGCAAAAGCACTAAGCCCACAAGGGCTAAAACTGCCGTCAACAAGAAAAACAGCGGCCAGCCCAAAGACCCCGCCCAACTCCCCGATGGGGCCACAATAATGTCTCGGCTAAACGCTTGCAGGCTAGAGAACAGCGCATACTGCGTTGCAGAAAACCCTTGGTTACAAAGACTCATTAAAAACGCCACAAACGCCGCTGATTCTAGCCCTGCGCAGAAGCTCTCTATATTAATGGCGGCCAACATGCCGTGACAGGTTGCAGCCGCTTCGGGAAACGCGCCAGAACAGTAGCTTTCTACTCCCTTTGGAAGTGGCGGAAGCGGGTGAGCTTTGCCATAGGCCGCTAGCGCAACATAGGAAAGATTGCCCAAAGCCTGAACCCCGCCAAATAGCCATAGAGCGCGATTTACCCCAATTTTGGTCATGATTGCTCCTCCAGCCAAGGTGCCTACAATGACAGCGACAATGCCCAAGGCTTTGGGAAAAGCAAGATCGTTGGTGGTGAAATTCAGTCCCTTATCCAGCAGAAATGGCGTTGCGACATTTTTGAGTAAAGAGTCTCCCAATTTATAAATCACGATAAACCCCAGCATCAGAAGCGCTTTCATCACGCCTGAACGCTGAAAGAATTCTTGAAACGGAAGCACCACCGATTCTTTTAAGGTCTTTGGGATTTGAGTTTGAACCTTTGGCTCAGGCGCAAACACGGACGTTACTAACCCCACCAACATAAGTCCAGCCATCACAAGGTATACCTGGGGCCAAGATATAAATTTGGCAAGGTAAAAGGTCAATGCACCCGCAATCAGCAGCGCCACCCGATACCCCAATAGAAAAAGAGATGCCCCAGCCCCACGCTCAGATGCATTTAGGGTATCGGTGCGGTAGGCATCCACCACAATATCTTGACTGGCGCTGAGAAAGGCCACGGACATCGCAGCCCAAAACAAGGGGCTAATGGACAGCACCTTGAGGGTTTCCCAGAACTCGCAGAACCCTTTAAGCCCACCTGCTGTTTTACAGATTTCTACTGTGCTAATGGACAACTGCTTGAGATTGGTGTGGTCTTGGAAGGCCATAATGGCGATCGCCAACACCAGTCCAATCTGAGTAATTGCCAACCACCCCCGTCGCCGACCCAAAAAAGGAGGGATATACCGATCTAAAATCGGAGACCATAAAAACTTCAGCGAATACGGTACAGCCACAATACTAAACGCCGCAATAACTGGAAGGCTTACCCCTTCATTGGACAGCCATGCCTGAAGCGGGTCCTTACCCGTCAGATACAGCGGCAACCCAGAGGAAAACCCTAAAAGGAGGAGCGCAGCCATTTTAGGCTGCCGTAAAACCTGGAGAAAAGATGGACTTGCCTTCACGCGTCGTTAGGCTCCGTTACAGGATGGGTGAAATTAATTTACAATCATGCCATAGACTGTGTTTTGGTGATTGGACGTCAAGACGTTGAGATTGTGCCCATGAGCTGCTGCTAGACTGAACTGGGAACAACAGCACCCCTGCGGCCTATACTTTTGGGAAACTTAGCCAAGATGTTTTAAGCAGATTGTTCTATCTCTCTTGGGAAGCGTGTACAATGGACTCAACACACAGAAGCGCTGCTTACCAAGAGTTAAATTTAATAAGATTTAACTGGGGCAGCCCGATAAAAGCACAAAAAAGCTTTGGTTCAGTTCAAAACTCAACCAGGATATACTGTTTCGTCTGATTTCATAGAGATTTTTTATTGATAGCGACTAGCAGTTCCATTTTTATTCTTGCGATAGAGGTAGCCACGTCTACCTTCACCGACCTTTAGAATCATCAACTTCATGAATTATTTTTTACGGAGGCTATTGGATTGATCCAGTCGTATTGTGTTGCGATTTTAGGGGCTACAGGTGCCGTTGGTGCTGAGCTGCTTCAACTTTTAGAAGAACGAAACTTCCCCATTTCTGAACTTAAATTATTAGCCTCCGCCCGTTCCGCAGGGCAAAAAATTGACTTCAAGGGCGTTCCCCTCCAAGTCGAAGAAGTGACTGAGCAAGCCTTTGAGGGTGTTGATCTGGTCTTGGCTTCCGCTGGCGGTACCGCCTCCTTGTACTGGGCACCTAAAGCCGTTGCAGCCGGAGCCGTGGTCATCGATAACTCCAGCGCCTTTCGGATGGATCCTCAAGTGCCCCTCGTAGTACCTGAGGTCAATCCTGAAGCGGCTAAAGCCCATCAAGGCATCATTGCCAACCCAAACTGCACCACGATCTTGATGTCGGTTGCGATCTGGCCATTGCATCAAATTCAGCCCATCACGCGCATTGTTGCGTCAACCTATCAATCCGCCAGTGGTGCTGGGGCACGGGCAATGGAAGAGCTTAAGGTTCAGACCCAAGCAATCTTGGATGGACAAACGCCACCTACAGAGTGTTTTCCGTACCCTTTAGCCTTCAATTTGTTTCCCCATAACTCAGACTTGAGCGATAATGGTTACTGTGCCGAAGAACTAAAGATGGTTTATGAAACCCGCAAGATTTTTGGGGTGCCAGATTTGCGAGTCACTGCAACCTGTGTTAGGGTTCCAGTACTAAGGGCACATTCAGAAGCCCTCAATCTTGAATTTAATCAGCCCTTTGCAGTTGAAACTGCGCGGACACTCTTACAAAGTGCCCCTGGGGTTAAGTTGGTTGAAGACTGGGATCAGAACTATTTCCCGATGCCGATGGAGGCCAGCGGTTTAGATGACGTCCTGGTTGGGCGAATTCGCCAAGATTTGTCGCACCCCTGCGGTCTAGAGCTATGGCTCAGTGGAGATCAAATCCGCAAAGGTGCAGCCCTAAATGCCATCCAAATTGCAGAGTTGCTGGTTCAGCAAAATGCGCTTAAATCGAATCAGGTTGAGTTAGTTCATTAACGACGAGATACCTCAGATCTTTGTCTTCTGACCTTGGTTCATTCATACAAACGTTTCAGTCCAAAAGTATTTTCGTAGCCTTTAGAAATTCCTTGGGGCAAAATCCAAACCCTTGATTTAGAACGTTCATCAACAGCCATTAAAACCCTTATTTCGCAGGAGTACAGTAAAGCTTGATTCAAATTTCGGATTGTTTACAGCGCGACTCGTTCAGATCGGGAGTTCAAATCCTGTGACTCGTTTTGGACGCATTGTGACCGCAATGGTCACGCCCTTTAATGCAGCGGGAGAGGTAGACTACGACGTAGCCGCAAAGCTTGCCAACCACCTAGCCGAACACGGCTCCGATGGTCTCGTCATTTGCGGGACGACAGGTGAGTCCCCCACCCTGACCTGGGATGAAGAATATCAGCTCTTTCAGGTGATTAAACAGGCCGTTTCTGGACGGGCTAAGGTCATAGCAGGGACAGGCTCCAATTCAACCCATGAGGCTGTTGAAGCCACGCGTAAAGCTGGAGCCTTAGGATTGGACGGTGCCCTGTTGGTAGTGCCTTACTACAACAAGCCACCTCAAGAAGGACTGTATGAGCATTTCAAGGCGATCGCCGCAGCCGTGCCCGATCTGCCTATCATGCTCTATAACATTCCAGGGCGAACAGGTCAAAACATGCAGCCCGAGACCATTGCGCGTCTTGCCCAGTTGCAAAACGTTGTAGCGGTCAAAGAAGCCAGCGGTAGCTTAGATCAGGTCAGCCAAATCCGTCGGCTCACTGACCCTGACTTTGAGATTTACTGCGGTGATGACTCTCTGACCTTGCCCATGCTGTCCGTCGGGGGGGCTGGCGTAGTCAGTGTTGCAAGCCATTTGGTTGGTGATCTGATGCAGCAAATGATACGGCACTTCTTTGAAGGCCGTCCTCAGGATGCCACAGCAATTCACCTTCAGCTTCTGCCTCTATTTAAGGCATTGTTTGTAACCGCAAATCCTATCCCCCTCAAAGCAGCACTGCGGCTTCAGGGATGGGCCGTTGGCAGTACTCGGCTCCCCCTGCCCGACGTACCCCCAGAGGTAGAACATGAACTTAAGCAGGTACTCACGGATATGTCGCTGTTGTGACCCTCTTAAGAACCGTTTTCTAGCGCAATCCCTCCCTTCGCCGTTCCTCTGATTGAGTTTTACGGCAAGACCTCACAATTTTTTTTTTACAACAAGACCCCCATTACATGACGCCTTTACTAAAAAGAGACCCAAAACCTATGACGACTGCTAACACTGTTTCCCCCCTCAAAGTCATTCCTCTCGGTGGACTGCATGAAATTGGAAAAAACACCTGTGTATTTGAGTACGAAGACGAAATAATCCTGCTCGATGCAGGTCTGGCATTCCCGACTGATGGCATGCATGGGGTCAACATTGTGTTGCCCGACATGACCTACCTGCGCGACAACCAGCACAAAATAAAGGGCATGATTGTCACCCACGGTCATGAAGACCATATTGGGGGCATTGCCTTTCACCTGAAGCAGTTTGATATCCCCGTCATTTACGGCCCTCGCCTTGCAATGGCGTTGCTCCAAGGCAAGCTGGAAGAAGCAGGCGTAGCAGGCAAGACCAAGCTGCACACCGTAGGCCCTCGTGAGATTGTGCGCTACGGGAAGCACTTCTTTGTGGAGTTCATCCGCAATACCCACTCGATCGCCGATAGTTTCACGGTAGCCATCCACACTCCCGTTGGCGTAGTCATTCACACTGGCGACTTCAAGATTGACCATACCCCCGTAGATGGTGAATATTTTGACCTTCAGCGTCTTGCAGAGTATGGCGAGAAGGGTGTTTTGTGCCTTATCAGTGACTCCACAAACTCAGAACTACCTGGGTTTACGCCTTCTGAGCGCTCTGTTTTCCCCAATCTTGATCGCATCATCAGTCAAGCCAAGGGTCGTCTGTTAGTAACCACCTTCGCGTCTTCCGTCCATCGCATCAACATGATTTTGGAGTTGGCCCAGAAGCACAACCGTGTGGTTTCGGTATTGGGTCGCTCCATGCTGAACGTGATTGCCCATGCCCGTAACTTGGGCTACATCAAGTGCCCAGACAATCTGTTTGAACCGCTTCAGGCCATTCGTAACCTGCCAGACCATAAGGTGATCATCTTAACCACAGGGTCACAGGGTGAGCCAATGGCGGCAATGTCTCGAATTGCGCGCAAAGAACATCGTCAAATCCAAATTCGCCAAGGGGATACGGTCGTATTCTCAGCAAACCCCATTCCTGGCAACACCATTTCTGTGGTCAACACCATTGACCAGCTTATGATTCAGGGTGCTCACGTCGTCTACGGTCGCGATAAGGGAATTCACGTTTCCGGTCACGGCTGCCAAGAAGACCAAAAGCTGATGCTGGCCCTCACCAAGCCCAAGTTCTTCTTACCCGTCCACGGTGAACATCGGATGCTAATCAAGCACTCTGAAACCGCTCAGAGCGTCGGCGTTCCCAAAGAAAACATGGTCATCATTGACAATGGTGACGTGGTTGAACTGACCACGGAATCCATCAAGATTGGCGGCAAGGTGCCAGCAGGCATTGAGCTAATGGATACCGCAGGCATTGTGCAGGCCAACGTCCTTCAAGAGCGCCAACGCTTAGCGGAAGATGGAATGGTAACGGTTGCAGCAGTCATCGGAGCCAATGGTGAAATGCTTACGGCTCCAGAGGTACATTTACGCGGAGTCGTCACCAGCGTCACCCATGATAAATGGCGGACTTGGGTAAAAGAGGCGATCGAGCTTGCCCTCAGAAACCGTTGGGAGCAATACACCACCAAAGAAGAAGATGGTCAGTTGGATATTGACTGGGAAGGCTTAAAGACTCACCTAGAGCGTGAACTCCACGGTTTACTTCGTCGTGAGCTGCAAACACGGGCGTCTTTACTGTTTCTAATGCAGTACCCTCAGCAGGCAGAACGGGCTAAGGGTCGAGTGACGGTACCTTTACCCTCCGTCAAAACGGTTGCAGCAACGGCGACTCCAACGCTGAGCAACGGTACGCCAACGCCAACCCGTCGCCAACGCAGTACGGCAAAGGTTGCCGGTTAAGAGAGGCTTTAAGGGGGTAGATGGACTCTTGGTAGAGATCGCCCATTTCACGAAGCAATCCTCGTCAACTCCAGTACACCCGGTAGGGGCGCAAGGCATTGCGCCCTTCCAAGATATCAGCCCTTAACATCCGTTAAGGGCTGATTTTTTCCCATTAAAAACCCAGTGAAGGAACACCCTCACTGGGTTAAACCCATAGATTTATCAAGCGTTAATGCAGCGCATAAGCAGAATGGAGAGACCACCAGACCAAGGTCAAAATGGCTCCTAAGATCACAACTGCCGACAGCGTAATAATCAGAGGATTATCCGCGCCTTTAAACTTCATAATGCCGCGATCAAAATCCGATGACATCGTAAATAAATCCTTTGGGTTGAAACTTTAACCGATAGACACTCCTTCATAGAACCCTTTCATAGAACCCACGCGAGAGGAGTGTCTTGTCAAACAATACTAATCTAGACCTATATTGCCTAAATCGCCGTCAATGGGATCATGTCTCCGTCAAGAGAACCTGACATTGATGGATTCCAAAGCTGACCATCCATCGTCATTTGTTCAATGAGACTTGCAATTTTAAGCGCTTTAAGGGCCTGTTCTCCGCCGATTGAGGGTTGATGTCCGCCACGAACACAGTTCACAAAATGCTCTAATTCGGCATGCAAGGGTTCAATGCGTCCGGTTGCCACCCGTTCCGTCGTGCCATCACTGCGATAAAGTCCATTGGAGAGGGAAACGCTGGGTTGAATCACGTTGGAGCGATGGATATGAATCTCATTATTGAGAAAGTTTGCTTCTACCAGCGATTGCTTACAGTGCGCTACGATTTGACGCCGCTTTTGGTGACACACTTTACTGGCGGTAAGAGATGCTACAACGCCATTGGCAAAGCCTAGGGTTGCTGTAACGTAATCTAGGTAGGGAGAGCCATCACTACGAGTCCCGCAGGCATTGAGCCTCACTAAAGGAGAGTCATTCAGCTCTAGCAGTAGATCAATATCATGAATCATCAGATCCAGGACAACGGAGACATCATTGGCGCGGTTTGAGTACGGACTCATGCGGTGGGCTTCAATGGACAGCAGACTTTCTGATTTCAGAACCTGGGTCAGCGCTTGAAAGGCTGGGTTAAACCGCTCAATATGTCCCACTTGAAGTAGGCATTGAGCATCCGCTGCGGCGTTGACTAAGGATTCGGCTTCGGCAATGCTTGCGGCGATTGGTTTTTCGAGTAAGACGTCAACGCCCGCGCTGAGGCAAGCCATCCCCACTTCGTGGTGTAGACGGGTTGGAACTGCAATACAGACTGCGTGGACATTGGGAAGCAAATCTCGATAGTCTTCAAAAAAGCGGACGCGGTATTGACTGGCTGTTTCGATACCTCGCTCGATATTGGTGTCAGAAATGCCCACCAGTTCAACATCTTTGAGCAGACTTAAGACCCGAACATGATGCTGCCCCATATTCCCGATGCCAATCACCCCAATCCGAATTGGATCGAGTTGACCCCGTGGTGAATAGGCTCCCAATGGAGTCGGCGATAAGCGTTTAGTCACTCCTCACAACCCTCTACCGTAAAGGACGGTTAATGATTTGGCTATTTTCGTTAAGATTTCGCCAAGTTAAATGATCAGATGGATACTAACACGAGTTCTTGTAATTCGTGCGATTAATCCGATAGAGAGCTGTTCTGCTATCCGAGGGATGCAAAAGTTAGCCATCTACCCTAATGCTCAGAAGTCTCTAGGGGTGTTAAGGTTCCAGGACAAATACGGATCAAGATAACAGGCTAGGATGAAGTTCAATTGAGTTGACCCAGAGATCCGGCAAATTGATGAAGACGAAGGTATCCAAGGCGGTTGTGCTGCTCTCTGGAGGGTTAGATTCCTCTACGGTGTTGTATCAGGCTAGGGCGAATGGTCTGGACTGTTATGCACTGTCCTTTGACTATGGTCAACGCCATCGTCAGGAGATGGATGCGGCCCATGCGATCGCCCAGTCTGCCCAAGTCACAGATCATCAGGTGGTGACGTTCAACTTGGGCCAGTGGGGTGGCTCTGCGCTAACGGATACGGCCTTGGATCTGCCATCAGGGAGATCGCCCTCCCAGATGACCGCAGACATCCCCATTACCTACGTCCCTGCCCGCAATACGATTTTTCTCAGCTTTGCCCTGTCCTATGCCGAGGCGATCGGCGCTGACCGCATCTGCATCGGCGTGAATCAACTGGACTACTCAGGGTATCCTGATTGCCGTCCTGACTTTATTGCGGCGATTCAAGAGGCGTTTCGGTTGGGGACTCGCCAAGGCCGAGAAGGTATCCCCATTGAAATTGCTGCGCCACTGCTCAACCTTCGTAAAACGGATATTATTGGGCTTGGCAATAAACTGGGGGTGCTCTGGGCTAAAACCTGGTCTTGCTATAGCGATGGAGGAGGCGCAACGCCGCCTATTGCCTGTGGTGTGTGCGATTCTTGCCAACTGCGGTTAGGGGCCTTTGCTGAGTTGGGGCTTGAGGATCCGTTGTCCTATGCGACTCGGGAGCTACAGAAATGATTGTGTTGAAAGCGGAGTCCCAAGCGATCACCACGTCTTCAGAGGTATCTATACAAATGGCGGCTGTTGTAGAGGTGTTTTCTGCCATTCAGGGCGAAGGACTGAACGTCGGCACACGACAGCTCTTTGTGAGGTTGGGGGGATGTGACCTCCGATGTCGCTACTGCGATAGCGCCCATACCTGGCAAGCCCAATCCACCTGCCGGATTGAAGTCACGCCTGGTCAGCGAGACTTTGAGGTTCATCCCAACCCTGTTGATGTTGCGACGCTTGTTGCTTGGGTTGCACGACAGAACGTCCATAACCTCCACGATAGTCTTAGCCTCACAGGGGGCGAACCCCTCCTCCACGCAGATTTTTTGGCAGTATTTTTGAATCGGCTTCGCCAGATCTCCCCTCTCCCGATTTATCTAGAGACAGGAGGGCATCATCCCAAAGCATTGAAGCTGCTGCTGCCTTACCTAGACATGATAGGCATGGATATTAAGCTGCCCAGCGTCAGCGGCGAAACCCATTGGGAGGCTCATGAAGCCTTTCTTTCTCTCTGCGATCAATCCAGCGCGACGGTGTTTTGTAAGCTCATTGTGTCCCACGAGACAGCTGAGGCAGACCTTGACCAAGCCGCAGCCTTAGTAGCACGGGTGAATCCCAATATTGCTGTGTTTCTTCAGCCCGTTACGCCTTTAAGCGAAAAAGGGCAGCCTGTGCCCCCAACCCCCGCTCAAGTGCTGGATTGGCAAACCAAATTTAAGCAGCAGCTCACTTCAGTCCGTGTGATTCCCCAGACCCATAAGATGATTGGGCAGCTTTAGGGGCGATTGCTCAATCTGACACTCAAATCTGGACGGTGCTGTAGCTGCCTAAAATCTTCAACCGTTCGGCGGATTGCTTTAATAAGTCGATCGCAGACTGCATTGCTTCTGTTTCTAAAGCAGCTTCAGCGTCAATAAAAAAGACGTACTCCCCTAAGGATCGTTTGGTAGGGCGCGATTCAATCTTGCTCAGGTTAATGTTGCGTGCCGCAAAATTCTGAAGCTGTGCGACTAAGGCACCGGGAGCATTTTGGGGCAAGCTAAAGGCTAAAGACGTGTAGATGGGGGCTGCTTCAATCTCAGGAATTTCTACGGAGGATTGCGGCTGGGTGACGATCAAAAAGCGAGTGCAGTTATCGGCATAGTCTTGAATGGATTTAGCCAAAATGGGGAGGCTGTAGAGATGGGCCGCCCGCTCAGAGGCGATTGCCGCAGCCCCCTCCACGCCCACATACTTCAGCGCATCCGTCGTAGATTGAGTGGGAATTTGCTGAGCATGGGGGAGGTTTTGGCGCAGCCATTGCTGACATTGTCCCAAGGCTTGAGGGTGAGAGTAGACCACCTGAATCGCGTTTAATTCAGCTTGGGTTACTAATACATGGACAATGGGCAGCACAAGCGCTTGACGAATTTGCAGCGTCTCCAACTGCCATAGGGTATCAAGGGTCATGGTGACACTCCCCTCAATGGAATTTTCGATGGGGACAACAGCCACATCCATACGCCCCTCTGCAACTGCGTAGAGGGTTTGAGCAATGCTAGGGCAAGGTATTAACTCAGGAATACTCTGCTGGGTTTGACTTAACCACCACTGGGCATAGGCGAGGGCGGCTTGTTCTGCATAAGTTCCAGCAGGCCCAAGATGAGCAACGGTAAAGGTCATGGGAGTTAAGGGTAGCGCCAAGGGTGATTTTTAGAAAATATGGGCATCAATACTTCACTTCGGCCAGCGCCAGTTCAAAAATGAAGTGCAACCTCATCCTCCTCCCTACGGCTTTCCCCTGCAAGGCATTCTTATAAGACTTACGCATTGACAAAACATCAAAAACATCTAAAGGCTAGATTAGGAATAAAGCCAACGGAATGCTAAGGCTGACAAATGCGCTATGACTGATTCTGTTCGGCATGTTGCGATCGCCATGCTTACCCACTCTAACCAATACCTAATGCAACGAAGAAATTTGCTATAGCTCACGCCAGACCACATTGAGGCGGGAGAGGCTTATTCAGCGATCGCCCAACGAACTTGTCCCATTGGTTTCTCCCACCGTGCTATTTTGCTCAATTTTTTGAGTAAATTTACGCAGGCTTAAAACATTGACGTAACCTATCCTCAAGAATTACAGGATCCCTAGAATTCACTACATCTCTATGAATGCTAAACGGTCAAGACTTGTGGGCAATCTAAGATTTATAGCCCCTATAGTCATCTTGTCCATTTAATGCGTACAGTCAAAAATCAACTATGAGATGGGTGAGCCTTACTCAATCTAAAACCGATCCTAGATCTAACTCAAGAAAAGTAGTTTCACTACGGTTTGTGTTGGTTGTCCCGTTTATGCTGCAAATTTTTGCGGCTGTTGGCCTAACGGGCTATCTATCGTATCGAAATGGTGAAAAAGCCATTCATGATTTAGAAAGCCAGCTTGAGGCAAATGTTAATAATCGCATTACGCAGCATCTAGATAACTATTTAGAAAAACCCATCAAACTGACTCAAACCTATCTAGATCAAGTTGACCTTGATTTGCTCGATCTCCAAGACTTGTCCAAAACTGCACGATTTCTCAGCAAACAGCTTCAAATTCATCCAGAAATTGGCTACATTGGCTATTCTCTAACAGATGGTCGTTATGCGGGTGCAGGAAGATGGCTAGATCGCCAAGGAATTACGATTGACGAGCTATCTTCCCAAACGCAGTGGAAGCTCAATTCTTTTAAATCCGACGCGGATGGAAACCGAAAACAGCGCGTGCTCGTGGATGACTATGCTCCCTTAAGCGAAGACTGGTATACCGAAGCGGTTAAAGCAGGACGACTAGGCTGGACTAAAATCACCCCTGAAATCGGTGCTCAACCCTATATTTCAGCTTCAGCGAATGCACCTATTTATGATAAAAATCATCGCTTAGTAGGTGTTATTGGGGTTGATTTATTACTATCACAAATCCAGGATTTTTTGCGGAGTCTCAAAATTAGTGCGTCTGGCAAAGTATTCATCATTGAGCGCAGTGGACTATTAGTTGCAGACTCAAGCCCTGAAATGCCCTTCAGAGTCAATGATCAAGAGGTTCAGCGTCTTAGTGTGCTGAAAAGCAGTGACCCACTCATTCGGGCGACGGCTGCTGTGCTTGCACAAAAGTTTAAAGGCTTTGGACAGATTCAAAATGCCCAAACCATTAATTTAGAGGTTAATCAAACCAAGCAGTTTGTCAAAGTAACACCGTGGCGTGATAGATATGGACTCGACTGGCTAGTGGTAATGGTAGTACCAGAATCAGACTTTATGGCACAGATTCAAGCCAATACGCGAACAACGGTATTGCTGTGTTTTGCAGCCCTAATGGTGGCAGTTTTGCTTGGCTTAAAAACCTCTGAATGGATTGCAGGGCCTATTTTGAGGCTCGGTAAGGCCAGTCAAGCCATTGCCGCCGGAGATTTAGACCAAATTGTAGAAACCAAAGGCATTCATGAACTAGGGCACTTGGCGCAGTCCTTTAACCAAATGGCAGCGCAACTGCGGCAGTCCTTTACGGCGATCGCCCAGACCAACCAAGCCCTCGAAGACACCAATGCAGCCCTTGAAGTTCGAGTTGAGGAAAGAACAGCAGAACTTTTATCTGCAAAAGATGCGGCTGATGTTGCCAACCGCGCCAAAAGTGAATTTCTAGCCAATATGAGCCATGAGCTACGGACACCGCTCAATGCCATTTTGGGATTTACCCAGGTGATGAACCGAGACTTAACGCTAAACCCAGACCAGCAGGAAAATCTTGGCATTATTGGCCGCAGCGGAGATCATCTTCTGGCTTTAATTAATGACGTACTGGATATGTCCAAGATTGAAGCAGGTTGTATTACGACCAATAAGAGCATTTTTGATCTTCATAGCATGCTCAATACAATGGTAGACATGCTGCATCTGAAGGTAGAAGCGAAAGGGCTAAAGCTATTATGCCAATGGACTACCGATGTACCCCAGTATGTGAAATCCGACGAGAAAAAACTACGCCAAATTCTCCTTAATCTCTTGGGGAACGCCGTTAAATTTACTGAAACGGGTTCTGTCGCCCTGCGGGTTCAGAAAGGATACAGCACAGTAACAGAGGAGTCTGAGGTTAATTCATCGAAAATGATCGCCCTCCATTTCACCGTCAAAGATACGGGGGCTGGCATTGCAGAGCATGAATTAAAAACTTTATTTGATCCGTTTGTTCAGACCGAAACAGGTCGAAAAAGCGAGCAGGGAACTGGCTTGGGCTTAGCCATTAGCCAAAAATTTGTGCAGTTGATGGGAGGTGACATCCAGGTTGAAAGCCAACTGGCCCAAGGCAGCACCTTTGAGTTCGAGATTCAGGTGGAGGTAAGCGAGGCTGAACCGATTACAACAACCCTGAAACCTCGGCGTGTGATGGCGCTAGAACTCGGACAGCCCAGCTACCGGATTTTAGTGGTGGATGATCGTTGGGAAAATCGGCAGCTCTTGAACAAACTGCTAACACCGATTGGCTTTGAGGTGCAAGAAGCCAGTAATGGACAAACGGCGATCGCCCAATGGAAAGAATGGAAACCCCACCTGATTTGGATGGACATGCGTATGCCCGTTATGAACGGTTATGAAACAACCCAGTACATTAAATCTCATCTCCAGGGTCAAGCCACCATCATCA
This sequence comes from Acaryochloridaceae cyanobacterium OTE_25_metabat_464, assembly GCA_031362245.1. Taxonomy (GTDB): domain Bacteria; phylum Cyanobacteriota; class Cyanobacteriia; order Thermosynechococcales; family Thermosynechococcaceae; genus JAAURS01. Next base: position 2,865 of record JANLSD010000371.1, on the reverse strand, counting down.
TTGCCCTCACCGCCAGCACCTTAGAAGAAGAGCGCGCCGTGGTCTTATCTGCTGGATGTGAAGACTTTGTGCGTAAACCATTTTTAGAACACGAAATCTTTGACAAAATGGCTCAGTATTTGGGGGTGCGCTATGTCTATGCGGCTCCCGCTACAAAAGAATTAGCTGAACCCATCCTCGGCAAGCTAGATGCGATGGCCTTGAGCGTCATGCCAAGGGAATGGCTCAATCAGTTCTCCTACGCATCGGCCCAGTTAAATCAGCAAACGCTAGCGCACCTCTTGGGACAGATTCCATCCTACCAAGCAGCACTAAAGCGATCGCTCCAGAAGCATGTGGACGACTTCGACTTTGAACTTTTGATGAGACTGGCTCAAGAGGCGGCTACCCGATGAATAACCAGTTACCCACTTTCACTCAGGCAAAAATCTTAATTGTTGATGATATGCCTGACAACCTGCGGGTGCTGTCCGCAGCATTGGGCGATCAAGGCTATCAAATTCGCTGCGCAAAAAGCGGTGCGATGGCATTAATGGGCGTAAAAACGGCACCCCCAGACCTCATTCTGCTAGACATCAAAATGCCGGATATGGACGGATATGAAGTGTGTCAAGCGCTCAAGGCAGACGAGCAATCTCAAGACATTCCGGTTATTTTTCTCAGCGCCCTAGACGATGTATTTGATAAGGTCAAAGCCTTTGAGGTGGGCGGCGTAGACTACATTACCAAACCATTTCAGGTCGAAGAAGTCTTGGTGCGGGTACAGCGACAACTGGCGCTCCGATTTGCCCAAGCGGAAATTTATCAGCTCAACTTAGCCCTAGAAGAGCGGGTGCAAGCGCGAACCGCCGAGTTAAGCACCATCAATGCACGTCTTCAATCCGAAATGGCTGAACGCGACCATGCCGAACAACGGCTTCAAGCGAGTGAACAACGTCTAGAAAGCATTCTCAATTCCCTAGACGAAGTCGTTTGGTCAACCGCCATTCCAGCACCGGGCGATCTATCCGAACTTAAAATTCCTGAGGTTCTTTATCTCAACCAAGCTGTCGAAGGGATATACGGTCGTCGTCGGACTGAGTTTCTGAGCAATTCTAAACTAAGGCTGGAGATTATTCATCCTGAAGACCTTGAACATGTTCAACAAGTGCTCCCAACGCTGATGACTTCAGGCAGTCTTAACTTGAAATATCGCATCTTGCAGCCTAATGGAGACGTGCGTTGGCTGAGCGATCGCAGCCGTCTCATTCATGACCATAACGGCCTACCTATTCGGATTGACAGCATTGTGTCGGATATTACTGACCATACCCTTACGGAAGCACGGTTGGTACACGATGCGCTCCACGACTCGCTGACAGGTTTACCCAATCGGACATTGTTCATGGATCGCATTGGACAAGCGCTGCGCTACAGTAAGCGACGGCAGAGCTACATGTTTGCAGTGCTGTTTATTGACCTAGACCGCTTTAAGATCGTTAACGATAGCCTCGGTCATGCGATCGGAGATCAGTTACTAATCACGATCTCGCAGGTTTTAAAAAGCTCGGTTCGCAATACAGATACGGTGGCGCGTTTAGGAGGTGATGAATTTACAATTCTCCTAGATGATTTACAGCACCCCGATGATGCATCTAACCTAGCCCAGCGACTTCTATCGCATTTTACCGCCCCACTTCAAATTGAAGGCCACACCGTCTTTACCAGCGCCAGCATCGGCTTGGCACTGAGCAATCCCACCTATGAACAAGAAGCAGATTTGCTCCGCGACGCTGACATTGCGATGTACTTTGCCAAAAGCTTAGGCAAATCTCGTTATGCAATTTTTGACCAAGCGATGCACGCTAAGGCTCTCAAGCTTATGAATCTTGAGAGCGATCTGCGCCTGGCTGTAGAGCGAGGTGAGTTTATCCTGCACTATCAGCCCATTTTTTGTTTGCAAACAATGCAGCTCTCTGGATTTGAGGCATTGTTGCGATGGGAACATCCAGAGCGAGGGCTAATTTCACCCCTAGAATTTATCCCCATTGCTGAAGAAACGGGACTAATTATCCCCATTGGAGAGTGGGTGCTTCAGGCCGCCTGTCAACAATTTTGCGATTGGCAACGTTATATCCCCCTCGCAGCAAACCTTAAACTCAGTGTTAATCTTGCGAGCAAGCAAATCGAGGCTCCCAATTTACTGACCAAGCTGGATCAGATTTTGTTAGAGACGGGCATGGAGGGCAGCTCTCTGAAGCTAGAAATTACGGAAAGTATGCTGATGGATCAAGGAGAAACCACTCTAGCATTGCTTTCTGAGATCCGATCACGCCAAATTCAGCTCAGCATTGATGATTTTGGAACGGGTTATTCTTCTCTGAGCTATCTGCGACGATTTCCCGTCAATACGCTGAAGGTTGATCGGACTTTTGTCGGCCTGATGAACCTGGACAACGAAAACTTTGAGATTGTCCGCACGATTATTACCCTTGCTCACGCCTTAGGGATGGATGTGGTGGCAGAAGGCGTGGAAACGTCCGCTCAACTAGATCAACTTAAATCTTTAGGCTGTGCCTTTGGACAAGGCTTTTTCTTTTCTAGGCCACTAGAGACTAGTGCGGCAGAGGCTTTTATGCTTAAGTGCTTCTTGCCCCAAACGCCAGCTGCTCAATACCTTAGTGCCTGAGATCTTGCATTAAACAAATAAGCTCTCACTAGAGAATCGTTCTGGCGTTCTCTTACGTAGGGCTTGCTGAAAAAGCATAGAAGATAAGAGTTTCAGTGCATCTGAGCGAAAAAGGGGTTGAAAAGTGCAAGAGAAAAGGGAGAAAATGGTCAAAACCCTTGCATATGAGACGGCATGTATCGGATTTCACCTCCAGG
>JANLSD010000368.1:0-16700 GCA_031362245.1 Acaryochloridaceae cyanobacterium OTE_25_metabat_464 | reverse complement strand
GACCGCTCCATTCTCAGCACGGCTCATCGTGTAGGCACCGACAGAGAACGTGCGATCGCCATTCGGTTGAACCTCACCCCCTAGAGTGGCGAGTCCCTCAACCATGCTGGAGACGTTTTTCTCGGCTCTTTCTGAGAGCCGTCCGATAAATACTGCATCCCAGGTGCTGATATTGGGCGTACATTTACCGCCTTCATAGATGGGTACGCCATCTCGTGAAATCCGCAAGCCTTGCTCTGTTTCGATTTTGTAGTTATCGACTTGGGATGGCAAGACGGGTGCAACTGTTTCAAGTTTGTTCGAGTCCACCAGCGCGACGGCTTTCTCGAATTTCTCCATGAGGGTGTGACTCACTTCCTGCACTTTTCCTTTAGCAGCAGCTTTTGCGTTATCTACCCATTGACCAAAGCGACCTTTAACGTTTTCGGTCATCGTTTGAGCAGCAGTTTCAACACGCTTACCTTGGGTGGATGCCCAGTCGGAAAATTTACCCTCATTGATATGTTGAGCTAAGTTTTTAATCTCAAACTCAACGGCAGTGAATCCATCTTGTAAGCTTTGTAGTCGGGGTTCAGCAGAAGCAAGGGCACCATTTAAGACATCTATTTGGTTGATGGCATCTGGTAGGGAACTAAAGTGAACAGCGAGGGCGGCTTGTTGCGGTTCATGGTCTAGCGGTACATCCAGGGGCTTATTAATGGATTTAACGATCTGAGCTATTTGGCTATTCTCGGAAGCCGTCGCCAAATAGGGGCTATAGCTTAGGGCTGACTGGTCGCTAGACACTGCCTGAACCAAGACACGTTCACTCAATGGTTCTATGGTATGCAGAGCAGGGATGGATTCTGGAACTGCCTCAGGGGTGGGGGTTTCTGTTACGTCACTTATAGCAACAGCGAGATCAGGGCTATTTTCACTGATGATTTCGATGGACTGAGCAGCCTCAAGACTTTGAGGAGGTTCTAAAAATGGTTGAGCCTCATAGTAGTTCAGAGAATGGTCTACTGCTACATCAAGTTCCTCTGCTGTTGGGCCTTCCCAAAAAACATCTGAAGCCTCAATCGTTTCTGGATCTGCTTCAAAATCAAAAAGTTGATTCTCGAACATTGTGCCGATTTCAGCCTCAGCAGTTTCTGGCACTTCAGTAGTGACTGCATCTAGAGTAAGAGCACTTTCGTTAACTAGTTCATCCAACCGAATAGACTCAGCTTCTTGAGCTACTTCTGTTACAGCTTCAGAGACTGGGATAGCTTCTGTTACAGGCTCATTACCGCTAGATTCCACCCCAAGCTCTGGAGTAGAAGATACCGCTTGTCCAACCTCTCTTGTTAAATCCGCATCTAATCCAGGGAAAACGACTGTCTCCGATGCCGTTACAATCGGCTCGACAGGTTCTGGCACATCTTCAGGCACTGATGAATCACCTTGAGCTTCTTCCAGCTCTGTGTCAAGCGATGCAGTGTCAAATGATTCTAGCGACTCAGAGGGCAACGTAGAATCCTCAGGCTCGATATCCTCAATTTCTGCAACCTCTCCAAAGGTCATCCCTTCATCTGGAATGAGGTTTTCATCTTCTGGGAGGTCTTCAGGGAATCCCATGTCTTCATCGACGCTGATTGCATTGGAATCTTCAGGCTCTAAGACATCTTGAATAGCTTCATTCTCCGGTCGCAATTCAGCGTCCGGCGTAAAGTCTCTATTGTCTTGAATTCTTGATTGCCTTGCCGATTCACCACTGTACTGAGTCTCAAATTGAGTCCGATAACGAGCGACTTCATCCGCAGACAGACCTTCAAGGGTAGGGCTGCGATCTAGTACAGATAGGGTCTGCTCTTGTGATAAACCCCGATCTAGTCCTTCACGAATCACAATGTCATCGAAGCTACTGACAAAGCTATTCCCCGACTCCGCCCGACCCTGCTCAACATCTGTTCGCAGTTCATCAAGCGTCCAGCCCTCTTGCCCTACTCGCTCTAATCGGCTATTTAGTAGCTCCAGATATTCAGGTTGAGGTTCAAGTTCATTGACGGCTTCTGGCAGTGACTCGATTTCAGTAAGAGCTTCTAGGGCTTCTCTCTCATCAATATCGACTGTACCCCGCGACACGCGATAGATCGTTTCGCCACCACGACTCACATTGACCGTCCCAGTAAGCTGATCCGGCTCATTGATGGCTAATTCAAATTTATCTACGGATTCAGGTGAAGTCACTCTCCCCTCGCGCAACGGCCAAATCTTGCTACGACCAACCTTGACCTCAATTTCGGCTGGATTACCGAATTGAGACACCAATTGCTCTAAACGTTCTTCCATGACTATTTCGCTCCTATGCTGCTACTGCACTTAGTTCAGGTAAATTTGACCAGTCTGTGCGGCGGATTAAAACATGGCCTAAAACCTTCAGCCAGATCAGCCCGTCCTCTCCCATCGCTTCTAAAATTTCAACGGGTTCCGATTGAGACATGCCAGGAATTGCAACCGAATCTTTAACACTCAGCACCGGATCTGGCTTTGCGTTGTAGTAGAATTCCACAAGGGGTAATGGCTTACCCTCAGGCAAGGCAGGAAGCGCGATCGCATCTAAATAATTCTCTGCAACGCTTGGATGGACGGAAAAGATGCCCTGCACTTCCAACGGCAGCTTGTCTAGAATGGCTTGTTCGGTGTCAGCGAATTTCATAAGTCACCAAAAAATAAATGCACTCTCTTGTTATGGAGAGTGCGTCTGTAGACCGAACATTTTGTGGGGAAATTCAGCCAACCTCTAGGGCTGGGCCTTGGCGTGATGCTGCCAAAACATTAGTCTTAAACTTCTGAAATCTTCCCATATCGGCATTGGTTAGTGATGACTTGACCTGACCATCCTTGAGCGAAAAAATAGAGCCGCGTTCTTTATGGCTCAAATCCAAGGCACCTTCTTTGGAGCGCGTCATTGAATACGAGCCAATCGCAAAACTGCGATCGCCGTTCTGTTGATCTTTGCCATAGCGTGACGATAAGAAATCAATCGACTGGGCCACCTGTAGCTGCTGCGGCATCAAGTTTGTCTTTCTTTCCTCAACATGGGCAGACATCGCCTTTGCGACAGGCTCCATCGCAAGAGCGACTTTTTCTTTGACCTGCTCTATCAGTTTGCGCGGTAGGTCGGCTATGCGCGACAAATGAGAGGAAATCTGATCCCTGAGTCTAGTCTTGGGCATCTGCTGTAATTGCTGCTGCACAACGATAATGGGCGAGACGGTCTGACCAGCGTTCTTGGTTTGTTCGCCGATGGACTGAATGGTTTCAGGTGCAACTCCTAGACCTTTGAGTTGAGAAACAGCCTCTTGGGAGAGGCCCGATGACTTTTCTGGCGCGGTTCCGTTGAGCAATGGATTTAGGTACCGTTTATCGATATATTCCGGTGTCAACCCTTCACGCTCCATCTTGGAATAGTACGGGCTACTCTCAAGAATCTGTTTAACGTCATCGGTGGCGAGTCCTTTCTCTCTGGCATTCTCAAGGACGGCTTGGTCTAGACTGATGCCCAATTTAGGATACGCTTCAATGGCATCCTTCATCTGCTCAGGGTCTAGGTCGCAGTTTGACAGCGCCATGTATTGTTCTCTAGGGTTATCAATGCTTGGTTTTGCGGCGACAACTTCTTGCGCCGCGACAGGGATGGGTTCGCTAAAATTGGTGAATGCTTTTGCAAACCCAGGCGGGAGTTGGTTCGTCTTCACTTCACCGTCTAACGCCTCAAAGACCCGTTGACCGTTGACCTCCATTTGTACGGGTGTTTTAGAATTCAGCAATTGCCCCTGTTTAGCATCTACAATCGCGGCGAGATATGCCACCTGAGGTTCAGACAATTTATCAATCTTCGGCTTTAGGGCAACACCATCTTTGAATTCACCCCGATAGACCGTTTTGCCATTCATCCGAATGGTGACGGTATCTTTCTCTTTATGGTCTTTCTTCAGCAGCTCGGCTAGGCTCTTAATCAAGAGCATCGTGAGCTTTGCTGCTGTGAATGCAGCCATTGCTACTGCGGTAGTCTTGGCCTTTGTAGCCGATTGCATCGCCTGATGTTGATGGTCTTCTGTAGGGTGTGTTTCCATCGGCTTTCTCCCTAGTCCACAAGGCCGTATTTTCTGATTGGCGCAAGCACATCGAGCTGATAGTCTGGATGCAGGCGATTGAGCAGCAGCTCGCCTTCTGCAATCTGTACCGCCACTTCTTCATCCAGCATGATTTCTAACGTCAGAATTCTTATCCCCTCTGGGAGTTTAATTTCATGAACGATTTCACCCTTACTGGCAATCAGAAACGGTAATCCATCAACCAAAACCTGGGTTTCGCTAAATGCGAAGTTTAATGGCAAAGCCGGAAGTCGTCTCAGCTTGTTATTGCGGACGATGAAGTCAGGTACTTTTTGAGCGATTTCTGCGGTTAATCCCATTGGGGTCTCCTTTTGCTTTGAGATGATCTCTTATTCGTTGTGTCCAAGAATAGATAAGACCGAACATTTTGCAACTGACCCCTTGGCTTGTGCTGGAGATTAAAGGGATCCTAGATTAGCCCTGTCCAGCGCTTTCGTTTTGCTCCAACCAATTCACCAAATCTGAGGGTTGCGAAAAATCCAGCAGGGCTTCACCAAGCGATTCGATCTGGGTGAGCGATAGGGATTGAATCTGCGATCGCACTTCTGGAGACACGTCACCGATGCGACGGGTGAGTTGGCGCAAGACTAGGGATAGTTCACCTTTGAGAACACCACCCTCTTCAATTTCTTGATAAATCACAGATTGCTGCATAATATCTTTCCTGAGAACCTGATTGATGAAGTCTCTCTTTAATAATAACCCTGCCAGAATCCCCGCAGAAGCCGCTACGTTGCTTTGAACTCGTTTCTCTGGGATTGCATCGACTTTAGCCGCCACTTGACGCAGGGTTTGAGCTTTGTCTGAGGTGTTTGTCAAAACAGCAAGCGGCAATAAACCCGTCGATTCTAGAAAGGGTTCAGTGGGTTGCTCCCAGAGCCGTATCACTTCAAATTCAGCGCGAAGCCCTGGTACTTCATAGACAGTCTGAAAAACAAGCTCAGATCCAGTGGGCTTCAGATATATGACAATCTGCCTGATTTCTTTGTCAGGGAATCGTCGAAGTAGTCTGATCCGATAGTCTGCCATCCGAAAAGGCATAGTGGGATCTGGTTCGGTCTGGAATTCAATATGAAGGATCACCCTATCTGAACTCAGTAATATCAATGAATCGGCACGAATTGGTTCCAACGACAATTCAGTCGGACTGAGTTTTGTCAGGATGACGGCTTCACCGAGCAACCAAGTGGCAAAATCAGCAGGAAAGCTTTCAGCTAAGAATTTACAGGTCGGGTCAAACATGAAGCTATTGTACCGGATGCCATAACTTAAGCTTTACCATTGCTAGAGCGACTGGGGCGATCGCTTTGCGGGGGATTGAGCGGGAGCAGTGTGATCGCTTTGCCACAGACAATGCGGCGATTGTTCTGGACAAGATAGTTTTTTGATCACTTAATTTGTTTCCACGTCTTAGGAAGTTTATAGCCTAGTAGTTTTAGCGAATATACATCTTCGTCTGTCAAAATCACCTTTTTACCGTTTAGGTAATCCTGTTGAGTCTTACGCCAGTTGGGGATATTTTTTAATCTCCATTTATCCCAAGTAACCTGGATTTCTCTTGCTCTTGCAGGCGTAAAAGTGCGACTAAGTGCTGCTGGATCTTCAGGCGCGGAACCAGACGCATAAGTTGAGCAATTGCCTTTACGATAGTCAACTATAGCTAAAGCGTAATAAGTATTTACAGGGTCAGAAACTTCCACTGCAACCAGAAGATCTCGGTAAGGGACACCTTTCGGACTTATGTGTTTTTTCTCCTCGATAAGGTATGCAGATTTTATTGGGCCTTCAGCCCCTTCCGCAAATGCTGCAAGGCATTTTATGTCGGTGTAGGGGATACGATTGCTGCGAAAACCAGCAGCCTGACTCAGGGTTTTATAAGTTGGTTTCGCTGAAACAGAATTGTTAGATCGTAATAAAAAATAAAGACCTAGACCAGCTACTATTGCGCCAGACATAGAAGCACAAATAAGAAATTTTCGATTCATGGTTATTAAGGAAGATAAAGGGCAGGATCAATAGCTACTCCATTCTGCTTAACAATAAAGTGAAGGTGAGGGCCTGTGACATTTCCTGTGGCACCAGCTAGGCCGATAACCTGACCTGCACTAACCGGAGTCCCTACAGCCGTTTGAATTTGACTGAGGTGGCAATATCCGGTAGAAAAGCCATTGGCATGGGTAATTGTAACCATATTCCCGCAGTTATAAGCCCAGCCTGCGAACGAAACGGTTCCGCCATCCGCCGCCATTATTGGATCGCCAACACCTGCCGCAAAGTCGATTCCGCCATGATAGGTGGATGCACCATGCCCGATGTTTCGCGGCCCAAATGGACTTGTCACATATGGATTTTTGACTGGGTATCTAAATTTCCCTGTTGATTTGCCACTCCCCGCAACACAGGCACCTGAACTAAAGGCCGCAAGCACGGCGGACGAATATTTTGAATCAATCCCAGGTCTTGAAGCTGTCCCTCCCTCATGCATTTCAGCCATGCGGGTGATTAACCCATCTCCTGAATACCCTTGGGCCATTCCAGCGTCAACTAAAGCCTTTATCTGGTCATCCATTAAGGCTTCCTGCTCCGCATTTGTAAAAAATTGAGTGAGCTGAGCACCCATCGCTGATGTATTGATGGAGCCAGCATTAACGGCATTCAAAAACGCTTGTCCCCCTGGCTTGCTGGCAATGATGCCACGGGCGGGGCCATAGCTCATGAATTGATACTTACCCAATCCACGCCCTTGATTTCCCGCGCCATCGTCCACCCAAACCCCGATCGCAGAATATCCGCCTGAGCCGAGGGATTCAACAGAGGCGATCGCATTCTTAAATGCTGCGATATTGATACCCTTATAGGTGGAGGCCGTTGAACCGCTACTCGTAACACAGCTAGCACCATAGTTGCCACCCCCATTCGGCCCCCCGCCACCCATACTCGCAAACGGGCTATCCTTGGGTACCGTATCAGGCCCAAACAAAATCCATTCTCCCTCTTTCGCACTGCCAAAGAATGGCATGGGAAATGGGCCAATGCAATGAGCGCTATCGGAATCGTCTAGATCTACATGGACTGAGAAATAAAGCGCAAATTCAATACTGCCAGCACCCTCATCAACTTTCTCTAGCACCACCTTAGGATTTTTGCCAAGCGGAAATCTGCCCGTTGGCTCTTTGTCGCAGATTGCAGCGCCGAGTCCTGAGCCACCAGAAACCTGCTGTTCTTTCGAGATCCACCGAATATTTTTGGTCGGGGCAAGAAAGTTACGCTTGACCTCGATGTGAGCACAGGATTGTTCTGCTCCCAGACAGGGAATGCTCATGTTCTCAGCATTACCACTCGCGGTATTGTCAATATTTCGCTCGTGACAGTCGCCACCACCACAGGGCGACATGCCATACCCAATATCAAAGGGTACAAACCAGTCTTTTATAGAAAGTGGATTTATCAAAGGAAACTGACTCAACCCTGGAATATCGGAGATTTTAGCAGTATCTATTCCAGGCAGGTTACTTAATGAAGTATCGCTAAGTCCTGGAATCTGGCTAATGCCAAAATTAGCTAAATCTCCGCCAAGCTGTCCTAATGGGCCTTGAAGCATTGGAGCAATGCTGCCAATGGTACCACCGCTCAATATGCCTTGTTGTTGAGCCAATGCTGCAATGGGTGGAACCTGATCAAGGGGCGTTTGTGCCAGTCCTGGAATCGCTTGAGTCAGTTGCGAGACTGTGAGCGTTTGCACTAATGGAAATGCGGCAAGAGAAGCATTAGTTACGGGCTGACCCGTTGCGGACTGAATTTGATTGAGCGACAGATTCTGAAATCCGTAATCACTCAGCATACCCACCGTAAATAGGTCTTCAGGTCTTGTCCCTGAGGCCCAAGAAATCTGTCCAATGTTAGGGTAGTTCATTGACCCAGAGCTTTGAATCGCACCCATGTCCGCAAAAGAATAGGTGAAGTTAGAGATATCGGAAGCCTGAGAAACTAAAGCGCTAGGGCTGCTCGATATATCAAAGTCATCTTGGGCTTTAGCTGGGCAAGGCACATAAGCCAAGAAGAAGAGAATTGCGGCAAGCAAGGGCTTAAGCTTCACACCGCTAAGCCCCCGTCGCTGAGCAACTTCATGAACCCATCTTTTTTTATTCCCGAAACGGCGATCGCCCGACCCAAAGACCCACCACGACGCAATATCCGAATGGCACCGTTGACTGAGTACCATTTATTTGAACCGTAGCGGATTTTGCCATTAATTCGAGCTTGGTTTAGACCCCGCGAGAGCGCGTTTGCATAGGTTTGGTGACTAATAAGCTTGACCTTGGCGATCGCTGGCTTGGTAGGCACAACGGTAGCCGCAGGTTTAGCCTTAGCGTCAGAAAGCGCGATCGCTTGAGGCTCAGGCTGACGCTCAGGGACTTTTGCTACAGCAGCCTGAACGACAACTTTTAGACTCAACGCTTGCTTGTCGTGGCGAGACTTACGCTTATGTTTTGAACTGGGCTTAGGGACAGACGCGGGAGTCAAAACCTGGGCCATTTTAGGCGGCTCGATGGGTTGTGTCGGTGCGACTGAACGGCTAGTCGGCACAGGAGCCACCGGAACAGGCAGAAGCGACGGTTGAGCCGTAGGCAATGACTGAACCACTTGAACAGAGCCTTGACCGAGAACCGCCAATCGTTGCACCAGGGCCATCGAGATCCCTGCTCTTTTCGCCGCTTTACGCTCTGACATTCCAGCCTGGGTGAGCTGCAAATATTTTCGTACCCGCCCCTTAAGCTGAGGGTCAACCAGCGTTCGTTGCCGTTGGGCTTGAGTAGCACCAGAGGAGGCAGAAGCTAGTACCCCCGTGAGCTTCATCCTCGAAACGCCACCCACGACAAGCTTGGTGTAGATCGCAGGCTTAATCGAGGGCGTTACAGAAAAAATATAGGTGTGATATCCCTTATCACTATCTTGAGTAACAACGGTAAGCTGAGTTTTTTTGACGGAGGGGATATCACCCGCAGGAATATTGCCACGAAATAACCGCACGACTGGTAGAGGCGACGTGTAATCGACAATCACCTTTGAGGGATCGTCAATCGTCACTTTCTTGATGGTCTCTTGGGTTTCACTAAAATCAAGAATAGTACCGCCCCCTTCAGCCGCAACCACCACAGGAACGCGACCATCGAGCGCATCTTCTTGGGTGACGTTTTTAGAAAACCCAGCAAACGCTGGAAGCGACAGAGCTAAGACCAGCGGGAAGGCAAGGGCGCATTTCCTATTGAACATAAGTCACCTCCGGTTGAACGACCTCTGGTTGAGGCTGTTCGGGTTGCGGGTTCAATTGCGACTCTGATGCCTGGTTGGCGGACTCTTGGTGCGTAGCTATCGCCATCAATTCAGCATCGGTGAGGTCTTGGGTAAACATCGTCGGCTCAGGCGAGGTTGCAACTGATTCGCCAGACACTTGTCCTGGCACAGCCGTCACTGGTTCTGGTGCAACGTCAGCATTCGCTTGAGTCTCAGGCAGCGATAACGGCTTAACGATATTGATTTGAATGACGGTGTTCTCGCGCAGGGCCAGAATTTCTGTAGGTTGCTGCGTTCCAGTACCCTTATTCAAATTGGTCAAACCACTTAGAGCATTTGCACCGCCAAGAGATGACAAAATACCCGTCCCATTTCCAAAGGCAAGAGAGGTGAGTCCGCCGAGACTACCACTGAGCACCGTCTTAAAGGTAGAGTTCAAAGATCTTAAAAACTCGCTGCCCTGGCGCTTGGCAATCAGAGGCTTACCGTTTTCACCCGTGAGAATCACAACCCCCTTAGGCAACGGATATTCAGCATCCCCAATCGCTATTGCGGTTGGCGTTAGCCGAATCACAGCGCTCTTCATTTGCCCCTGAGATTTAGGGAAATCAACCGTCGCCACAATCCGAGCGCCAGCAGGTAAACCACTTTCCATCGGATCTTTGATTTCAACCTCAATGGGTTGTCCGTCCAGAGATTCGGTATCTCCAGGCGTGAAGGCTACCCCTAGAAGCAACCGACCTTTTGCCTTTTGGGAACGACTGATGAGCTGCTGAGGAATACCTTCTAAAACAGCAGATTCAGAAGCCAAATAAGTTGCTTCTTGATAGCCACCTTTCTGGGATGTCTGGACAGGATCTTGCTCAGAAGCCACCATATCCCCTTTAGCAACAGATCCACCACTGCTAGATGTCGCAGCAATTGCAGCCAAACGCCGTTCTTCTGGACTCTGCTTAGGCCCAGCGGGAACAGATGGTACCGATGGTTGAGAAGCAGAAGCAGGGGAGATCGCAGGAGCGTAACGTCGAGTAGGACGATAAGCCGGAATATCGTCCGTCGGAGGCACGTAAGAGCGACGAACGGGTGTGGGGTTATAGGCCATCGTGGAAGGCAAAGACGAGCGCACCGCAGGGGCTGGAGTTGTACGAATGACGGGCGTTTTTGAGGCGATCGGCTTTTTAAGGTTCGGACTAGGCTTTTTACCTGAGCCATAGCCATGACCAGAAGCCTGCTTCGCAGTTCCGTAAGCTCCATCTTGACCCGCTAATGCAGCTTGCGCCGCATAATCACCATCACCTGCAAATTCAGGGTCTTTAGAGTCTTGAGTTGGTTTTTTTCGGACATGGAGACCGAAGCTGTCCTGACGTTTGGCAACTTCATGTTGAACATCAGACCTAATACCACAGCACCCACACCAAAGATGCTGCCCATCACAATCAATCGGTTATAGCTAGAGTCACGCCAGGTTTTTTTGGTGCTGTCACCTGAGCCAGTTTCCGTCAGGTACAGTTTTTGTTCTGAGGGTGGCGCTTCTAGGGTAGGGATTTCTTCAGTCGTCAGATCGACTGGGGGCGCATTGACTTGAGCGGGTGCCGAAAACCGTGGATGACGGACGCGATAGTCGGCAGCAAGTGCCGCAAGGTCTACCCCTTCTTGCTTGGGCTGGGTAGCTGGCTGTGCATCTTGGGCATCGATAGGCTTTTCGACGGTTGTATTGGGATTATCTGGGTGCATTAACTTTTCCTCCACGGTCATAATCAAGAATTGAATCAATCACTAACCTTTCTTTGCGATTAACAAAGGTTAAAAACTCAAAGGGGTTCTCCTTGACGAGTAGGGGCACAGAGGGCAACGAAGAGACAAAGATCCGTTTATTAAAGCGACCAATCAACTTACCTTGCGGAAATTCAGGGTTGAACATATTAATGTCCGCAATCAGCAGCGTTTCCCATCGGTTATCTGCAATCTTTTTGGGCGTACCCCAATAGCGCTCGTTTAAAAGCACGTATTTGTTGGAAAGCATATTAGCGGGGTCGTTCTGAAAAATATCTTGAGGAACCTGATCCGATATTTTTTCGAGAATGGGAATCCGAATCGCTTCACCGATTGAAAAGGATGCTTCATAGACTGGGGTTGGAATTTTGCGGGTTGAGCTTTTTCCAGAAATATTCATTCCAGGATCTCGCTCCAGTAAGCCAGGATTTTTTTTGCTGGGAATCGTGCCCGTCCAGGTGTGGAGCTTTCGTACTCGGTCAACAAGGAATGACAGGATTTCATTGGGTTCTCTGGCGTTCGGATCGCTGGGCGTGACCTGAAACGCCTCACCTGTGCGAGTATCGCGCACGAGGCTAGGGGGAGCCTTGAATAACAGAAAGGCGCTGACTATGGTATTTAATAACGTGAACGCTCCAATTCCCAAGAGCAGAAGGACACCAAAGAAAATGATGCGGTCTCTTGGATCGTCTTGAGTAGTATCGTCGAACGCTTCTTCTAAAACGTCAGATTTGTTTTTTAAGAGTTGCATAAAGCAAAAACCAATGGGTTCTAAATCGGTATGGCAACTCAGCGTAAAAAGCGAACATTTTTAGCGAACGAGCTGAGGTTGGGATGCAGCAGAGGCTCCTTTAGGCGGTGGCGATTGACCACCGCCGCCAGAAGGTGTTGGCGCTTTTTTGTCCTTGCCAGCAGCCGTCCGAGTAATACTTGAAAATGCGCTAAGCAAAGAAGTCGCTGAAAAAATTGCAGCAACAATCAAGAAAAGGGGAAGTGCTAAACCTGTGGCGATTCCAAACCAAATCGTATTGACATCGGCACTAGCATTGAGCAAAAAGTCTGCTGATATGCCATTCACGAGCATCAATGCCCATTTGTAGCCGAATAATGTCAGTAGGCCGACTTGCCAAGTGACAAATCCTTTCTTAAAGTCAGGGACGGGCATTAGCGAGATTGCTGCCGCCAACGGGCCGGACATCCCCACAACGACAATCAAAATATCGACGACAAAGAAAATCATCTGAGCAAAGCCATTCGCCAGCCCCGTGACCATCACTTCCCATTCAGGCGAAACAAATGCCCAAAAGCCAGTTGCAGCGACATCAAATGCGTTGTGCTTACCGCTCATTGCATAATCTTTTACCTGCTCAAGACGCTTATCCCATCGTTGCAACCAGTCGGGGTCGCCAGGAAAACGTTGACGGTATGCCGCCAGGATCTTGGTTCCCTCTTTATAGGCTTGGTCTAAACACTGCATTTGCTCCTGCATGACCTTGCCTTCGCACTGCTTAATTTGCGGTGCCATCACGTTCGGCATATTGGTCAGGGCAACAGCTTCTCTGTATTTACGGCCTGATTCCATAAACTGGTCGGTTTTTTTGATAAATCCATCCGCGACGGCCTTCTCCATCCGAACACCAATGGCGAACAATTTACCCTGAAACCCAATAGCAAGAAGCAGTATCATGATCCAAACAAAGGTCTTCTGCACTGTTTCAATCAAGACTGCATCTGAGTTGTCTTTAGAGGCTTCCGCAATCCACTGAAAGGCCACGAGCATCAACAATATTGCGCCAATGATGCCAGCCATCCAGACCACGACCAAATACTCAGGGCTTGGATCGTTAAAAATATGATCCCAGATATTGTTCGAGGTATCCCGCGCAGTATTTGACGCATTATTAGCCGACTGAATAATGCCATTTACATCAACGGCTCTTGCTGCTGCGTCCCAAGGGGGAATGCCCACGATTAAAAACGCAAGGAATCCCATCAAGGCAATACCGAACTTAGTCGGGCATTGATTGCGAAAATTCCAAACCAGACGCAGAGATTTTCGTTTCAGCATAGTTTTAATACGGGGTATACACGGTCATCGTTTGGTAAAGGGTCGAATAGGTTTGAGAAGATAGCTCCGAATCTCGGATTCTGCGCTCTTGATCCGCAGCAGCAGAAATATTGGCGGTATTGAGCTTCAGCCATTGATTGTCGTTTTGAGCCTGTTTTTGCACTCCCAACTGAGCGCCTTGGAGTTCGGTGCCAATCGAGGTTGCAGCCAGTAGCGACTTAAGAACATTCTGAGAGCTTTTTGCTTTGACTCCGGCTTGCACGATCTTCTGTTTAGCCTCAAGCAGCTTTTGGGTCGAATCGTTGCTCAACTTTTGAGCGTGTTGCCCTTCTTTGGAGAGGTATGCTCCTGCACTGGCACGAGTAAACTGTCTATCCACTTCATTGGCGACAAAGAATGCACCTGTTGAAGGGTTGCTAACAAAGTTGTCCGGTATTAGTCCATCAATAGCGGCATCATAAATCTTGCCGCGTACATAGTTGGGATCAGGAATTCCCATATCGCCCCTTGCATCCGCAAATGCCTGGGTATAGACAGATGGGAGCGAACCCACACAAGAGGACATGTAGGCGCAAGACAAATTACCAGAACTACTGCCACTGTTTGACCCAGTTCCGCCGCTAGAACCGGAAACACCACCGGAAGGAAGGCCACTCGTACCACTACCAGAGCTTGTCCCGTTAGAATTGGTCGTCGAGGGATAGCCATTACCTGTCGTCCCCCCACTCCCGATTGGGCTATTGGGGTTATAAACCGTAGCCGGAACACCAGCAACATTGTTACCCGACGGATTGAGGTACTGATTCAGGATATTGATGCCCGACTGTAGAACCTGCTGACCATTACCATTGACGACACCCCCTAACCCCTGCTGGATCAATCCTTGGTTGATACCTGTCGCCCCTGCAATTTTCTGAGCAGCAGGGCCAACCGCTCCACCTAAGGCATTACCGATGCTAAAAGTACCGCCACCCAGAAGCTGACCAAAAACGTTATCAAACACCGACTGAAATAGCCCGAAATTGTCTCCAAAAAAGCCGCCCATGTAATCTTGGAGAAAGTCATCCAGCATTGGCATAAACTGATCGAGCATCCCGCTCAAATCGCTGAACGCAAACGCCATCGGGGGTTGTGGGAAAATGGGCACCGCCATTGATGGACGAACTGGGGCAAGGGCTATCAATGGGGCCGCAAATGCAGCTAAAATCTGCTTTCTATACCGCAATGGGAACCTCCTCACTTGGAACGCTTAACGGTTCACCCGTCTTGAGGCTGAGGATATGGACCTCAGAGAAACGGCGCAGACCTTCCTGCATTCCGTAACGCTCGAAATACCACTGGCGCACCTTGCGCTCCCAGATATTCGATGCGCTCAAGCTCATGGCCCTAGGCGGCACATAGCGACGCAGATAGGTGTACTTCGCGCCCTCAACCAATAACCACGATGACGATAGGGTCTGCTTATCGAGATAGAATCGATGATCCGTCGTCGGAGACATGATTTCATCAGGAATCTTGAACGCTTTGCCCACCGCTTCTGCGTCATGATGCTCAAGCCGACCGAGCAGGCGAATATTAAGGGTCGCAGCAAAGCTACTCCCCGCTTTAGACTGCACTAGCGCATCAAAGTCATTGGTGATCATGCACACCCGTACACCTTGCTTACCGCCCGTGGTTAAGAACGTTTTTGCCAGTTCGCAAATCCCTTCATATCCCGCAAGCTGTTGTGCTTCGTCAAAAACCACAAAAGAGCGCTCGTATTGGAGCGATCGCCTTGCCGCCACAGAGAAAGCCGCTAGGCTATAGACGGCTGAATCCTCGTCCGTCATATTGCGCAGCGCAAAGACGGTGAACAGGGAATCGGTGCGAACCGTTGAGGGTCGTGCAATCGCATGACCGATGGGCTTTTGCGGGTCTAACTTAGCGGCAAACCGCCGCTGGATGAAGGACAGGATTCGGTCTAGGTCTAGATTCTTATTGCTCAGGTTTTGCAGTGGCAGACGTTCGCGGATACAGAATTCAGCAAAGTCAACGAGGGTAGGCGTATCTTGCCACGCCTCAGTGCCAAAGCCTTCAGTAATTGCCTTTGTGTACCGCTGTTGAATCAGGCCATCACCGAAGTAAACCCCTAGCGCCAGATCCAGAACATCGGAAACCCCTTGCTTGAGCTGGTAATCTTCAGGGTCTGGGTTGAGGAGCGCCATAATCTGGACTTGGCAAAACTGCGAGAAGTCCTTGAAGCGCTCTTCTTGGTCTTCTTTTGAAAACCCACGGAAGTCAGGAATTTCTAAGATATTGATGGACTCTTTACCAATATCCAGGTACGCCCCGCCCACGTATTGAGCGTAGTGATAAAAGCTACTGGTTCCATCCTTGGTCGGATAGTCCATCACCGTGACGGGGATAGCCTGACTCAGGGCATGGGTACAGAATGCGATCGCCGTCTCCGATTTGCCGGAACGATGACCCGCAATAATACCCAGGTGCTTTTCTTTACCCTGACTGAATAAATCAACGCAGTAGGGCGTTCCACCATCTCTGGCAATAAACTCCACACCGATGTTGTCTGGGCTTTTCGTTGCAATCAACGGAAACATCCCAGGCACTTCATGGGCTTGATACTTAAAGCGCAGATCGCCCACGCCTGGTATCCGCATCAATGGGTTCGTATCGCAGAAGGTGGTTTGCAGCCAGATGCGCGAAGCAACATCGCGTTCGCGCTCAATTTTGTTGGGTCTTAGCTTGGTTCTAATGTCAAGACAGGCTCTCTCTAGCTCTGGCAAAGAGGGACGATGCACCAACATACAGGCCCCAATCAAACAGGGTGCATCCCCTTGAGACAGTCCCATCATCAACGCTTTCGTCTCTTCAATCTGGGTTTCTGCCCTGGCTTGATATCGGGTCTTTTCCGATGCATTTTGAGCATCCAGCATTGCTTGCTGATATAACGTTGAGGCTTGCTTTGCCGTTTGAGACTTATCCGCAGCAATAAGCTGGCAATAAATCTCGGTATCGCTCACCGAATCATGGCTAATCAGGTTCCACAGGTACCGGAGCTGTTGATACCCGCTAGACCAAGCTTCTACTTTGTCTGTGAAGCTCAACACGCCCACATAGTTGTTGATAATGGCTTGGGCGTGTTCGTCATAGTGATCTAAGCGCACGAACTGATGATCTAGGCGTGGGGTACAGTCATATTGCAGATGTCGGGTGAGATGGAATGAACGATCGCCTTCTTCTTCAAATCGACTGCCCAACGCATCATGGGTAAAGGTCACTAAGTAGGGCTTGCTGAAAAAGCATAGAAGATAAGAGTTTCAGTGCATCTGAGCGAAAAAGGGGTTGAAAAGTGCAAGAGAAAAGGGAGAAAATGGTCAAAACCCTTGCATATGAGACGGCATGTATCGGATTTCACCTCCAGG
>JANLSD010000367.1:0-2862 GCA_031362245.1 Acaryochloridaceae cyanobacterium OTE_25_metabat_464 | reverse complement strand
CCTGGAGGTGAAATCCGATACATGCCGTCTCATATGCAAGGGTTTTGACCATTTTCTCCCTTTTCTCTTGCACTTTTCAACCCCTTTTTCGCTCAGATGCACTGAAACTCTTATCTTCTATGCTTTTTCAGCAAGCCCTATCTAAAGATTGTGCTCTGTGATGATTGGGAGGGTATGCTCTTTCCTAGAAATCACATTAATCGTCGAATCCCCCGCAGGTTTGAAGTTCTGTGCTTTGGAGGGCATCCAACGCCATTGCTAAGCCTACGTGAATGAGCGCAAGTTTATTGCGTACTTCTGGCTCTAGTTGCTGAGATTCGGACTCTACACATTCTAGTAATGTGGCACCCACACAGAGATTATGCGCTATGGTTTCGAGAATTTCTGAGACAAGATGAGTGCCCACCGTCTAACTCCTGCGTAAATCGTGTTGTTCTTGACCTGTCTCCATCTTCTATGAAATGGCGGGGAATCAAAACCGCGAAAATACCGAGTTTTGTATGGATGAATCTTAAAACTTTATAAACATCAAAACCTATACACCAAGCGCTTTTTACGAGAGCAAGTCTTATTCCAGTTCTCCTGCTCTGAATTTTTGGGTGGTTCGCTTGAAAAAATATCGAACAATCCCAGTATATTTCCTGATACTTTCCGAAGGCTCGCGGCAGCAATGCTGCCATCCAAGGCAACTGTGTGAGAAGGATGCAGTGTCAAAAGGATGCCCGCAACGGGTAAGACTAAGAAATTGAATCGACCTTGACATGCTTGTAGTGCAACAGATAAAACTGCTTGGCCAAGGGACTGAGCACTCCAAAGTATTGGTCAAACACTTCACGGCTGGGGAGATTCTCTGCAAGCTGGATGCTGTAGGTGTTTCCCAGCTCAATGCCCACTAGAAGCGATAGGGCCAGCACTGTACTTTTTGCAAAACGACGCATAGTGATAGGTTCAATAGTGTGATTGAGTTTGAACCCCCCTAATCTTCAGGCGTAAAAGCTAAAACATGACAAAGTGCTTTTTGTGTGTGTCAAAGCAATAATCTTTCTACGTAGAATAACATTGATTCCGAGCTTAAGCTGTTCCCTGAAAAACTTTTAATCCCAGGCCCAACCCTTGAAGAATCGACAATACCCACGCAATCCTCAAGATACAAGGATGGCGTGGGCGCGGAAGTCATGAGTTTGGGTCAATTAGAAGGATGTTGTTCTAAGTAGGCCGCCACGGTCTGTACATCTTTGTCGCCCCGTCCAGAACAGTTGAGCACGATGCGAGGGCTACCTTCGAGTTGAGGACATAGGGTTTCTAGATGGGCGATCGCATGGCTGGTCTCCAGCGCTGGAATAATTCCCTCCAGTTGAGAGAGGCGTTGGAGGGCGGCGATCGCATCAGCATCGGTCACGCTGTAGTATTCGGCACGGCCTGAGTCTTTGAAATAGCTGTGCTCTGGCCCTACACCGGGGTAATCGAGACCTGCGCTAATGGAGTGGGCTTCTTGGACTTGTCCATCATCGTCCTGGAGCAGATAGCTCATGGCTCCGTGGAGTACACCCACCTGCCCGTGGGTGAGGGTCGCGGCATGGCGTCCAGTTTCTACGCCTTCTCCTGCGGCTTCAACCCCAATGAGACGAACGGTTGGCTCTTTTACAAACTCATGGAATAGGCCCATCGCATTAGAGCCGCCACCCACACAGGCGAGGAGGATATCGGGTAGACCGTCCCACTTTTCTTGACACTGCCGCCGCGTTTCTTCGCCAATAATGGCGTGGAAATCTCGCACCATCATGGGATAGGGGTGTGGCCCTGCAACGGAACCCAAAATGTAGTGGGTGGTCTCGACATTTGTCACCCAGTCGCGGATGGCTTCTGAGGTGGCATCTTTGAGGGTGCCTGTGCCTGCTGCGACGGGACGAACTTCTGCTCCCATCAGCTTCATGCGAAAGACGTTGAGGGCTTGACGGGCCATGTCATGAATGCCCATATAAATCACGCACTGAAGGCCAAAGCGGGCGCAGACTGTCGCTGTTGCCACGCCATGCTGTCCGGCTCCGGTTTCAGCGATGACGCGCTGTTTGCCCATGCGCTTAGCCAGGAGAGCCTGGGCTAAGGCGTTATTGATTTTGTGGGCACCCGTGTGGTTGAGGTCTTCGCGCTTGAGATAAATTTGCGGCCCTGTGCCGTCGGGACGGGCGTAGTGTTGGGTCAGGCGCTCGGCAAAGTAGAGCGGGCTAGGCCGACCGACGTAATCTTTGAGCAGTCCGTTGAGTTCGCTTTGAAATGATGGGTCTTTACGATACTGGTAATAGGCTGCTTCGAGTTCGCTCAGGGCGGGCATGAGGGTTTCGGGGACATATTTGCCGCCGAAGATGCCAAAGCGACCCAGCGCATCTGGGAGCTGAGTTTCTGAAGTATTGCTGCTGGATGTTGCAGAAGGAGAGACGGATGTCAGTGTCACAGTAATTTCCCATAAAGCGAACCTTTGATCATTTTACCGACAGTGCCTTCTTTTTTGCAGGAAAATTCGATAGAACGCATCGGTGACAAGTTAAAGACAAGATTGTATCCCTATCCCAAGCACCTGGGAATAGAGCGATCGCAGTGCTTCGATTGGGCGATCGCCTCGTTTTGCGTCAGTACATGAGGGGTGATCGCAGTCTTTCTATGGCTGCTGGGGTTTGGCGATAGCTAGCTCTTTCAGAGCGGTGACGCACCAAGAGTCCGCAGTGCGTTGATTGGGCAATCGTTCTTGTCCATTAAATACTCTGGTAAGCTAAGAATATCGATATTTCCAGGCTTTCGGTTAGATGTCAGTTCCGCCAAAAATAGATTCACTAATTGAACGACTCAACCAAGAACTCGGTCAGA
>JANLSD010000359.1:0-6247 GCA_031362245.1 Acaryochloridaceae cyanobacterium OTE_25_metabat_464 | reverse complement strand
ACAAGTCTGAAGAACTGTGAAACCTTGCACTCGATCCCCTCTGCCCCCCTTAAAAAGGGGGGATCTACTCATATTCCTTCTCTTCTCCCCCCTTTTTAAGGGGGGTTGAGGGGGATCTGAGGTACTGAGCATTGTCACGCCGACTTGTGTGTACACGGTAGCTCACCAAGGGGGGATTGAGGGGGGGAGTACATGGTGTAAGTCTTTTCATTCAAAGACTATTTCGTTTAAATTCCCATAATCAGAACTGCTGGGGTAATTCAGAGTGTTCAAGACTACTCAACAATTACTTACACCTTCAGCACCCAAGCCCTGCGATTATCTGCGTTGACAAACGCCGCTGGCACCACCGGAATCTTAACGCCCAATGAGACAAACGCAGCCCGAATCGCCGTCGCATGGGCTGACTCTGTGCTGCCAATACTGGCTCCAGCGCTTATCAATGCTGGGGTTTTGAGCTTAGCGACTTCCTGGGTGTAGGCGATCGCCGCATCGGTCTCCAGGGCCAGGGCCAGCTTTGCAATATTCACATCGTTGTCCACATTGCCCTCCCCATTTTTGATATAAGACGATACATCGTAGCTGGTCTCAGCCTTCACAGGGATACCGCCTAAACTTTTGATGGCAGAAGTGAGCAAATCACGGTGCTGCTTATGATCCGACTGGTTGGCTAAGGCGATCGCCAACACCGCCTTCCCTACATCCGTATTGGAGAGCTTACCAGCGGCAAAGCTATAGGCCCAAATGGCCTGATGCTCGTAGAAAAGCGCATTATTTAAGATTTTGATATCGCCCCCACTGGCCGCATCCGCTCGTCCTGTAAACATCGGCAAACCGAGGGCACTTACAATGCCACCCGCTACGCCTGCCATCCCCCCCGTCACCAATACATCGCGACGGGAAACCCCTTTGCGACGAGGGTGTTCTAGGTCATATTGATACTCATTCATGGGGTTTTAACTCCTAATTAGCGTTATTCAGAGTGGTCAGCCGCCTAAGACCAGTCGATTTCGATGGGCGATGGCTTTGGCAACGTTATGGGCGATCGCTCCTTCTGTTGAGGAATACGCCACCAATCCACCATTGGATCTCTGGGTCACTTTTTTAGCGCTTTTGTTCGATAGCACGCATAGCCCCACCCTCCTGAGCCTCGTAGTTTCCATACTCAGAGATGCCTGAGACACCAAAGTGGATGAGATAATGTATGCTCAGTAATCTCATCCCATAGTCATTGAATGGAGCCTGATTCTTCAGTGAATGACGAATCATTAGTCTTAAAAATTGCCCAAGGGGATCAATCTGCCTTATCCACTCTGTACAGTCGCTATGCTCAAATTCTCTATTCCTTCTCCATAAAAAGCCTCGGCTTGAAAGAAGAAAGTGAGGAAGTTATCATTGATGTCTTTGCTCAGGTTTGGCGAATCGCAGAGCGATATGAACCCAAAAAAGCGCGAGTTGATACCTGGCTATTCATGCTGACCCGCAGCCGTATCCTGGATCGCCTGCGCAAACGCCAGCGCAGCCTACCCTCCCCAGAAGTCTGTGACCAACTGGCGCAGATCCAGTCCGCACAATCCAGCGTAGACCCTATTGAGGGTGTACTAATTGCCGAGCGACGGGAGCGCGTTATTGCCGCGTTGAAGGTTCTGCCACCAGAGCAGCGCTTAGTGATTGAGTTAGCCTACTATCAAGGTTTAACCCAAAGTGAAATTGTCAAACAAACTGGTTTATCTTTGGGCACCGTAAAAACAAGAGTCCGCCTAGGTTTAAATAAATTGAGAACTGCACTGAGCTAGCGCCAAAGCTTTGAGAAAACCCCGAATTTAATTCGATTTGTCAATTTTAATTGTTATTAGGAGAAAGCCTCTGTAGAACAAACCGAGACCTATTTATAAATTTCAGCCAACCTTCTGCACCATCCTCCCCATCTCCTTTACTTCTATATCCTTGCCCCTATGAACTCTGCTCACGACTGCTTCTGCGATCTTGCCCCCCTCTACGTCCTAGATCTACTAGACGAGAATGAACGTGCTTGGGTAGAACAGCAAATAATGGAGACCTCAGAACTGGCAGAAGAGTTGGCCCAGTATCAAGAGGCAGCAATGGCGTTGGCCTACCGTGCTGAGCCTGTAGCCCTGTCAAAGGATCTAAAGGGACGGTTATTTAACACCTTGGGACTAGCACCCCCTGAAGATGTTTCATCTAGTCCTGAAACCGCACCCAATCATCCCTTGCTATCCGTAAGATTTCAAGATATTGAGTGGAGGGTTCATCCCGTTCCTGGCGTTGAGATTTCGATCTTTTATACCGATCCCATTGCGCGACGAATATCAGGGGTCTTAAAAGCAGAACCTGGGATGGAGTATCCGCCCCATCGCCATGGAGGTGTTGAGGAAATCTACATGATTAGTGGTGACTTAAGGATTGGAACGGAAATTTATGGTGCTGGAGACTATATCAGATCGAACCCTGGCTCCGTTCATGCACCCCGTAGCCAAGACGGGTGTATGTTTTTCTTCAACGCTTCAATGAGCGATGTTTATCTTGAAATGGTGGAGATTTGAAATAATCGGGATTTGAACTGACAGATGGAAATAGAAAATTCGTTGTGTTGAGCGCTGAGTTTCGCATCCTGAGCCGTACTACTGCACAATGGTTGATAGTAATGGTGATTTATTATTTTCACCCATGTCCAAGGAGGCATCATGTCCGGCTACTTACTCTTGGTGGATGACGAACCAGGTTTACGGGACGCAGTCCAAGCGTATCTAGAAGATAGCGGGTTTACCGTAGAGGTTGCCCCCAATGCCAAAGTGGGATGGGAACTGTTGGAAAAACGGTTGCCGGATCTGGTGATCTCAGACATCATGATGCCTCAGGTGGATGGGTATCAGTTTTTAAAGCAAATGCGCGAAGATCCGCGCTTTGCAGCACTCCCTGTGATCTTTTTGACCGCCCGTGGGATGACCAAAGACCGGATTCAAGGATACAAATCTAGCGTTGATGCGTATCTCTCCAAACCTTTTGACCCCGATGAGCTGGTGGCCGTTGTGACCAACATTTTAGGGCGACGGGCAACCCTGGCAGAGCATAGTGGCAATGATGCCAGTATTGCAGATCTCGCGAGTCAGGTTGCCGAAATTAAATCGCTGCTTACCCATCGCACGGGCATTGTCACGGCCCTATCTCCGGTTCACATTGACTTTACCCCTAGAGAACAGAGTGTGCTGAATTTGGTAGCCCAAGGGTTAATGAATAAAGAAATTGCGCGACGCCTAGAGACCAGTGTGCGAAATGTTGAAAAGTATGTGAGCCGTCTGTTCAGCAAAACAGGGACGAACAGCCGTACAGAGCTGGTACGTTACGCCCTTGAGAATGGCCTGACGGAGTAAAGCGATTTCTTGCAAAAAAGTTACCGCTTTTTAGGGGCGCAATGCCTTGCGCCCTTGCAGAGTTGTTGGTAAGTTTAATTTCGGAAATGGCCTTAAGTGCCAAAGGCAATGGGTTCCCAGTGCGCAAAGGTAGCAGCTTGACCGCAGATGTTGCCCTCATCATCCAAAACTCTCCAGATAATCGCGTCTTCAATCAAAAAGCGCTGGCCTGTTTTGGAAATGCGGACACCTTCATAGCCCGTTAGGTAGCCCTGCTGTGCGGCGGTGGTCAAGAGCTGAGATCGCACCGCTCGTAAATCCGGTTCAGCGGTCAGGCGTGACGGCATCTGAGTAAAGTCGGGCCATGCCATTTCCCATAGGGTTAGGGCCGTTTGATTGCCATAGTTGAGCACAGGATCAGCCTCAGTGCCGTGGGACAGCACCACAAAGGGAGCTAAGAAAAGCTGATGGGCAGCGGTTTCTGGATCTGGGCTGAGGGCTGGGAACAAATCTTGGCTAAACCAGTGGCGATAGCTCTTGAGCAAACATTGAGTATGATGAATAACCGCTGGGGATTTCCAGTCGTCCTGCATAAGCGCCCCTTCGTGCTTAATCGTTCGGATTTATTAAAGATTACTGCCACTGCGCCCTTTGTGGCCTGGTAATCGAGTACGCTGTAGAAGCGTCTGTATATGGCATCCTAGCCCTTCAACAGCATTCCTAATCGCTGGTCTGACAGAATTTTCGATGATGATTCCAACCTCCCTACTCCAGGAACTTCTAGAAGCCCAGCCCCAGTTACGGTCTCAAATGTACTTTAAGTCTTCCCTGACTGCGCTGTCCCACGCGATGGAAGACCAAGTGTTGGCCGGAACCGATCAGCCGTTGGTGATTGCTTGTTTTCAGCGAGAACGCTTTTATCGGCAAGAATCCCATCGCTATTTGCGGATTGCGGAGGTTACACCCTATGTGTATGTTCTTGCGGCTCCAGAGGCAGATTTCAAAAATGCTTCGGGGGCTCATGAAACCATTGCCTTTAGCCCTGAAGATGGCCTGAGCAAAGAATGGCATCTGGTCGTCATTGGTCATGAGTATGCCGTTTGTCTCGTGTGTCGAGAGCATCTCCAGGCTTCTGACCAAGGGCCTTTGCCCCACATGGATCAGTCGCGACGGTTTGAGGGAATTTGGACCTTTGATCGCCAGATTAGCTGTACTGTAGCGGAGCTATTGCTGCATCGCATTAGCCAATACCGTCCAGAACTTAAGGCCCAAAATCAACATCTCTTAGAAACCATCGTTCGCCCTGCGTTTTCGGGTTCTCCGCTGGTTCATCCTTCGCCCTTTGCCGATCGCCTTGTCACTTATCTTCAGGCCAGTCAGTACCGTCAGCTCAAGGCGTACCGCCAAATTGCAGCCCAGGAGCTGAAGGAACGTCTCATTAACTCCATGACCTCGGCCATTCGGCGATCGCTGAACGCAGATCAAGTTCTCAGTGTGGCGGTGCAGGAACTGGGGCAGGGGCTGGCATGCGATCGCTGCATTCTATACCAATGCCAGGCCACGGATAAAACTGCCGTGATCCAGTATGAGTTTGTGCAGCCTGGACAGCATTCCGTCAAAGGTGAAGCTTGGCCCTTACAGCGCAATCCTTGGTTTCTTCAGATTGTGAAGCAAGAAGAATGGATTTATGTTGAGGAAGCTGGTACCGACACGCGTCTTAAGCGCTTCAAAGCCTTTGAAAGCCGGGTGAGCGAAATTGACCTCCACTCGTTGCTCATGGTGCCTATGTTTTACCAAGGGCGATTGCTGGGGGTGGTGGAATTACACCATACCGATCCCCTCGAACCCTACCGCTGGAGCGATTCTGATGTTGCTTTGGTGGAGGCGATCGCCACCCAAGTCGGCATTGCCCTGATCCAAGCCCAAGCCTATGCCGAACTCCAAGACCTCAATCAGCAGCTTGAGGCATTAGAACGCGCCCGCAGCAACCTGATAGCCATTACAGGCCACGAGCTGCGCACGCCCCTCTCCACCATTCAAGTTTGCCTAGAAAGCCTTGCCAACGAGCCAGACATGCCCCCAGAGGTGCAGCAGGTTATGTTAAGCACCGCTTTGACGGATGCCGAGCGCCTTAGAAAGTTGGTGAAAGACTTTTTGACCCTTTCCCGTCTCGAAAGTGGTCGGGTGGAGTGGCATACCGAAGCCCTGTCGCTCCAAGAATGCGTTGATTTAGCCCTCAGCAGTATTAGAACCCGGAGCCAGCCTGGGGTACTGCCAGATATTGTGGTCGAAGTGCCCGAAGAGCTGCCGCTGATCCAGGCCGATGGTGAGTGGCTGGTAGAGGTGCTGTCAAAGCTGTTGGATAACGCCTGTAAGTTTACAGACGCGCCTGGTGAAATTCGGATTGAAGGGCGCGAAACCGATACCCAAATGATTGAGGTAACGGTGGCAGATACGGGGCGTGGCATTGAGCCAGATCGCCTGGAAATTGTGTTTGAGCGGTTCTATCAAGAAGAGGGTGCTCTTCGCCGTACCACAGGCGGCACAGGGCTAGGGCTTGCCATTTGTCGTCAAATTATCCATCATCTGGGCGGCGAGATCTGGGCAAAGTCTTTGGGGAAAGATCTGGGCAGTGTGTTTCATTTCACGTTACCCAGCGCCGCTGCTCAAGTGCGTGCCATGCGACAGCGCAGTCGGCAGCAAGAAGTGTCTTAGGACTTGAGGTGCGATCCTGTTTGACTGACAAAACTTTCGCTTGGCGGTTGAAACCGCAGCTACAAGAACGAAATCCGCCTGCGCGGATTGTTGGAACCCCTGATATATTTAGTCTGCGTAGGCAGACTTTGTTCTTGTAGGCGCGATTTCAATCGCTGGCC
>JANLSD010000332.1:0-4414 GCA_031362245.1 Acaryochloridaceae cyanobacterium OTE_25_metabat_464 | reverse complement strand
AACGCCGAACCAGCCTACATAGAGGCGGTTGTCGGTGCTGGTGATCCAGCTACAAAACTTTTCCCATGCGCTGGCGCTTTCGCGTCTTTGCAATACTGTGGTCATGGCTTTATAAGTGCGGTAAGGGTATGGAAAGGTATGAATATTGAGGAAGCAACAAGATTTGTAACTGACCTCTTTATGAAGAATATGCTTTATATTTACATTTGTAAAGCTTCTCATAATGTCTTAAGGTTTGCTAAAGGTTTGACTTGATTGCTCTTTCCCACATGGCTCTTCCCCACTCATTTCAGCAAATATGATTATTTTGTTTGGGAACATGCTGTTCTCTAGTCACGGCACATTGCCCATCCAGCGCATGCCAGTTTTTATGGCTGAAGATGATAGCCTCTGCACTCACTTCAAATACCACAAACACAAGCTCATCCTGGTCTTGGCTGCAATGCGTCACCATCGGGATGCGCTACAGCAGCAGGGCGCGACCCTTGAGTATTGGGAACTCGATTCAGAATCTTCAAAACTGTCCTACGAAGAAAAGTTGTTGCAAGCGGTTCAAAAATATCGTGTTACAACGCTGCATACCTACACTATTGAAGATTATGGGCTGTGCGATCGCCTCCAGTCCTTCTGCACCCGCCATAAGCTAACCCTCATCACCTATGACAGCCCCCTCTTTTTGACCACCCACGCAGAATTTCAGGATTATCGTAAGCGTTATAAACGCCTTTTCATGGGCGACTTTTATAAAATTCAACGGCGACGGCTAGGAATTTTGTTAGATCCAGACGGCGAACCTCAAGGCGGTCAATGGAGCTATGACGATCAAAATCGTAAGCCCTTGCCGAAAAAGATCGAGGTTCCCCCGCTGCGTTTGCCTACACCCACCCACCACGTCAAAGCAGTCAGTGCATTAGTAGATCGGCTTTTTCCTGAGCATCCCGGCCAAAGTCAAAGCTTCTGGCTTCCTGTCACCCACGAAGATTCTATGACTTGGCTCCATCAATTTCTGCGTGAGCGGTTTACTCACTTTGGCCCCTATGAAGACGCTCTCTCTACTAAAGAACCGTTTGTGTTCCATTCCGTTCTCTCTCCAATGCTCAATTTGGGGATTGTGACCCCTCAAGAAGTGGTTGAGGCGGCCTTAGCCTATGCTGCGAACCACGATGTTCCGCTTAATTCCTTAGAAGGGTTTATCCGACAAATTATTGGTTGGCGAGAATATATTCGCGGCGTTTATCATGCCATTGCCCCTACCCAACGCCAGCAGAACGCCCTGAACCATACTCGTAAACTCACGGCTGACTGGTATAACGGCACCACAGGACTTGTCCCCGTCGATCAGGTGATCCACCAAGTCCAAACCAGAGGCTGGGCACACCATATCGAACGCCTGATGGTGATGAGTAATGCCATGCTGCTGGCTGAAGTGCATCCTACAGAGGTGTATCGCTGGTTTATGGAGCTGTTTGTGGATAGTGCCGATTGGGTCATGGTGCCCAACGTCTATGGCATGGGCCAATTTGCCGATGGCGGTCAAATGATGACTAAACCCTATGTTTCAGGCTCCAACTATCTCAATAAGATGGGCGATTACCCCAAGGGCGACTGGTGCGAGGTCTGGGATGGTTTGTATTGGCGCTTTGTTGATCGTAAACAGGAGCTGCTGACCCGTAACCCGCGCCTGTCCATGATGGTCAAGACCCTTGAAAAAATGGCTCCTGAACGTCGGGACAGAATATTTACAAAGGCTGAAGACTTTATTCAATCTAAAACGAAGGGTGCAGATTGAAATGAGAATCTTGATTTGGTTTCGTAACGATCTGCGACTGCATGATCACGCCCCGCTTCAGGCTGCGCTACAAGGGGATGCCCAAATTATTCCGGTGTACTGTTTTGACCCAAGACACTTTACTCAGACGTCCTTAGGCTTTGCCAAGACAGGTTCTTTCCGAGCAAGGTTTCTAAGGGAAAGCGTATTGGATTTGAGAGCTTCCCTGCGATCTCTGGGCAGTGATTTACTCATTCGCCTAGGTCAACCTGAGCAAATTTTGCCTGCCTTGGCACAAGATTTACGGTGCGATGCGGTGTATTTTCATCAGGAAGTGACGGCAGAAGAACTGAAGGTTGAAGCGGCTGTTCTGCGATCGCTCCAAGACCTGAACGTTCAGTCCCATTCGTTTTGGGGCGCTACACTGCACGACAAGGATGCGTTGCCCTTTGCGATCGCCGCGTTGCCAGAGCTTTTTACCGAATTCCGCAAACAGGTTGAAGTAAAGTCAACGGTGCGTGAACCGTTAAGTAGGCCCGATCAACTGTCATCCTTACCTGCTGTTGAGAGGGGAGATTGCCCAACACCGAATCAACTGGGTCTCAGCGAGCCTGTCTTTGATCCACGGGCAAAAATGACGTTTCAGGGTGGTGAGACATCCGGTTTACGACGTTTGCAGGCGTATATTTGGGAGGGCGATCGCCTCCGCCACTACAAGGAAACGCGTAATGGCATGTTGCATCCCGATGATTCTTCTAAATTCTCACCGTGGCTGGCCTTGGGGTGTCTGTCTCCACGCTATATCTACGCTCAGGTGAAAGCCTATGAGCGGGAACGGATTAAAAACGATTCGACCTATTGGCTAGGCTTTGAATTGTTGTGGCGAGATTACTTTCGGTACATTTGCCTCAAACATGGAACAAAGATTTTTCATCGTTCTGGAATCAGGCGATTGAATATAGCCTGGAAAGAAGACTGGGACTTGTTTCATCTATGGCAAACAGGACAAACTGGTTTTCCCTTGGTGGATGCAAATATGAGAGAACTTGCATCCACAGGCTTTATGTCCAATCGTGGGCGACAAATTGTTGCAAGTTTTTTAACCAAGAACTTGGGTATTAACTGGCAAATGGGCGCAGAGTGGTTTGAATCTCTTCTGATTGACTACGACGTATGCAGCAACTGGGGAAACTGGAACTATGCAGCAGGCGTTGGCAATGATCAGCGGGGTTTTCGCTGGTTTAATATCCTGAAACAAGCCCATACCTATGATGCTGAGGGAGAATACGTCAAACATTGGTTGCCAGAGCTAGCAGAAATTCCCATCGGAATGCTTCACGAACCGTGGAAACTGACAGCACTTGAACAGCAGCTTTTTAAGGTTTGTATCGGTCAGGACTACCCGAACCCCGTAGTGGATTTGTTTGAATCCGCTCGAATGAATGAGCAAGCCTATCTCTCAGCATCTCTGCTAGGTTGAAAAAACCAGAGAATCAAGAATAGAAAAGGCGTTCTTGAATGTAAATCCTTTTGCAATAGAAAATCTAATTTAGGAGTATGAATCCAAGACATGATGGAGAATAATTGGGAGAATTTTCTCAGAAATCTAGGGGAGTGGCATGGCTCATTTACATCAGTTTCTCTGAAGGGAGAATTATTAGAGTCCACGCCTTCGATTCTTACCCTCGAAGGCTTTGAGAATAACACATTGGTGCGCTTTAGACTGCGTCGGTTTAGTTCTGCTGACTATCGTGAACCAGCGCTCTCAGATTACTCCCAAGATTATCGCTCTCTGGGCAGACAAGCGATCTTTTTTGAAACAGGTGCGTTCTCCAAAGGCACAATGCAAGTTGCACCCTCCAGCGAATTTGGAGCGGAATATGGATTTGTGGCTGAAAATCGACGGTTGCGCTTTGTCCAGCTCTATGACAAGCAAGGCGACTTGAATAATCTCATCCTCATTCGAGAATTTCGTGCCAATACAAATGCCAGTGAACGCTCCCCATTGACCGTAGATCAACTATTAGGTCAATGGCAAGGAACAGCTCATACAGCCTACTCCGAGTGGCAACCTTCAGAAACCTGCACCACTTTTTCAGAATTCAAAGATATTGGCGGTGGATATTTTCAGCAGCATTTATCAATAGGATCTCTTACTCATACCTCAACCATTCGAGCAGAGGCCAACACCCTCCATATTGAGGAATCCTCCCCGCGCAAGATTTTATTGTTGTCTGACGGGTGTGCGATCAATTCCCCCCTACACATCACCCATCGGCAGTCCTTTTCCGTCGAGATGAGCTGGCTTGTGCAAGAAAATGAACGCCAGCGATTGATTCGTACCTACAACGATAAAGGCGAATGGATCAGTGCAACCCACGTCATTGAACATCGAGTTGGATAGGTTTCCAGCTCTAACAAAACATGAAGAATTAGTTTATGGATAACACCAATCGGGCTTCGGCTCCGCTTAGCCCTCAATCCAAGTTTTGAGGCAGGTACTTTGGACTAAATGCGACAATCCCGCACACCTTTCTGGAGGGGGTCTGGGGGACGCAGCCGTCCCTCAGCGGGGAGTTTGGGGGAAGTCACCCCCAATATTACGACCCCACCATCTCCGCAACAAACCGAAAATCTCAGGCGACA
>JANLSD010000288.1:0-1722 GCA_031362245.1 Acaryochloridaceae cyanobacterium OTE_25_metabat_464 | reverse complement strand
GGGATAGAGCTTAAAGCGGGACAAATGTGTGGATTTCAAAGAAAAACCCTGAGCCGCAGCCCAAGGTCGAGTATCGTACCTTGATGAGTTGAACCAGGGTAACAATGACTCTCAATATAAAGGAACGGTGTCAAAAAGTCTTTGGCTACATTAGCGGAAACACGCATCAGAGTCTGCGGGCCATTGCAGCGCTCACGGGCATCCCGAAAAGTAGCGTCGGTCGTCACGTACAAGCCCTCCAAAGACGTGCTCAGTCTCCTGAGTCATACTTTTGTGAAACAGAAGCAGGTCGTGAATGGTTGAGATTATTCGTTTTTGCGGTGATTTACGAGTTTGGGGTCAAAGGGGGCATCGGTTCAGATAGTCTGTCGAGCTTTTTCCATCGTCTGCGCTTAGAGCAGCAGTTTGGGTGTTCCGCGAGTGCCCTACGAACGCTTGAAGTGAAGGTGAAGGCGTGCATTCTCGCCTATGAAACAGAGCAAACAGCGTCGTGTCAAGATGGAGCACGGGTGAGAATTTGTGTCGGCGGGGATGAAACATTCTTCTATGGGCTGCCGATATTAGTGGCTATTGAACTCGCCAGTGGGTTTATCCTTAGCGAAGCAAAATGCGAGAACCGCACCTACGAGACTTGGTGGGCGCAGGTGAGTCAGTGGTTTAACCCCCAGCGATGGGACTGTCGTTATTTTGTCAGCGATGAAGCCAAAGCATTGGTCAAACTTGCCATCAGTGGATTGGGCTGCCCGAGTTTACCGGATGTGTTTCATCTGCTGTATGGCTTGAGCAAATCGATGGGCAGTGCCATTGCCCGTCAACAAGCGCAACTCCAAAAACAGCTTCAAACCCTCTACCAAAAGCGTAAAGCATCCTCCTCCTCAAGGGTTATCCCTGAGATAGAAGCACAAATCACCGCCTTGGAGGAGGAGCAGAAAACCCTCCAAACCGAGCACAAAGATTACCAACAGAGCTTACATGACCTTTCTCAGGCGATTCATCCCTTTGACATCACTACCTGTGACGCTCAATTAGGACTGGACTTGCCGCAGCGATTACAGCCGTCCTTGGCGACCTTGGAGCGCCTGAGTCAAACCCATGGGTCTGGCAAGAGTCAAGCCGCCCTCAAACGATGGCACCATCAGATTCCAGCCCTGTCGGGAACTCTCCATGCTTGGTGGGACTGGACAATTCAAGCCCTCGGTGAGCAAACCCAAGATGTCGATACCCAACAGTGGGTGCTCACTTTTGTCCTCCCTTGGGTCTATTGGCACCAGCAATCGCAAAAAACACGGCAACCTCACCTCAAACAGGGCTATCTTGAGGCCACTCGGCGGGACAAGGCCCGGCTTCTCGATGATGGGTTTACCCAATCCCAGTCTCAGGCACAACAGCAGCAGTGGATTGATTGGGCCATCTGGATGTGTGACAAGTTTCAGCGCACTTCCTCTGCGGTGGAGGGCCGTAATGGATATCTATCTAGGCTCCATCATGCCTATCGTGGTTTTTCCGAACCCGACTTAAAGGTCTTGACTATCATTCATAATTTTGACCTCAAACGATTCGATGGTTCTACTGCCGCTCAACGACTCTTTAGTAAACCTTTTCCTGATTTATTTGAAACGATTGTTCTGAATATGGGTGATTTGCCTCGCGCAAGGCGTACCTTAAAATCTAAAATCTCCAAAAAGACCGCGATGCAACCTGTCCCGTCTTAAACTGATACCC
>JANLSD010000273.1:0-4078 GCA_031362245.1 Acaryochloridaceae cyanobacterium OTE_25_metabat_464 | reverse complement strand
ACTGGATTTGCACTCTTTGTCAATTCCGCTCCTGGCGTAGTTCCGAATCCTGGGCCTTGGTTTATCGCTCAGATGATTTTAGCCTTGACGGCTGGATCCATGTTTGTGATGTGGGTCAGTGAGCTGATCACAGAGCGAGGGATTGGGAATGGCGCTTCACTGCTGATCTTTTTGAGCATTGTGTCCGGCCTACCCAACTCCGTCAACAATACGATTAACTTTACCCAGGGCGGGGGAAGCATTGGCGGCGTGGTGCTGTTGATTGCATCATTCCTCGTCATGATTGTGGGTATTGTGTGCGTGCAAGAGGGCAGCAGACGCATTCCCATCGTCTATGCCCGTCGTCAGGTGGGACGTCGGATGTATCGGGAGCAAACCAGTTATCTGCCCCTCCGCCTCAATCAGGGTGGTGTGATGCCGATCATTTTTGCCTCTTCCGTCCTGCTGTTGCCCAGCGTGCTGGCGACTAATTTTTCGGGGAATCCGACGATTAGTAAAATCGTTGGCTATCTTTCTCCCGGTGGCTCTATTTACCCGCTGTTTTTCCTTACCCTGATTGTCTTTTTCAGCTACTTTTATTCTTCACTGGTCATGAATCCAGTGGATGTCTCTCAAAACCTTAAAAAGAGTGGCGCGAGCATCCCCGGTATTCGTCCAGGTCGAGCAACCACTGAGTATCTTGAAAAAGTTCTCAATCGCCTCACCATCCTGGGTGCAATTTTCTTAGGGATTTTGGCGATTGTTCCAACCCTGATTGAAAACTACGTCAATGTCCGAACCTTCAATAACATCGGGGCGACGTCCCTGCTGATTTTGGTGGGCGTAGCCATTGACACCGCTAAGCAGATCCAAACTTACGTAATCTCCCAGCGTTACGAAGGAATGGTGAAAGACTAGTGGCACGTTTAATTCTGTTTGGCCCGCCAGGGGCTGGCAAAGGCACTCAGGCCGTTGAGCTATCCCAACGTTTCTCGGTTCCCCATATTTCGACGGGGGATTTATTCCGAGCAGCGGTTGCCGAGCAAACGACTTTGGGTGTAAAGGCTCAGAGCTACCTAGATCGCGGGGAGCTTGTGCCGGACGATCTGGTCATCGACATGATTCGGGAACGACTCCTTCAACCCGACACTCAATCTGGCTGGCTCTTAGACGGGTTCCCCCGAACTGTGCCTCAGGCTCATGCCCTCGATGATCTGCTGTCCGGCATTCGTCAGGAATTGGATCGCGTGGTCAACCTTCAGGTACCCGATGCGTTTCTTCTAGAACGGCTGCTGGGACGGGGTCGTAAGGATGATAGCGACGAGATCATTCGCCGTCGTTTGCAGGTCTACCATGAGCAGACCGCGCCGCTGATTCGGTTCTATGGCGATCGCCATCAGCTCACCGACATCGACGGGAGCGCCCCAGTAGAAGACGTGACGGCAGCCATTCAGACTGCCCTTACCGCCTTTTCCCTAGACCCATCTTGACCCCGCTCAAGGTTTTGATTCACCGCCCACTGTTTCGCATTCCCTCAAAGGAGGCCGTTGCCATTGTCTAAGCAAGATGTCATTGAGATGGAAGGAACCGTCACTGAGTCCCTGCCGAACGCTATGTTCCGCGTTGACTTGGATAACGGCTTCAATGTCCTCGCTCATATCTCTGGCAAAATCCGGCGGAACTATATCAAAATTTTGCCCGGCGATCGCGTCAAGGTTGAGCTAACCCCCTACGACCTCACCAAAGGACGGATTACCTACCGTCTCCGCAAAAAATAGTGAGACTCAAACAAGACATAATTTTTTTAATATTCTCTTTAGCTTTAAATAGTGCTAAAATAACGAGTTTGGAGTTGTAAGTAGTCATGAAAGTTCGTGCATCGGTCCGTAAAATCTGCGACAAGTGCCGCGTTATCCGGCGACGGGGTCGTGTGATGGTGATTTGTTCTAATCCAAAGCACAAACAGCGCCAAGGGTAAGGGTTTAAATCCATCTGATTTGCCCTTTTGGGCTTTTGTATAGATAACGTATCCGCAAAGGAGATAAGCATAGCGTGGCACGTATTGCCGGAGTTGACCTTCCACGGGACAAGCGCGTAGAAATTGGTCTAACCTACATTTTTGGAATTGGCTTGTCAAGATCCCACGCCATCCTGGCGAAAACGGGTGTTAATCCCGATACCCGCATCAAAGAGTTGTCTGATGCGGAAATTTCCACCCTGCGGGGTGCGATCGAAGAGTATCAAATCGAAGGGGATCTCCGCCGATTTGAGTCCATGAACATCAAGCGATTGATGGACATTGGTACTTATAGAGGCCGTCGTCATCGTTTGGGCTTGCCCGTTCGCGGACAGCGCACTCGCACCAATGCCAGAACCCGTCGTGGCGGTCGTCGTACCGTTGCTGGGAAGAAAAAGGCAGCAAAGAAATAATCCTATTCTTAGCCCATTTTCTAGCCTCATTTTCATTCCGATTCTCATTCCAGTTTTAGCGTAGTCTGCTCCGATAACAGTTAAAGAACCGATATGGCGCAACAATCGAAACGATCCTCTAGCCGCAAGTCAAAGCGAAACGTTCCTAACGGCGTGGCTCATATTCAGTCCACGTTCAATAACACCATCGTGACCATCACCGATGCTGGTGGTGACGTTGTTTCCTGGGCCTCTGCTGGCTCCAGTGGCTTCAAGGGAGCCAAAAAAGGAACTCCCTTTGCAGCACAAACCGCATCCGAAGGCGCAGCCCGACGCGCCATGGATCAAGGCATGCGACAAATCGAAGTCATGGTCAGTGGCCCTGGCGCAGGTCGGGAAACGGCAATTCGCGCCCTGCAAGGGGCTGGCCTTGAAATCACGTTAATTCGAGATGTAACGCCAATTCCTCATAACGGCTGCCGTCCACCCAAGCGTAGACGCGTTTAATGCCGGAATAGAGCAGTTAGCGACTCGTCTCAGCACCGGCTTTATAGCCAGTAATATTGAGTGCTTGAGCGCAGTTCATTGTCTTTAATTAGGCGCATTGAGGCAAGCAACAAGAGAGGGTTTCACGTGGCGCAATTTCAGGTTGAATGTATTGAATCGAGAGTGGACGCAGACTACAGCCAGTACGGCAAGTTTGTACTGGAGCCGCTAGATCGTGGTCAAGGGACAACGGTAGGAAACGCTTTGCGGCGGGTTTTATTGTCTAACTTGTCCGGCACCGCCGTTACTTCCGTCCGTATTGCGGGCGTAAATCACGAATTTGCAGCCATTCCTGGTGTCCGTGAGGATGTTTTAGATGTGCTGCTGGCGATGAAGCAAGTGGTGCTCAACAGCCACAGCCCAGAAGTTCAGATTGGACGGCTTTTTGTCAAAGGCCCTGCCACTGTAACCG
Organism: Acaryochloridaceae cyanobacterium OTE_25_metabat_464; assembly: GCA_031362245.1. Taxonomy (GTDB): domain Bacteria; phylum Cyanobacteriota; class Cyanobacteriia; order Thermosynechococcales; family Thermosynechococcaceae; genus JAAURS01. The sequence goes on along the minus strand of JANLSD010000273.1, from coordinate 732 downwards.
CTAAGGATTTTGATCTGTCTCCGGACGTTGAAATCATCAGCCCCGATCAGTATGTGGCAACCCTTGGCCCTGATGCCACTCTGGAGATGGAGTTTAAGATTGAGCAAGGCAAAGGCTATCGTCCGGTCGAAAAAAACCGAGACGAGAATGTTGCCCTTGACTTCTTACAAATTGATGCAATCTTTATGCCTGTACGGAAGGTGAACTATTCCGTCGAAGATGCCCGAGCTGGCGGCTCGATGGAAAAGGATCGGCTCATCATTGAGATGTGGACAAACGGAAGTTTGTCTCCTCAAGAAGCCATCAGTCAGGCAGCTTCAATTTTGGTGGATTTATTTAATCCGCTCAAAGACGTTACCTACAGACCCAGCGAAGATGTAGATATCACTCCAGAAGATGAGACCAATCAGATTCCGATTGAAGGTCTTAATCTATCGGTAAGAGCCTACAACTGCCTCAAGCGCGCTCAAATCAATAGTGTTGCCGATCTGTTGGAATACTCTCAAGAAGATCTTCTAGAGATCAAAAACTTTGGTGCAAAGTCTGCCGAAGAGGTCATTGAAGCGCTCCAAATTCATTTGGGTATTACGCTTCCCTTGGAGAAGGCTTCAAAAACCCAATCGTAAAACCCATAGTAAAGAGGGAATAGGTCGATATGCGTCATCGTTGTCGCGTTCATCAATTAGGTAAACCTGCGGATCAGCGTAAAGCGTTGTTACGAGCTTTAACCAC
>JANLSD010000269.1:0-2846 GCA_031362245.1 Acaryochloridaceae cyanobacterium OTE_25_metabat_464 | reverse complement strand
TGAGCGTGGTTTCTTGAAGGGCGATCGCTTTCATTGCTAGGGAATTATTAGGGATTTATAAAACCTTACTTCTAAAAATCTTTATTTACTAGCTGTTTTGGGCGCTGCCATATCAGACTCGAAATCTGTTTTGGGGCAACTCAACGGGGGTTCGAATCCCCCCCTCTCCGTTTTCAGAACTAGCTTCTAGACTTCCTGATGCATAACTGGTCTCAATTTAATGCGGATATTCAGGGCTACTTATGCGAAAAGTTTTAAGGAAGAATGTAAGGGAACAGAATAGGTTCCTGTTTTATTTTCAATAATTAAAAGTCTCTCTGTGTATCATTCCTTAGCCATCACTAGTGCCAGCCCTATCAAACGGCTCAGGGTGAATTTCAATATTTATCCTGGGATGGGCATACTAGTCTATGCATCGCTAGGATAGATATCATTGGCCTACCGCCAGGAGTTCAGCACGATGGAAGATGTACAGGACGTTTTAACCAGCCCCACCTTGAGCCGCCTACTGCTGTTCACCTACATGGTGCCCATCTTTGGTATGGTACCTGCGGCTTGGACCTTGACCCGCCGCAAAAGCGATCGCCATCATCGCAATCTCAGCCGTCTGACCATGACCCTTGGCCTGACTTGGATTTTGGGTAGCCTCATGTTTAACGCATCCTTGGGTATGATCGACGAAAATGCACTCAGCGCCCAGGTTTGGATGGCCTTGTTCAATAGCGTCTTCTCCTCCAGCTATTTTGTGGTTTCTCTCTGGCTCATGATGCGTCTATGGAAACGTCAAAGCCTTGACTTACCTGGGTTCAGTTCCATCGCAAAACATTTGCCCTAACGGCCTATGCGTGTGCCTCGGTTGGCTTTACTGGCAATAGGCATTGGGGTGGCACTGGGCTTTATGCTGTGGCTAACCACCACGCTCCTTCAGCTTTATACGAGCGTTGCTGCCACCTCGGTTCTATTGGCAAATGTACTGATTTTTGGCATCGGTGGCCTATTCCTGGTTTTGGTGGGTGTACTCATCTACTACGGCATTGTTTTTAGCCGTCCACGCCGCAAAAATCAGGCCCGCAAAGCCCCTATTAAACTACCCGAACAAAAAACGGCGGTGGTAGACCAAACCCTCCAGGCCGTTCGCCGTCAGGTTGCCAATATTCAAGATGAGGTGGAACGGCAGGCATTACTACTGCGATCGCAGCAGCTAGAACAATCCCTTAAATACCGCGAGCTACATATTGTCGTATTTGGCACAGGGTCAGCGGGTAAAACCTCCTTAGTCAATGCACTCTTGGGTCGTGTGGCAGGAGCGGTTTCTCCCATCATGGGCACCACCACCGTCGGCGAAACCTATCGATTTGACCTCAAAGGCATTCAGCGAGAACTACACATTACCGATACACCAGGGTTACTGGAAGTGGGCGTTGCCGGAACCGAGCGGGAGCAGGCAGCGCGACAGCTTGCAACAGAAGCCGATTTGCTCCTGTTTGTGGTGGATGCAGACCTAACCCAATCCGAATACCAAGCATTGAGCGCCCTCCAACACATTGGCAAGCGGTTTATTTTGGTCTTTAACAAAATTGATCGCTATCCCAGTGCTGATCGCGATGCCATTCTCCAAAGGCTGCAAGAACGGGTCAAGGATGCGGATATTGTGGCGATCGCCGCGTCCCCCCTCTCCCTCCGTCTGCCCACGGGACAGACCATTCAGCCCAATCCTGACATTGTGGCGCTCCTGCGGCAGATGGTTAGCATTCTGCGTACAGAGGGAGAAGAACTCTTGGCTGACAATATTCTGCTCCAGGCCACTCAATTGGGAGATGATGTCAAACAGCTCATGGATGACCAGCGGTTACAGCAGGCCAATCGCCTCGTCGATCGCTTCCAGTGGATTGGGGCGGGGGTGATTTGGATTACGCCGCTGCCCGTGGTGGATTTGCTGGCAACTGCCGTGGTCAATGCCCAAATGGTAGTCGAACTGGGTCGAGTTTACGGCTGCGAGATGGATCTAGAACGCGGGAAGGAATTGGCCCTATCTTTGGCTAAAACCCTAGCGGGCGTTGGGATTGTGACGGGGGTGATGGAAGTGGTAACAACGGCGCTAGAGCTGAGTGTAGGCGGCTACGTCGTTGGTAAATCCATCCAAAGCGTGAGTGCGGCCTACTTAACGCGTATTGCAGGTAAAAGCTTTGTGCAATATTTCCGCAATGACCAAGATTGGGGCGATGGGGGTATTACAGCAGTGGTGAAGCAACAGTTTGAGCTGAATCGTCGCGATGCGTTTGTGAAGGCGTTTGTGAAAGAGGCGATCGCCCAACTCCCTAAGGAAGCCATCAACCTCCTCAACCCACGGCGACAGTCAACGGAAGTTGAACAGTTGTCAGACCCATAAGTAGTAAAATTGCCTGTGCCTGAACTTCCAACGGTACTTTCACCGGAATACTCCAAAATGCTCGGTAGTCCTGCGCCGCAGCTTTCAGCAAATAATGTGTTAGTTTATGCCTGCACAGAGCGATCGCGCATAGAGCAACCGATAGTTCCCCAAAATATAGTCATGAAGGAAATCAATCGAAACCCTTTGACCGTAGGCATCATCATAAAACTCGCGTTGTCCGGTGCAGGCCAAACACGCATTAATAAACATCACCAGATCTTCGCGGGCAACTTGGGCAACACGACTCGCGGCGGACTATAACATTGATTGAACCGACTAACTAGGGCTTGCTGAAAAAGCATAGAAGATAAGAGTTTCAGTGCATCTGAGCGAAAAAGGGGTTGAAAAGTGCAAGAGAAAAGGGAGAAAATGGTCAAAACCCTTGCATATGAGACGGCATGTATCGGATTTCACC
>JANLSD010000259.1:0-3603 GCA_031362245.1 Acaryochloridaceae cyanobacterium OTE_25_metabat_464 | reverse complement strand
AAACACCTTTGATCCCCCCCAACCCCCCTTAAAAAGGGGGGAGTAGAGAAGGAATATGAGTTGATCCCCCCTTTTTAAGGGGGGCAGGGGGGATCGAATGCAGGGTTTTAATGTTTTTCAGACTTGTGTGTACACCGTAGCCAATTCTGGGGGAAATGTCCCGAGGCTTTGGATTTCTCCCCCCAGAATTGGGGGGCTGGGGGGGCTGAGTGCAAGGTATATGGGCTATCCGAACAGTATTGGGGGTGGGTCAACCTTTCTATATCGCCTACCATCGCGCCATGAAAGAGCGCCAGCCCATCCAGATTGATGAATACTACCCTCCGATGGACAAGTGGTTTGAAAACCGAATTTATCCATCTGAAAGAGGCATTGCTGTCTTTGTTCAAGACACCACAGCACGCCATCAGATGGCATCAGAACTCCAAGAAAGTGAACGTAAATTTCGCGCTGTTTTTAACTACACCTTTGAATACATCACGCTGCTAACACCAGACGGGACTGTGCTCAATATGAATTATGGGCCGCTTGACTTTATGCAGGTCAACTATGAAGCCGTCAAAGGCAAGTCCTTCTGGGAACTCTCCCTTTGGGGCGACAATCCTGCGGTACAGCAACAGATCGAAACCGCCATTGCCGAAGCTGCCCAAGGACAATTTATGCGGTTCGACATTGTAGATCTCAAAAACTATTGGGGAGAACTCAGAACCTTTGATTTTTCGCTAAAACCCATTTTTGAAGACGATGCAACCGTGATCTATCTTGTCGCAGAAGGGCGAGACATTACAGATCTTAAGCGCACAGACACAGAACTTCAGCACTACCGCGAACACCTTGAAGCATTAGTAGAGCAGCGCACTGCTGAGCTGTTAGCGCTTAATACTCAGCTCCAGCAAGAGCTGATAGAGCGTCAGCGCACAGAGACTGCACTGGCCCTCAGCGAAAAACAATATCGTACTCTCACTGAAAACAGCGTTGACCTGATTATTCGCCACGATCGCGCCCTCAATTTTTTGTACGTTAACAGTGCCCTAGAAGCCATGACCGGAGTACCCGTCAATGACTGGGCTGGCAGAAGCATGGCAGACATGGGGTTCCCGGATGAAATTGCCCAGCAAATCGCAGAGGCTTGTGAAGGGGTCTTTCAAACTGGGCAAGTGGGAAAACTGGAGCATCAAGCCCCCAGTCCGCAGGGGTGGCTTACCTATCAGTCTTGGATCGCCCCTGAGTTTGATGATCGCCACAATGTGGAATCCGTCTTAATTTCTGCAAGAGATGTGACGGATATCAAGAAGAGAGAAGCCGAAATTCAAGAAGCAGATCGGCGCTGGCGCTATCTGCTCGAGAATGTGCGGCTGGTGGTGATTGGGCTAAACCTACGCGGCGAGGTGAACTATGCCAACCCGTACTGTTTCAAACTCACGGGCTACAGCGCGAATGAAGTCCTGGGGTATCCGTGGTTTGAAACCTTTCTGCCCTACTCTCAACAGCAGGCCGTCCGCGAAGCCTTTAACGAGATGATTGAGCAAGAATTTCATCCCCACTTCCAAAATGCCATTGTGACCAAAGCGGGAGAGGAGCGCATGATTGCCTGGAATAACACCCAGCTTCGCAATGCCCAAGGCGAAGTGACGGGCACCATGAGCATTGGCGAAGACATTACCGAGCGCTTCGCCCTAGAGCGCATGAAAACTGAATTTATTTCTGTGGTCAGCCACGAGCTGCGGACTCCCATTACCTCCATTCAGGGGGCTTTAAATTTACTTTCTGAAGGCATCGTGCCAATTGACTCGCCACGGGGCCATGAGGTGTTGAGTATTGCCGCTGATGGCGCAGACCGTCTGGTCAACATCGTCAACGATATTCTTGACCTAGAACGTCTGGAGTCTGGCAAAATTACCCTCATGATTGTGCCTTGTCAGGCGTCGGGTCTAATCATAAAAGCCTCTAACTTGATGCGGGTTTTGGCCGATCAGGCGGGGGTCACTTTAAGCACATCCCCTCAGCCCTATGGGTTAGTAGGGGATGGCGATCGCCTAATCCAGGTCATGACCAATTTACTGAGCAACGCCATTAAGTTTTCTCCGCGTGACTCAACGGTTTGGCTGGGCGTTGAGCAAGACGCTGCCTCAGAAACGCTTCTGTTTTGGGTGCAGGATGAAGGACGTGGCATTCCAGCAGAGCAGCTAGAGCGCATTTTTGAGCGCTTTCATCATTACCCATTTGTCGCACCATCATCCAGCAGCATGGGGGTACCATCTGGGCAGAAAGCGCACTGGGACAAGGCAGTCGCTTTTGCTTCACCGTTCCGGCCAAACCTACGTAGCTCAAAGAAAAACCATGAAGCGCATTCTAGTCATTGACGATGAAAACGGCATTCGCAATCTGATCCTGTTTTCCCTAGAGGGATTGACTGACTGGGAGGTGTTGACGGCTGCGTCTGGGACGGAGGGATTGGCGATCGCCCAAGACCACCCCCCCGACGCAATCTTACTCGACGTAATGATGCCAGACCTCGACGGAATTGCAACCTTCGCTCAGCTTAAGCTCAACCTCATCCTCCAAAACATCCCAACAATATTTTTGACCGCCAAAGCCACTGCAACAGAATATGAAGAACTCTTAACCTTGGGTATTGCTGGCGTGATTACCAAACCCTTCAAAGCTCAAATGCTTGTGAATCAGGTCAAGCAATACCTAGGCTGGCAAGATGAAAGTAAAGACAATTCTTCTCTTTAGACCAATATTTTTGTACCAGTACAAAGCAAGAACTATAAGTGTTTATAAATCACATAAACTTCACACCCATCATTTATCTTTGATTTAGTAAAGGCTAGGACGATGGATAAAAAGTAAAGCTAAGTGCTATATATTTACTTTTTGAGGCTCTCATGGGTCGTGATTTTACGACAGTTTAGCGGATCCCTATCGGGTCTTTACAGTTGCACTCTTCTGCGGGTAGATATTCCAAACATCCCGCAGAAGAGACATTTTTTCCATTAAGACCTTTCTTAGAAACCTAAGGCTAAATCATGAGCACAGGACTCTCCACCCGTAAAGATTATTCAATATCATCGAGAGGTTTAATACCGGGCAGAGCGGGTGTAGCGCTTGTGGCAGAAAATGATGATCTCATGCGAAGAACACTGCGATATACCCTTGAAGAATACGGGTATCAGGTTATTGAGACCAACAATGGTCAAGAGTGCATTCAGCAGTACGAACAGCTACATCCAGATATTGTGCTGCTAGACTGCTCAATGCCCATTATGGATGGCTATACCTGCTGCAAAAAGCTCAGAATGTTAGATAACGCAGAACGCTCTTTATGGATTCCAGGGATCTGGAGCCAGACGAATATTTTAAGCGCTACAATGCCGTGAATCTGTTGCTGAGTCTAACTTACAGTTCATGGTCAATCCCTTGCTGATAAATCTTCAGACGTTAATCGATGATGCCAAATGTTTTGAAACCCTCCGTCAACTACGGTGGCCTGAAGGCATTATCTGCCCTGTCTGCGAGTCTAAACATGTCATCAAGCGAGGCTTTGATGAAACTCAACCTTTGCGACAACGGTATCGGTGCAAGGCTTGTAACAAACAC
>JANLSD010000258.1:0-23964 GCA_031362245.1 Acaryochloridaceae cyanobacterium OTE_25_metabat_464 | reverse complement strand
GAAAGTTGTAGCGGTGAACCAGCCGCCCAAGGCCATAAAGGCACAGGGGAACAGCAGTAGCCCAGACCAGCCTACAAAAACGAAGCGATCGCGCTTTAACCAGTCGTCGATGACGTCAAATACGCCCTTCTCTGGTGCGCGTCCCATTGCGATGGTCATGGATGGACTCTCCAATAAAAGGCTTTACAAAAATAATGGATTAAGAGCTAAGGCTTGGCTTAAGCACGTATGACTGAGCCAAGCGATGCAAGGTCATAAACAAAATGAATGTTTACGATTCTTTATGATTTGCTTTACTAAAATTATAGAAACAATTCCTGAATTTTCCTCTGAGTATAAATGCTTACTCAGCATGAAGCCCAATAGATTCGGGAGATTGAATTGCGGTTAGAAGGTCACTATGGTTGGATTGTAGAGATGCTGGGGATCGCCGTAACGCAGGTTTTCTGAGAAAATCTTTACATTTAATTCACATTTCAAGTTTTTGGTTTATTTGCCGTTGAAGCCGCCTAGGCACTGGCGTTAAACTTGCCAGCCCATTTCAGTGAGGGTTTGTGTCAGTCGTTGGGCTTCGGTGGGGTTATAGGGCGTTAGGAGCGCAATGGCCTGTCGAAAGGCTGCCAAGCTTTCTGGAATTTTGCCCTGCTTGAGGTAGGCCACGCCTAGGTTTTGATGGGCTTCGGGGGTGTTGGGTTCTAGGGCGATCGCCCGTTGATAGGCCGCTACCGCAGCGTCATAGTTGCCCTGGGCTTTGTAAATGAGACCTAGGTTGTAGTGGGCAATCGCCAATTCTGGCTGAAGTTCTAAAACATAGGTCAGCAGCGCTTCTGCCTGCGCCCAGGCGTTTACGTCACTATAAAGCGCTGCCAGGTTAATATAGGCCGCTAGCTTTAGCACATCGGAGAGTTCTGTCTCTAGGGCCAGCTCATACTGCTGCTGGGCCAGCTCATACTGCCGATTTGCGGCTTGAGCAAGCCCAAGATGGTAATGCAGCTCGTAGCAGACGGCAGCGGTCTCAGGTTGTAGGGCTAGCCCTTGCTCAAGCAGCGTCATCCCTTCAGCATTGAGGCATTGGGTGACATACAGTGCGCCCAGTTTGCTACAGATGTAGGCATCCTGAGGGTGGGCCTTGAGATACCTGCTCATAATGCGCTCGGCACGGTCTGACTTTTGGTGTTGGGCGATCGCCTCCGGTCTATAGCCATCATGGGCGATAGCTGCGCACCAAGAGTCCGCAGGGACTGGAAGCGCGTAGATACCCCAATGAGGCTCCTGGGATTGGAGTTCCGTTACGCTGTCATCAATGGTTTCGTGATAGGGCCTCTGAAACTGGATCTGAGGGAGGCGGCGAAAAAGGCGGGAGAGCATTGTGTAGGGATTTTGCTGTGCGCCAATTTCTTGCCGCAGAAGCGTAACAGCGAGGCAGCGAGGGGAGGCGATCGCCTGCCGAAGGGCGGGAATACAGTCTGAGATGAGGGTTTCATCGGCATCTAGCACCAGAATCCAATCACCGTGGGCGTGACGCAGGGATTCATTGCGAGCCGCTGCAAAATCGTCTTGCCAGGGATGATGGTAGACTGAAGCACCAAACGCTTGGGCAATGGCTACGGTGCGGTCTGTGGAGCCTGTATCTACCACAATCATTTCGTCCACAATCCCCTGGACGCTGCTTAAACAGCGTGGCAGCATCGTTTCTTCGTCTTTGACAATCATGCAAAGACTGATTTGAGGCGTGGGGGCGTTATCTGTCTGAATGGGGAATGGAACAGCCATTGCGAAAAAAGCGCCAATATTGTTCTTTACTGTAGCCTGAAGCCCTAGGCTTTCTGCCAACATTCCTCAAAGATCTTGCCCAAAAACTTGACAGCATGAGGGAATCTCTTGCTACAATCATTAAGCATGCGCAATGGGGCGTCGCCAAGTGGTAAGGCAGCTGGTTTTGGTCCAGCCATTCAGAGGTTCGAATCCTTTCGCCCCAGTTTTACACAAGCAGTGAGCAACATCGTGGAATTAAAGCCAGACGCCTTGGCCCTAGATTTTGACGGCGTGATCTGCAACGGCCTACGGGAATATTTCCAAACGTCGCTCAAAGCCTATCGTCAGATTTGGCCGGATACCTTAGAAAACTGTCCCGCTGACTGGGAAGCCGCCTTTGGGAGGCTAAGGCCCGTGGTAGAGACGGGCTGGGAAATGCCGTTGGTGCTGAGGGCGCTCCATCAAGGGTGGGACGCGGAAGCGATTTTAGGCGACTGGCCTACCATTCGATCGCAGCTTGTAGCCAAAGAAAATCTGGACTGGCGCAGGATTGGACATCAGGTGGATGACCTGCGCGATCGCTGGATTGAATCTGACCTAGAGGGTTGGTTGGCGCTCCACAGCTTTTATCCCGGCGTTGTCCCACAGCTCCGCCACTGGATGAACATAGGGCTTCCGGTGTTTATCATCACCACCAAAGAAAGTCGGTTTGTGCAGGCTTTGCTGGCCCAAGTGGGCATTACGCTGTCCCCAGATACACTTTTTGGTAAAGATTATCAGCAACCCAAGGCCGTCACGCTGCGTCAACTGAAGGCCCAAGGGTTTTCTGACCTATGGTTTGTTGAAGATCGGTTGGCAACCCTTAGGACGATTCAATCCCAATCAGACCTTACGTCCGTCAAATTGTTTTTGGCGAACTGGGGCTACAACACAGGAAGGGAGAGGGAAGCAGCGATAATCACTGATGATCTTCATCTCATCTCCCTCTCGCAATTTGAGTCGTCCTTTGAAAGCTGGCTGACTCACTCCTAAAAGCTACGGTGTACACATAAGTCTGAAATAACTGATGAGTTGAAGTTTGAGCATCCTGCATTACCCCACCCCAGCCCACCCCGTGTAAAGGGGTGGGAGCTAGTCCATATTCTTCCCCCCTTTATAAGGGGGGATTGAGGGGGGTAATGCAGGGTGTTCAGAAAAAGTTCAACTTGTGTGTACACGGTAGCTCCTAAAAAAGGCAAGTTTTGCCAACGCATTCCGGCTATAACCGTTATAGCTTTGGCAAAAACTGCCCCTACAATGCCCCGTAAACTAGTTTCTAGCTTGACCTAGGGTTAAAATTCGATGTTTGAGTTCTTGGGCAACCTGTTGCTGCTGCGTTGCTGCCGATTCAAGGGGAGAGGAGAGGCTATTGAAAGATTCATGCCAGCCGTTGAGGTGATCTTGGATGGGCTGAAGGGTATTTTGAATGGTTGTGACACGACCCTGTAATTGACCGACTTCAGAACGACGTTGATCCAGTGCTTTGGATTGATCTTTTAAGGCAGTGCGTGTTTGCTCAACACTTGTAGCAAGCTCAGTTGCCTGGGCCTGGGATTGACTGAGCGCATTCTGGAGATCGGTTAATTCCTGCCCTAAGGACTGGAGTGCAGTTTCTAGCGCCTGCCGTTGAGCACCCACTTTAGTGATCAGGGGCTGAACTTGCTTTTCAATATTCTGGTCATTATCTGAACTAACACCCTTGCGCTGGTTCAAAATATCTTGATGGAGCTTAAAGATAGCGTTCCGATCCCGTAGCGTCTGGCGTTGACCTTGAAGGGTTTCTTCTAAAAATCGATAGTTTTGGTTTTCCTCTTCTACGTCGGCAGCCATGCTCATGCGATCATATTCGCTGGCTTTCTCCATTTTTGCTTTTAGATCATCGATGGTTTGTTGCTGAAGTCCCAGCTCTTCCTCTTGATCTGAAACAAAACGGGAGAGTTTTGCCCACTCTTGACGCAGTTTTTCGACGGTTGCTTCTAAGGTTTCGATGGGCTGATTACGTAGTGCTTCAATATCAACATTGAGTTCTCCCGAAATTCCGTCTTTAAGACAGTGCAAGCTTTTTTCAAAGTCACTTTGAGCCTGGAGCTGCTGGTTTAGTAAGCTTTGGTGGGTTTGCTTTAGGCTAAGGGTTTCTTGTTGGACTCGCGCCTGGATTTGGAGCTGGTGCAGTGCGTCTAGATCGGTGTGCCATTTTTGCCAAGCTTGATCTAGCGCTTCGGCCTGTCGATCTAGCTCCGGTTGGGCTTGGTCTAGCTCTTGGCGCTCCTGATCCATTTGATTCCAGAAACTTTGGAGAATCGCCTGCTGCTCACTCCCGCCCCCGCGAAGGGCTTGCAAAGGCTGTTGCAAGGCTTCTCCACTAAGTAAAGAGGCTTCTAGACGTCCGGTTAAGTGTTCAAGCTCTTGGACTTGTTCATCGGAGAGGGCGGTCGATTGCTGTTCTTGGGAAAGCTGCTGCTGAGCGCTTCGTAGACGTCCCCAGGCTTCTTCTAATTGGGCGCGATCGCCTTCCATCTCTTCCTTGCGCTCCAAAATTTGAGCGCGGGTGGCTTCAAATTCTTGGCGCTGCTCTTCAATTTTGTGAGACTCCGCCTCAAGCTGCTGTAGCTCTTCAGCCCGCGCTTCAATATCGACTTCGCGGCGGGTCAACTCTTGGCTTTGATAAATCAGCGACTGTTTCCAGCCCTCAATTTCTTCTTCTTGGGTGCGGAATTTTTCGCGCATTCGCGAGAAGTTTTTCAAAATTCCCACCAAGTGACGGGTGGCGTCCTGAATTTTTTTGACCTGCTGGTTTGAATCTAGCTCAACCAAGACAAGAACACCGGAGTTATATTCATTGGCAATCTCAGCCGGAACCGTTTCCTCTCCAGGCAACATGGCCCAGTTCTGCTCAGATTGCTGACGGGCCAAGAGCTTTAGCTCTGTCTTGTTACCCATGAACCCAGTTTTCTTGTTTACTTCTGCTAAATACAGCACCCTCAATGTCCTCTTCTCTTATGTCGCCAGAATAAATTGTAAAGAGAGGCCAAAATTTCAGTCTTGCCTCAAAACTTTATTTGTTTGGGTAGAAAAATAGATTGTTTCAGCAATAGCTACGTTAAGCTACTGAATAGAGTCTCTGTCTCCCCAATAGCCTTATTAATACACTATTCATACATTCAACTGTGCCAGAGTAACATCAGCGTTCTATATTTTCTCCGTCAATGTGAGTCGGAAATGGCTCTAAACCTGATCCATGTGCATTGAGCCTCTTCATGAATGCCACCAGCCATTCTCAACACTAAAGAATGGACAATCCCCCCATAGCGATGACATTAGAGTACCCATATTCTAACCTCAGGCATCGTATTTACAGTTTTGTCTTGTAAATATTTCCATAAATATTGCCTGATGCTTCGTGTCCACGGTCTGGCTAGCTCATCATACTGCTGATGGCGTTTTGGGTGACAGCGGCGATCGCCTGATCTGTCGCCTTGGGCAAATGATAGTAGCGCCCCCCCGCCTGAACAGACAGCTCCTTGGCAAAGCCTGTGGAAATAAACTTATTTTCGGTATCAATCACCAAAAGCTTGAGGTTTAGCCCTCGGATGCGGCCAGCAATCTCCAACAGCTCTTTTTTAATGTCTGGCTTTTCGCCCTCGACTTGAGGTTCGCCTAGAGACTTAGACAGCGGAACGTTGCCCCGTCCATCGGTAATGGCCACAATCATCACCTGACCAATTTCTCCCATCGAAAGGGCATTGAGACCGACGCGCACGGCCTGGGTTAACCCGTGGGCGAGGGGAGAACCGCCACCACAGGGCAATGTATCTAACCGCCGCCGTGCGGCTTCAATAGAGCGGGTGGGGGGTAGCAGGACTTCAGCGCGATCGCCCCGAAACGGAATCAGCGACACCTGATCTCGGTTTTGGTAGGCCTGGGTGAGCAGTCGCAACACCGCACCTTTGGCAGACTGCATCCGGTTGAGGGCCATCGAGCCGGAGGCATCCACCACAAACACCACCAGGGCACCCGCTTTTCGAGCTAAGCGCTTGGTCCGTAGATCGGTTTGCTCCACAATCACACGGCGACCAGGGTTACGTTCACGGCGGGATTTTTGATAGGGGGCAGCAGCGCGCAGGGTGGCATCTACGGCAATGCGCATAACACCGCCTCTGGGCAGCATGGGCTTAATGTAGCGCCCTCGATCCTGGGAAAACACGACGGTACGATTGCCGGATTTGCCCTGTTGGTTTGCCATTTGGGCAAAGTACAGCACCGATGGGTCCATGATCACCCCCTCAGGATCAAACACAAATTCCTCAGGGATATTGGGCGGCTCGTCGGTTTCCGGCTGATCCTCTGGCGTTTCTGGCTGATCTTCGGGCGATTCTTCTTGCTCGGCTTCGGGTTCTTGGTCGGAGTTGTCGGGGGTGGGTGGCGGCGGCGGGGGCGGGGGTGGCGCGTTTTGGTCTTCGGGGGGTGGGACGACGGTGGCTCTGGGGACAATCACCAGCTCTACAGCGCGGCGGAGGTCGTCGGCGTTGACGTCGCTGCGGCCTTCTAGGGCGGCGTGGGCTTTGGCAACGCGCACGGCAAACAGTTCGGCGCGGTGCCCTTGAACCATACCCCGCAGGGCTTCGTTGACGAGATATTCAATTTGAGCGGGCTGGATTCTGACATCTTTGAGCCATTCCCGCGCCAGGATGATTTGGGTCTTGAGTTCATCGAGTTCGGCGTCGTACTGATCTAAAAAGGCTTGGGGGGAAGTGGCATAGGCGATCGCCTGTTCCACAGCCTGCACCCGTTCGTCAATTCCCAACACCCCATCGGCAGAGAGCACAATGGCAATCCGATCGAGGAGATGATTTCGGAGTGCGCCTTCCTCGGGGTTAAAGGTGGCAATAAACAGCGGACGGCAGGGATGTTGAAAGCTCAGCCCTTCTCGTTCAATTTGGTTGCGACCGTCGGTCAGGGAGGCCAGCAACAGGTTAGAAATCTGTTCGTCCAGCAGATTGATTTCGTCAATGTAGAGTACGCCACGATGGGCTGCGGCCAGGAGTCCTGGCTGAAACACGGTCTCTCCCCGTTGGACGGATTGGCTGACATCCACAGACCCAATCAGCCGATCTTCTGTGATCCCTAGGGGCACCTGAACAAATGGTGCAGGAATCACAACGGGCACAAGTGAACCTTCCCCGATGGTTTCGGTTTCGAGGGTGGCTAATAGCTGGTCATCCCAATCTGAGGGGTTGGCAGGGTCACAGTTACAGAAAGAGCCTTGGATTACCTCTATGGGGGGCAAGAGCGCATGTAAGGCCCGCGCCATGACAGATTTTGCAGTGCCACGTCGTCCGGCGATCGCCACCCCCCCTAGTCCAGGGTCGATCGCCGCCAGCAGCAGGGCCAGCTTAATTGCGTCTTGTCCCACCACCGCCGTTAACGGAAACGCGGTGATTGTTGGAGACGCAGACGCGGTGGAAGAGTTCATAGGGAAGCATTCTGTAGATCGCTTAGTCTTTCAGGATATCAAGTTCCGCTCACTTCATGACCTAATTTCAATGGGAGCAGACTAGAAGAGTGCGATCGCCTCATTCCGGTGTTTTTCTAAGGTGCTTTGGGGGAGTGGCCCTAGGAGGTGTGACCACGGCAGGACGGTATCGGTTGACCAGTCTTGATGCACGTAAAACGCAAGGGGTGGGAGCTGTCCCCGCATTTCTTTAAAAACTCTACGGTAGCTGCCCAAGGAGTCGCCATACTGGCGGGTGCGCTCTAGAAGGTGGGAGAGACGGCGATCGCCCCTAGAAATCAGCGCCTGAATCACCGACCAACTGTAGCTTTCGGGCCGAAATTCAATCCCCTGCTTGCCAAGGTGTTTTTGGAGCATCTGAAGGCGCTTTTCGGCAATGGGCTGTACCCCAAACCACTGGAACGGCGTATGGGCTTTGGGCACAAAGGTACTGCACCCAAAGGTGAACCGTAAGCCGGACACTGAACGCTTGAGAGCAGTGAGAAGCGTGAGGGTAGCCTCTAGGTCGGCTTCGGTTTCCCCTGGAACGCCTGCCATGCCGTAGAGCTTGAGACTGCTGAGTCCCCCTGCTTTTGCATGGGTGGCGGCAGCAAAAATTGAGTCGTTTTCAAGCTTTTTGTTGACGATTTGCCGGAGGCGCTCAGAGCCACTTTCAATGGCGATCGTAATGGAGCGGGTGTCATGGGTGGCGAGGGTGTGGGCTAAGCGCTCAGTGACGGTATTGGTTCGCACAGAGGCAATGCTCAGACGCACATCGTCACAACTGGGCTGCGTAAAATAATCCAGCAGGGCATCAAATTCAGGATGCTGTGTGACTGAAGCCCCCAAAAGACCAATGCGTCGGGTGACTTGCAAGCCCCGCTCAATGGATGGAATGAGGGTGGTCTCTACATCGGGAGTGCGAAAGGGCAACGTGGAGTAGCTGGCCAGACAAAAGCGGCAGAGTTCTGGGCAGCTCCGCACCACTTCCACCATGTAGATGTTCTCCCAGGCGGCTTTCTCGGTTACGACGGTAGAAGCGGCGAGGGTATTGCCCCGATAGGTTTGCTTCTGTACTTGGGCTGGGATGTCTGTGTCAAGAGGGGTTATTTGGGCGATCGTCCCGTCCATGGCCTCGTAACTCACCTCGTACAAACTAGGGATATACAGTCCTGGAACCTGGGCAAGGTGACGGTACTGAACGGCACGGGGCTGGTGACGCACCTGCTGATAGGCGTCTATAAACTGATGAAGCAGGTGTTCCCCGTCTCCTAGCAGCACCACATCAAAAAAATCTGCAAAGGGTTCTGGATTGGCAGACAGTACCGAGCCACCGCCAAACACAAGGGGATGATCGATGGTGCGTTGGTTGGCACGCAGTGGAATGTTGAGCCGTTCGAGCAGATCTAAAACATTGGCGTAGTCTAACTCCCAAGACAGGGAAAAGCCGATGATATCTGGCCTTGTGGGGAGTGCTTCACTGACATCGGTAAAGAGTCGGCTGACATCCAAATCGGGACGGCTGGTGAGCAACGCCCAAACCACCTGATATCCTAAACTGGTGATACCGACGCTGTAGCTGTTGGGAAATGCAAAAATCAGCTTAGCTGCGTCTACACCAGAAGGCGTAGGTTCAAATAAAAGACGTTCAGTATCAAAAACAGGCACGCGATTGGCTTTACTTAAAGGCTATTAGTCTATCTCTTTACTCTATCGCAATGCTAATGCGGCCCTAAATAAAGAGATGAAGCGACTAATTTGTGGGTAAACTAAAAACTTAATGCTTAATCAATCTGAGATTTTATTGGACGCGAGCGATATACTGCGTTGAGGTTTAAGGAAGGGTGACTGTGCAATCGTTCACCTTGTTTTAATCTTGCACCTTGTTTGAGTTGTCTCTCCTGCGACTGTCTAGGTGTCCTTCATCCAAACCCATTAAGCGAAACGTTTCAGGAACAATCTCAAGCGACAAGATCTCATGCAACAAGCAGTGCCAAACATTAATTGTCCAAACCTGAGGTGCCGCGCTGCCAACCCTGAGGGAGAACCCGTCTGTAAGGTCTGTGGAACCAGCATTCCCCGACGCTATCTTTGGGTGATGGGTGAACATCCTATTTCCTATCAGGCGGGAGACCGCTTGCTTGATCGCTATCTTTTTAAAAGCCCTCAGGTGGTACTAGATACTCAGCCCGGTTTGCCGCTGTCTAGTGCGTTTGATATTACCGATGACGTTTTACCCTACCTCAAGCTGTTTCCCTTTCGCCTCCACCTTCCTCAGCTTTACTGCCTTCTAAAAATTGAAACACCCGCAGATGAACCTCAATCCTTGGTTTTGCTAGAGGGAGCACCCCTTACCATTACCGATTTTGGAGTTCAAACTCAGCATTCACCGGCACTGCTCCAACGCATTGCCGTTGCCAATCCCTTTACAGATGCCTGGCGAACTGCACCTGTGCTGCGACAAATTCATTGGCTGTGGCAAATGGTGGAACTTTGGGAGCCGCTTCAGAGAGAAGGGGTGGCTTGGAGCTTAGTGAATCCTGACCTTCTTAGGGTAGAAGGGCCGTTGCTGCGGCTACTGTCCCTTGAATTTAACGCACGCAAGGCTCCCTCCCTGGATGCCTTGGGAGAATTTTGGGCAAAGTGGTGTTTGCCCTATGTGGGGCAATGGCGCACTCAGTTTTCAGAGCTATGCGATCGCCTGGTGAATGAAGATCTCACGACTATAGAAGCGCTTTTGGCAGAGATAGAGTCTTGGTTAAGCACAGTGCGGGCATCCTCTGAAGTCAAGATTGATATCGGCACCCGTACTGATCCAGGGCCGAGCCGTGATCAAAACGAAGATGCGTGTTATCCCCATGACGGCATGGTGCTCCAGAATGCCCAGGATGGAATTTTGGTGGTCTGTGATGGCGTAGGGGGCCATGAAGGCGGAGAAGTCGCCTCCGGTATTGCGATCTCGGTTTTGACAGAGCACCTCAAGCAAGCGCCCTTGGCTCAGCTCTCTCCTGATGGGGTGATGACAGAATCTGAAATTGCCGTGGGGATGGCCAATGATTTGATCGTGAAGCGCAATGATAGCGAAAATCGTCATGACCGCGATCGCATGGGTACCACCGTTGTGATGGCGCTAGCCCAAGGCCACGACCTCTACTTGACCAACCTCGGAGATAGCCGAGCCTACATGATTAACGCGGAGGGCTGCTATCAGCTCACCACCGACGATGATATTGCCACCCGCGAAGTCCGGTTGGGGTATCTGCCCTACCGCGATGCCGTGCGTCAGCCCGGATCGGGTTCTTTAATTCAGGCCCTGGGTATGGTGCCTTCCTCCATGCTGCGTCCAGCGGTGCAGCGCTTTGTGGTGGACTCTGACTGTGTTTTCTTGCTGTGTTCTGATGGGTTAAGCGACTTTGAGCGCGTTGAAACCCTTTGGCAACAGCATATCCTCCCGCTGTTGGCGGGGCAGGTTGATTTAGCCCAAACCACTAAAACCCTGATTGCTGAGGCCAATCGTTTGAATGGACACGATAACGTGACGGTTGGTTTGCTGCACTACCGTGTTAAATCGCTCTCCGCCGCTGAACAGCCCACCCAACTTGAATCCTCTCAATCTTGGCCCTCACCGCTACCGCCCACGCAGATCAACCCTGTTAAAGCGGCCCAAGCATCGAGTGCAAAGGTGTCTAAGCAGCGGTCTTTCTGGCCTGTGGTCATGCTTGGCACCCTCGTTGCAGGGACTGGCATTGCATTGGGGGTGCTACTGTGGCCCAAGGCCACCCCAATCCTGCCTGACCCAGCGGTCTCCGTCTCTTCTCTAACGCCGTCCCCTGAACCCATCCTGGACACCAAAAGTTACTGGACGGTTCGTCGTACCTTGGGCGACGCTCCTGTGTCCTCAGCGGCTCCATACCCGACCCTAGATCTAAAATCGTCCCCCAGTGCCAATGCGGAGTCTTTGGCAATTCTGGCCCACGGTGTGGTGCTTAAGATTATGGGGAGCCAGAAAAATGCAGACTCCAATCAGACGAGCTGGTACCAGGTTAAGGTTTGTGGACAACTCCATGGGCAATCCCCCCCGATTATTCATGCACCTCCTTCGGCTTCTGCGGCTCCCAAAGTACTGCCCAAAGCTATTCCTTCAGATCAGCCAGGGAGCCGAAAATCAGGGTTTGGCTATGTGCCAGCTACTGTTTTTCAGCAGGTTGCGGTGACGGTGGAGCCAGGGCAGGTGGGTACCTTGAATGTAGAAGGCTGCACTGTTGCAGCGGCGTCAAGCCCTCCTACATCAAGTCCTTCTACGTCAACGTCAAGCGCAGAGTCTGAAGAGCCAACACCGTGAGCTATCTCTCTAACATTCTGGAACAGCCTCAGATTTTGAGGTCTGTGACGTCAGTTTATAAAGAATCTTCAGAATGGGAGTACCTTACTGCGTTTTGGGCGGCACACCCTTCCTGCCGTTTGGTGTTGACGGGCTTAGGGGCTTCATTCAATGCTCTCTATCCATTGCGGTACACCCTCCATCAGCAGGGTATTGCGGCTCTGCATTTAGATACGGGTGAACTCATTCACTATTTGCCAGAGATGCTGACGCGGCCTGAGCCGTTAATGCTGGTGGTGGTGTCTCAGTCTGGAGAAAGTATTGAAATTAAAAAGCTATTGACGCAATTGGGTGAACTGAGGGCTGATCTGAGGACTGAGGCTCAGCCTTGGGTGGTCAGCATTACCAATAATCCTGGTAATGCTTTAGCTCAACAGAGTGATTTGGCGTTTTTTACCCAGGCAGGGAGTGAGGTGGGGGTTGCCACCAAAACTTACACCAGTACCCTTGCGATGCTTCATTGGCTGGGGCGGGCGCTCATAGGATCGCTGGATCCCCAAGCCTATCTGGAAGTGCTTCAGGCGGCCCAGCAGTGCGAAGACTTGCTCCAAAACTGGGAATCACTCCTGGAACCTGCCTTTGATGCGGTGAGGGAAGCGACCAGCTTTGCCCTCGTCGCCCGAGGCCCATCGATCGCCTCGGCCTGTAATGGTGCCTTAGTGCTTCAGGAAGCGGCTCGCAAACCCTCAGCGGGCTTTGTCGGCAGTCAGTTCCGTCATGGGCCGATGGAGATGCTGTCGCCCCAACTCGCAACCCTGTTGTTTTCGCTGCCAGGGCGCACGCTGGCCTTGAGTCAGGGAATGGCGAAGGATATTTGCGATCGCGGCGGAACCCTAGTCACCATTGGCACCAAAGTCCCTGGGTTAGACAATGCCCATGTTCCCCTGCCCGAGATGAATGAATGGGTCAGCCCGATGGTGGATATTGTCGTGATACAGCTTTTAGTGGCAAAACTGGCTGAAGCCGCTGGGATTGTGCCAGGAGAATTCCGCTGGGCAGGTAAGGTGATTCAGCAGGAGTAGACTTTGCCCTGCGATCGCCCCCACTAACACCCCACTAACGACTCAGAAATCCGCTCTCGTGACGATTCAGATACTGAATAATGCCTTGGGCGATCGCCGCTGCCATCTGCCGCTGAAAATTGGGGTCTCTGAGCTTAGGGGCATCGTCTGCACCCGTCACAAAGCCCGTTTCGATCAGCGTTGCAGGCATGGTGGTATTACGAATCACGTAAAATCTGGCCGAGTGAAGGCCGCGACTTTGGATATTCACGCCTCGTGTGATGCTGTCGAGAATGGTTTGGGCCAATTCCTTGCCTGCAACAGCTCCAGGCGCAAAATAAGTCTCGGTGCCATTAATGTCCTGCCGACTCAAGTTAATCGAATTGGCATGAATGCTCACAAACACATCCGCACGCACCTGCTTCGCCAAAGCGACGCGGGGGGGTAAATCCACCTCTCGCGACTCATCGGAACGGGTCAGATAAACCTGTAACCCCTGCTGCTGTAAAAGCCTGACGACTTCTAAGCTAATGGCTAAAACAATATCAGTTTCGCGCAAACCACCAATGCCAATGGCTCCAGGGTCAGTCCCGCCATGACCTGGGTCAATCACGACAACACGGGTTCCATTCGGTCGCGGAATGGCAGGGTTTGGAAGTCCAGTATTGGGGAACGGAGTGGGTGGAAAGCTGGAGGAGCCTGGGTTGCCAGAACCATTGCCAAGACGGCTAAACCCCAACAAGATACGTTGGGAGCCTGATCGACTAATCGAGCCGAAGCGAACACCGGGCGCAGGGGTGACAAAAAGGGTGGCATTTTGGCCTTCTTGGCGCAGGGCAATATCCGTGATGGCACTCCCAAAGCCCATCTGGGGACTCCGAATCGTGGTAGACCACTGTGCCCCCCGCACGGTAATGCGGTAGCGAGGGCCGTCCCATGCCGTTGAGTAGTACACCGGACGATCTGCCTGAATTAAAAGCTGGCTGCCGCCTAAGGCAATGTTTTGAAGCGTGGCAATGTTCTGGCTGTTTCCTGAGGCGATCGGTACAGGGGGATTAGAGGCTGCTGGCTCAATCACAGCGGCACCGCCCAGCACCAAACTCAGGGTTGAAGAGGGCTGCTTAGCGTTGGGGAGCGCGCCTGCACCGCCTGTCGGCAGCAGCGCAACCCCACCAAAGCGACTGGTGCTTGCAAACCAATCTGGGCTATTGCGATCCACCCTCAAGGTGATCCGTACGCCCGAAGACTGTGGGGTTAATTTACGAATTGAAACACGCTGAACCCCGTGGTAACTGATTTTGTATTCATTCTGGGTTAGCGGCGCATTCACCCCAACCCCAGTCAGGTCTAAAAAGATTTCTCGCCTGTTTCGGCTCCGCGTAACTGTTGCGCCTGCAACCGCTTGCTGTGTTTTAAGAAAAAATCCATCCTTCGTGACCAAAATATCGTCTAAGGTGCTGCCCGCATTGCCTGCAATTCCACCTGTGACGGGGGGGAGAACGGGCGTGTTGGGGTTGCGGGGGGTAGTAAGGGGCGTTGATGCCACGCCCACGACCTCTGGCGAATTCTGCGCCAATTGGGGTGTGGGTAAATCAATAGCCCAGGAGCCGTCGGCGTTAATATTGACCTTCACCTGTTGGGGATCAACCGTATAGCCAGGGGCAAGTTCTACGACGATACGGGCTGTCTGCGGGTCAAATTGCCCTAAGCGAATAGAACGCACAGCGGCGCTATACCCCTGGTTGAGGGTGGGACGATCAAGCTGCACCCCTGGCAAATCCACCACAAGCCGCACGGGGTTGGGCAGCAACTGGACGCGAGGCTGGATGTTTTCATCCGTCGTGAATTCTAACCGATTGGTATTGGCATCGAAGCGCCACGTTTGCAGTCGTGCGGCGGCGGCGGTGGTGGCAAACAGCCCGAGGCTCAGAATGCTCCCTGCGATCGCTCCTAAGAGCTTCGCCGCCCGTTTGCTTTGCTGTTTCTGATCAAGTCCAGGACATTGCCCCATCCGCCAGTCTCCGTCTTCAAACAAATGTTCTAACTCGGTTCAGGGTAAGTCCTGAGTTTCTATCTGTGACGCTATAGGGTCTTACTATCGTTCCCCAACCATGTCCTCGGTTTGCTAAAACACGCGGTGGTTCAAGCTGGGCATTTGGCGACGAACCTGCTCCAGACGACGGGGTTCGATGGTGGCGATCGCCATTCCTGGTTCTGTCCCAGCATCCGCCAGCACCACCCCCCAAGGATCCACAATCATCGCGTGACCGTGGGACTGTCTGCGGGAGTTATGCTGTCCGGTCTGAGCGGGGGCAATGACGTAACTGGTGTTTTCGATGGCCCGTGCCTGAAGTAATACCTGCCAGTGATCTTTGCCCGTAAACGCAGTAAAGGCCGCTGGCACAAACAGGACGTTGGCCCCCGCTTTGGTCATAGCCCGATACAGTTCGGGAAAACGCACGTCGTAGCAGACCGATAGTCCTAGATTGCCCAGTTCACAGGGATAGACCGGAGCCAGTTTTTCGCCAGCCACAATCATATTGGACTCTTGATAGATGTTGCCGTCGGGTAGCTCCACATCAAAGAGATGCACTTTCTCGTAGCGGGCTAACTCTTGTCCATCTTTACCAACCAGGAGGGCAGTGTTGTAGACCTTTCCATCCTTGGCGGGCGCTGGAAACCCACCGCCCAAAATGGTGATCTGATGGCGTTGAGCGACGGTTTTAAGGAACTTCTCGCTTTCAACGGCAATTTCAGCCGCCTGCTGAATTTTGGCGGACTCATTCCCTAGAAATGCAAAGTTTTCTGGCAGGCTAACTAGCTCTACGCCTCTACGCACTGCTAGATCTATCAACTCTTCTGCTTGGGACAGGTTATGGCGTAAGTCAGGAAGGCTAGTCATTTGAATAGCCGCAGCAAGATATGACTTCATGGAGGCAGTACGGAGATTCAGGTCATTTAAGGTGAAAGGTTCTGACGGCGCTGGTTTTTTACGGGGTAAAAAGGGCGCAATGCCATGAACCCCAAAAGCCTAACATGCTTCTTTGGTGATTACCCCAAACATCGCTCAGCCAAACCGATCATTAGCTTCATGGCAATCGCTTTTTGGGGCAACAAATTCCACAAATCTATCGCGCTCAATTTCGGCGATCGCGTGCAATCATCAAGTTCAGTCCTGATCCGAGCAAATAGGCCAGCAAATCCATCCAATCAAAGGTGGAACCGATTGTAAAATGGGCCATTTGTGAGCTTCGCCAACCGAGGATGCCAATGAGGTCAAAAAATTGTGCTAATTCGACCAAATAGGCAAAGATCAGGGTACCCAGCACCACAATCCACCCTTTGATTGAGCACCATGATCGAATGAAGTAACAAATCAAAACCATAATCAAAACATCACCAAGAAAGTAACGCACAAATTGATCGTGGAAAAATGTCCCGATTACAATTTCGATGCCCAGCACACCCACAAAAATGAAACACGAGCGACGGTCAAATCGAATAATATTTTGCTGGGAGGTGTTTTTCTTCATCTTTAATATTGCGCGCTTCAGCCTCTAAGTTTATCTTTAGTTGAAAGTTGAAAATTATTGATCATGCGAAGCAATCAAGCCCAAAACCGTTGCCCTTGGGTTGACCTTACAAAACCCGACTATATTGACTACCACGATCACGAGTGGGGCGTTCCGGTTCACGATGACTTGTTATGGTTTGAATTTCTGGTTTTGGAATCGGCTCAGGCAGGGTTGAGCTGGTATACCATTCTGCGCAAACGCGAAACCTATCGCCTTGCTTTCGACCAGTTTGATCCGGTCAAGATTGCTCAGTATGATGATGAGAAAATTGAAGCTCTGCTTGCCAATCCAGGGATTGTCAGAAATCGTCTGAAGGTTTTGGCGACCGTCAACAATGCTCAAAAGTTTCTGGAAATTCAAGAAGCCTTTGGGAGTTTTGATGCCTATATTTGGCGATTTGTAGAGGGGAAGCCCATCGTTAACAGCTTTCGTGAGTTGACTGATTTCCCTACAACCTCAAAAGAATCGGATGCCTTGAGTAAAGATCTTAAAAAACGCGGGTTTAAGTTTTTAGGATCGACCATTTGCTATGCCCACATGCAAGCCACTGGAATGGTGAATGACCATTCGTTGGACTGCTTCCGTAGACAAGAAATTATTGACGAGTTAGGTGATTTTTAGCAAAGAAGTTACCGCTTCGTAGGAGCGCAATGCCTTGCGCCCTTGTAGAGTCGTCGGTAGTTTTAATGCCGGAAATGGCCGTATAAAAAGGGCGATCGCATCATTTGCAACCGCCCTTTTTACGATATTAACCTAAGCGTTTCCAGGGTTTAATGAGCATCAAACGCATGAACTACATCATGCCGCCCATTCCACCCATGCCGCCCATTCCACCCATACCGCCCATTCCACCCATGCCGCCCATATCAGGCGCAGCGGATTGCTTCTCGGGCTTGTCTACCACAATTACTTCTGTGGTCAACACCAGTCCGGCGATGGAGCCTGCATTTTGCAGACCTGCACGAACCACCTTCGCAGGGTCAATGATGCCAGCGGCAATCATGTCTTCGTAGGTGTTAATGAGGGCGTTATAGCCGATGGGAAAGCCCTTGGTACGGACGGTTTCAACCACGACTGAACCTTCAACGCCAGCATTATCCGCAATCTGACGCAGGGGCGCTTCTAAAGCACGACGGACAATATCCGCGCCGATCGCCTCTTCTTCGCCCAGCGTGGCCTTGATTTCTTCGACCTTTTTGACGAGGTGAATCAATGTGGTGCCGCCGCCAGGAACGATCCCTTCTGCCACAGCGGCCTTGGTTGCGTTGAGTGCATCTTCAAAGCGGAGTTTGCGATCCTTGAGTTCGGTTTCGGTTGCCGCCCCAATTTTGATCACAGCTACACCGCCTGCAAGCTTAGCGATCCGCTCTTGGAGCTTTTCTTTGTCATAGTCTGAATCGGTTTCAGCCAACTGACGACGGAGCTGCTCAACGCGCTTGTCAAGGTCAGGACGATTGCCTGCTTCAGAAATAATGGTGGTGCTGTCCTTGGTGATGGTGATGCGCTGGGCTTGACCCAACATTTCAAGCTCAACCTTATCTAAAGAAAGGCCCACTTCTTCAGAAATAACCTGACCGCCTGTGAGGACGGCAATGTCTTCTAGCATTGCTTTACGGCGATCGCCAAACCCTGGGGACTTGATGGCCACCACATTCAGCACACCGCGTAGCTTGTTGACCACCAGGGTTGCCAAGGCTTCGCCTTCGATGTCTTCAGCAATAATCAAGAGCGGTTCGCCAGCACGAGCAACCTTCTCAAGGGTGGGGACGAGTTCTTGAATGCTAGAAATCTTCTTATCTGCAATCAAGATGCGGGCGTTGACTAAATCTGACACCATGCGTTCGGCATCGGTGACAAAGTAGGGGGAGATATAGCCACGATCAATCTGCATCCCTTCTACGATGTCCATTTCGGTGGCAAGAGACTTAGACTCTTCAACGGTGATCACACCATCACGGCCTACTTTTTCCATTGCTTCGGCAATCATTGCGCCAACCGCAGGGTCATTCCCAGCAGAGATGGTTGCAACTTGGGCGATCGCCTCTCCCTCAACGGGCTTTGCCATCACTTCAATTTCTTTGACCAAGGCATCAATGGTCTTGTCAATGCCGCGTCGCAGCGCTACAGGGTTTGCCCCTGCTGCCACATTCTTCATGCCTTCACGGATGAGGGCTTGGGCCAAAACCGTTGCGGTGGTGGTACCATCACCTGCTACATCGTTGGTTTTGGAGGCCACTTCACGCATGAGCTGCGCGCCAGCGTTCTCAAACGGGTCTTCGAGTTCAACTTCCTTAGCGATGGTGACACCATCATTCACAATTTGGGGTGCGCCGTATTTCTTTTCAAGGACGACGTTGCGCCCTTTGGGGCCGAGGGTAATCCGTACCGCATCGGCGAGAGCATTAACGCCTCGTTCTAAGGCGCGACGAGATTCTTCATCAAAGACGAGCAGTTTGGACATTCTTAGGCTTCCTCGAATTGGGCTTTTGTAACAATCACCAGAGCTAAACAGAACGCGCCATCGGTCTATGCGCGTCAATCAGCCTGTGCAAATCCTGAAGGGATAGCGCATTAGCACTCAGAGAGCGCGAGTGCTAAGTCTTGGCAAAATTATTGTAGCCCGTTCAATCTGGATTGCAGTGGGTGTGGATATCCAGATAACCGAACTTCGCGGCACAAGTTTTCAGATTTTGCGTCACCCCTAGTCAGCAATAGGTTAGTAAGTGATGGGCGGGTTGGGGGATAGCGTATTGTATTGAAAACGTGTGAATTTAATGCGTGAATGGGCTTTTTAACGAGGCAACTATGGTACAGAATCTCAGGATGAAGCATGGGGTTATCCTATGCGTGCTAGCAGGGTGTGGGATGGTAAGCCTAGGCGCACAGGCGCTTCAACCTCAGTCACAACCTAGAAATCTTTCTGAATCGTCGCGGTTGGCGCAGGCTGCGGGTGAACAAAATCAGGGTTCTGTCCTAACCTTTGAGGCTAATACGGCGGCAGATGAGCTGAAGCAGCTTCAGGTGCAGCTTACGCGAACGGTTGTTGGGTTGCCTGTGGAGAATACAACGCTGGCTTCCGATATCTTGGGGGCGGTGGTGTTGACGGGGGGGAATGGCGATCGCCAAACCCTCAGCAGCTACTCTTGGACGGTTGTGCCTACCTCCAAGCTATACCTGGGTCGAAGTGGCTATAAGTCTTTATTGGCGAGATATCAGTACAGCAAGGATCGACTGTCCCCCAAATATACCCTCGACATTAAGTGCCAGACCGTTGGGCTTAACACTCAAGATCGAGCCGCTTGTTCTCTGTTTGGCAATGGCCCGTTACTGAAGGGCGAGGTTAAAGCGACGGGACGCTTGATTTTGCTGGAGTCACCTCCGCCCGCTCCCGCACCCCCTGAGGCAGCCCCCGCTCCCGTTGAAGCTCCTGTTCCCCCAGTGGTTAAACCTCAGACCAGTGCCCCTGCTCCATCAGGTTCTTCTTTTGCAGGATCTTCCCATGCAGGGGAGGGCGCTTTGGTGCTTTTGCCTTCTAAGGCAAAAGCGAAGGAGGAACGTTATCATCTCACCCGTGTGACGGTTAAGACGGAAAAAAATGTCACGCAGGTTAGTCTTGCGGCGAAGGAGCTGAAGACGAAGTCAGTGGTGTTTCAGGGGCAGTTTGAGGCGACCAAAAGTGGTCATGTTTTAAATATTTCTGCTGTGGATGGGGTGAAGGGGAAGGGGAAGGTGTTTGTGGGCAATAATGGCCTGCTGCGGACGACGGCTCCCATTTTTGTTGGGAAGGAGGAGCGGGAGATGACGGTTTACTTTCGCCCGAATTAAGATTTTGGTTTGAATTCTCTGTGCTGCTGGACATTGATGCGCCTTGCAACCTTCAGGCATTGCAGGGTGATTGAGTCTTGGACTGTGAGCCGCGTTGCTTGTTCTTGCTCAAGGGTCGCAGTCACTCAAAGGGGTTCATTAACGGTACCCCTGTTTCAACAAAATCCTTTGTATTTCGAGTCACCAAGGTTAAGCCAGAGGTGAGTGCGGTAGCAGCGATCATCTTGTAGATGGCATTTTCGGGATGTGGGACACGCAACTGTCCCCAGACTTGTGCTTCTAGGGTAGTGAAGTCCAAAATATGGTCGGTATAGTCATTTAAGATGCTCTGCATCCAGGCTTCTAGACTATCGGCTTGAACGCGATCGCCGCGATGCCGAATGATTTCGACACCGCGACGGATCTCTCCTATCGTAATGACGCTGATAAACAGGTGCGCTTCTGCACTCGTTTTTTGTTGAAAGAACTGTTTAACGCCTGAGTTTGCCTTGTCTTTTTTGCGAAGCTCGCTGATGACGTTGGTATCAATTAAATATATTTCTGGTTGCGTCATCCTGCACCCGCTCAAAGTCTGAATCGTTACCAACGTTAGGGATAAGGCTTAAGACTTCTGCAAAAGACTTTTTTTTAGGTTGTAGTAAAGCCTGTTGCAAGATTTTGCGATGCTCTGCTTCTGCACTGATGCCATGCTGACTGGCTCGCTTTTTGAGGGCTTGGACAACCGCTTCATCAATATTACGCACAATTAGGTTAGCCATTGGTGCTTCCTGAGGATGGTGATACTTTATGTTGGATCTGGGTTAGTAGAACGATAGCATTGATATCAATAGTCCATTCTAGTCATGCTATGCCTCGACTCCCCCTTAAACATTACGATTACCCGTAACCCTCGTTTTTTTGTGGTATGAGCTTCCCCAAAGCAGACCTAGATTCGCCGTGGAAGCACGTTCTGAGAACCTATTTCCCCCAGGCGATGGCGTTCTTTTTCCCAAACACTGCTGAGCTGATTGATTGGAGCAAGCCCTATACCTTTCTGGACAAGGAGTTCCAGAAGATTTCCAAAGATGCTGAAGTCGGTCGTCGCTATGCGGATCAATTGGTTCAGGTTTCCCTCAAGGAAGGCGAAACCCTCTGGCTCTTAATCCATTTAGAAGTCCAGAGTCAGGCTGAATCGGGCTTTGAAAAACGGATGTTCACCTATTGCCTCAGAATCTTTGACCAATTTGGTCAAATGCCAACCAGTCTGGCGATTTTATGTGATGAAAGTCAAACGTGGCGACCCCAAAGCTATCGCCAAGAATACCCAGACTCCTCAATCGATTTCCGATTTGGTACTGTAAAACTGATCGATTTTCGTAGTCGCTGGGAAGCGTTAGAACGCAACCCTAACCCTTTCGCAGTGGTTGTGATGTCCCATCTGAGGATGATGGAAACTCGATCAAATGCTCAGAGGCGTAAAACATGGAAATTAGCGCTGATCCGAGGATTGTATGACCGAGGGCTAGACCGTCAAGATATCCTTAATCTCTACAAATTTATTGACTGGGTTATGCTGTTACCAAAGGGTTTAGAGAAAACCTTTTGGCAGGAGCTACGGGCTTTTGAGGAGGAACGCAAGGTGACTTACGTAACAACTGGGGAACGCATTGGGTTTGAGCAAGGAGCACTACAGGGTAGGCAAGAGGGCAGGCAGGAAGGGATACAGCAGGGCAGACAAGAGGGTGAATTGACGCTTGTACTTCGTCAACTCTCTCGGCAGGTTGGAGGGATTGCCCCAGAGGCAGAGGCTCAGGTTCGTGCGCTCTCGCTGATGCAACTGGAGGCGTTGGGGGAAGCGTTGCTGGATTTCTCGCAGCCTTCTGATTTGAGGGATTGGCTCGGTTTGCAGTAGAGCGACCTTTTATGCTGGGGGTGGAAATAAATCACTCTAATTGCTCTATGCCTCTTCTATCGATTGACGTGTTGTCAAATGATTTCTCTGAGATCCGTCTTATTGCCAGTGACGTGGATGGAACTCTGACCCGTTCTGATCGCTTCACGCCTGAGTTACTAGAATTGATCGCCCAACTCACCAAAGCCAATCTCCCACTCCTACTGGTCACAGGCCGTTCCGCAGGTTGGGTAGATGCCCTACGCAATTATCTGCCCGTGGTGGGGGCGATCGCCGAAAATGGGGGTGTTTTCTTTCCCCAGGATGGTTCCTATCAGCTATTGGGGGACTTTCCGCCGCTTGCCACCCATCGTCAACACTTATCGGATGCGTTTTTTCAGCTTCAGCAACTGCACCCTCAGATCCAAGCCTCTACAGACAATGTGTTTCGGCTAACGGATTGGACTTTTGATGTGGCGGGGTTAAGCGAGGAGGACTTAGGGGCGATCGCCCTTCAGTGCCAAGTCTGGGGCTGGAGCTTCACCTACAGCACCGTTCAATGTCACATCAAGCCAAAATTGCAAAACAAAGCATGGGGAATCCAGCAAGTTTTAAAAGAACATTTCCCCTCACTCAATCCAGCCCAGGTTTTGACCGTTGGGGATAGCCCCAATGACGAAGCGATGTTTGACCCCACCATTTTTCCGTTATCCGTGGGGGTTGCCAATATTTTGGAATACGCGGAGCGGTTGCAACACCCACCCCAATACGTAACCACTCAGCCAGAAGTGGATGGCTTTTGTGAACTGACGAACCTTTTATGCCAAAAAACGGCCCTTTGATGAACCAAAGAACCGTTTTAAAATATGGGGGCGAAGGGACTTGAACCCATACGACCTTACGGTCAACGGATTTTAAGTCCGTAGCGTCTACCATTCCGCCACGCCCCCGAGGCGCTTACCTAAGATATCATACGAGATTGCTCGATATAAACCATCCCCCAGGCGATCGCGTGTCTCATCCTCGTAAACAGTTTGGTCAGCATTGGCTCCGAAGCGAAAAAGCGCTGCAATCCATTGTCAAAGCAGCCGATTTACAGGAGGGCGATCGCGTTTTAGAGATTGGCCCTGGTATGGGTGCGCTCACTGAATATTTGTTACAAACCCCCGCCACAGTAACCGCTGTGGAGATTGACCGCGACCTTTGCCCCAAGCTAATGTCACGGTTTGGGAAGCATGAACGGTTTTTGCTGCTTCAGGGCGACATCTTGAATATGGATCTGGGACAATATATTTTGCCTGCGGCCTATCCCAACAAAGTGGTGGCAAATATCCCCTACAACATCACAGGGCCAATTTTAGACCGCGTGATTGGAACGGTGGCAAAGCCGACCAGTCCGGCCTTTGACAGTCTGGTTTTACTGGTTCAAAAAGAAGTGGCTCAGCGGATTACGTCTAAGCCTGGGTCGCGATCATTTGGTTCGCTTTCGGTGCACTGTCAATATTTAGCGGAGTGTGACTGGATTTGTGATGTGGTAGCGAAGGCGTTTTTCCCGCCGCCCAAGGTTGATTCTGCGGTGATTCGGCTGCGGCCTCGGCCTTATCATGACCCAGTGGAGCAGCCCCAGTGGTTTTCGACGTTGGTACGGTTGGGGTTCCAGAGCCGTCGTAAAATGTTACGCAATAATTTCAAATCGATTGTGGAGCCGGAACGCTTAACGGTCATACTTGAGGAGATTGAGGTGAATCCTCAAGCCCGTGCTGAAGAGTTGAGTGTGGCGAATTGGGTGGCGTTGAGCCGTCGTTTATCGCCTGCTTCTTCTTAAGTAATTGGTTGGATAAAGTTATTGACGCCTTGCACTACCCCCCTCAATCCCCCCTTATAAAGCTACGGTGTACACACAAGTCTGAAAAACATTAAAACCCTGCATTCGATCCCCCCTGCCCCCCTTAAAAAGGGGGGATCAACTCATATTCCTTCTCTACTCCCCCCTTTTTAAGGGGGGTTGGGGGGGATCAAAGGTGTTT
>JANLSD010000240.1:0-13736 GCA_031362245.1 Acaryochloridaceae cyanobacterium OTE_25_metabat_464 | reverse complement strand
AGCTGACCGTCCTTAATTTGGCTAGAGGTGCCCTTACAGCCCATCTCTTGAATTGACCAGGACAGCAGTTCATCTAGGGCAGGTTCTCCTAACACCCACAGTTCCCACCATTGACTGTTCGCCATCGATTGACCTCCATACAAAACAAATTCCATAAACATAGGGGTTCGGCCTAGGCCAAACCCCTCAAGTGGTTGAGCAAAATTTAGGACTTTTTCTAAACATCCTGCATTACCCCCCACAAAACCCCCGTATAAAGGGGGGAAGAATATGGACTGGCTCCCTTCCCTTATGAAGGGAGGGCTGGGGTGGGGTAATGCAGGATGTTCGCAACAGATCCTTTTATTACAAATTCACAATATAGGCATCGGTAATGCCATTGGCCTTCACAATCTCAGCCAACACACCTTCAGGCAGCGGATCATCCAAGCTCAGCACCATCACCGCATTCCCACGGACGAGCTTACGACCCACCTGCATGCTGGCAATATTGACGTTAAATTGACCCAGAAGCGAGCCAATTTGACCAATAATCCCAGGCATATCCCTGTGCTGAGTAATCAGCATGTGATGGGTGGGAGGTACGTTAATGGGGAAATCATCAATATTGGTGATGCGTAGCTCTTCTTGGTTCAGCAGCGCTCCCGTGACCGATCGCGTTTCCCGTGGCCCTTTTGCCGTCAGGTGAATAGACCCAGAATAGTCGCGAATAGACGCATCGCGGGTCTCAACCACCCGAATGCCGCGATCCTTGGCTTCAATGGCGGCGTTAACGTAGTTCACGCGCTCTTGAAGAGCAGGTGTCAGCAGCCCTTTTAGTGCAGCGACCACAATGGGCTGGGCGTCAAAAGAAGCCACTTCACCCTGAAGCCGAATTTCTAAGGACTCAATCCGTCCGCCTGCCAATTGACCGACCAGATTGCCGAGGGTTTCAGCCAGCATGAGAGAAGGCTTGAGCTGCTCCATAACCTCAGGTCGTAGCCCAGGAATGTTGACCGCAGACCGCGCTGTACGGCCCAACAACACGTCTCGGATTTGCTCCGCCACGTCGATCGCCACATTGGTTTGGGCTTCTTCGGTAGAGGCTCCCAAGTGAGGGGTCAGAATAATATCCCCCGTGACGTGGATCAAGGGCGATTCACCGAGGGGTTCGTTTTCAAACACGTCCAGGGCCGCACCTGCAATAACGCCTTTATTGAGGGCTTCGGCGATCGCCGCTTCGTCAATAATGCCACCCCGCGCACAGTTCACAATACGGGCCGTGGGCTTCATCTTAGCCAGGGTTTCAGTATTGATCAAATGCTGGGTCTCAGGGGTTTTAGGAAGATGAAGGGTAATGTAGTCAGACTCCCGAAACAGAAAGTCTAGCTCTACCAAACTGCACCCAATTTGCTCCGCCCGTTCATTGGAGAGGTAGGGATCGTAGGCCAAAAGCCTCATTCCCATTGCCCGTGCCACTGCTGCAACATGAGATCCAATTTTGCCTAAGCCTACAATGCCCAGGGTTTTCTTATATAGCTCAACCCCAGTAAACTTTTTGCGCTCCCATTTACCTGCTTTAACAGACTGGTTCGCATCGGGGATGTGTCGAGAAATGGCCATCAGCAGCGCTAGGGTATGCTCTGCGGCTGCAATGGTGTTGCCTTCGGGGGAGTTGACCACCACAATCCCCTTGCGGGTGGCAGCGGGCACATCCACATTATCCACGCCAACGCCAGCACGACCAATGATTTGAAGCTTAGCGCCCGCCTCAATGACGTCTTTGGTAACGCGAGTGCCAGAACGAATCATCAAGGCATCGTATTCTGGGATCACCTGAATCAGTTCTTCCGGCGATAAATCAGTGCGCACGTCTACCTGTGCGACCTGCTCTAGGAGTTGTAGACCAACTTGGTCGATGGGATCTGAGACGAGAACCTTATGCATAGTTAGCAGATTGCAGCAACGGCATTGCGAGAGAACAAGTCTAAAAACCTTTGAGCACGACTTCAACCCCTAGGAGGTTAAGGTCATCACGTTAAAGGTTCAGCCCTAGGCTGCAAGGATGATAGGCAATTTATCATTACAAATTGCCATAACCAACAACCTTATCATTGATGTCAGATGTTTGTGGCGATCGCCAACCGTAAATTTACGCCCCATCTCTGGGATCACGCTGGGCCAACACGAAGTCCAAAAAACCCCCTTGAAATTGATCCAAGGGGGCAGTCGTTTACAAAATATGAGGTTAGACCAGCGTTGGGACAGGGGCACTCAGATGGGGGTATAACGGGAAGCGATCGCACAAAGACGCAACCCGTTGACGGCAATCCCGCTTCACCGCCTCATCTTCAGGGCTGAGCAGACAATCCGCAATGATGTTGGCAATTTCTGTAAATTCAGGAACACCCATGCCCCTTGTGGTCATCGCCGCTGAACCCAATCGCAGACCGCTGGTGACAAAAGGAGATTCTGGGTCAAAGGGGACGGTATTTTTGTTGGCGGTAATGTTGACCTGGCTCACAAGCCCATCTGCCACTTTGCCCGTCATGCCAATAGAGCGCAGATCCACCAACAGCAGATGATTGTCTGTCCCGTCGGAGACAATCTTAAAGCCGCGCTGCTGAAGCTGGGCAGCGAGAGTCTGAGCGTTTTTAATCACCTGAGCCATATAGGTTTTGAACGCAGGCTGAAGGGCTTCGCCAAAGGCTACGGCCTTGGCAGCAATCACATGCTCCAGTGGCCCACCCTGAGTCCCAGGGAAAACTGCTTTATCAAACTTTTTGCCCAACTCTTCATCACGGGTCAAAATCAGTCCACCCCTTGGGCCGCGCAGGGTCTTGTGGGTGGTGGTGGTTACGACATCACAGAGGGGAAGAGGGTTAGGGTGCAGCCCTGTGGCGACCAGTCCGGCAATGTGGGCGATGTCTGCCATGAGGTATGCGCCCACTTCATCGGCGATCGCACGGAACTTATCGAAGTGAATGGTGCGAGGATAGGCTGAGTAGCCGCAGATAATCATCTTGGGACGATGCTCTAGGGCAATTTGACGGATGGTCTCGTAGTTCAACTGCTCCGTTTCTGGGTCAACGCCGTACTGAACCACCTTGAACCATTTCCCTGAGACATTCACGGGGGAGCCGTGGGTGAGGTGTCCGCCGTGGGACAAGTCCATACCTAGGATGGTGTCACCGGGCTGTAATAGGGCCAAAAAGACGGCAAAGTTAGCCTGTGCGCCGGAGTGAGGCTGTACGTTGGCGTGGGCGGCACCAAATAGTTCTTTGGCACGGTCGATGGCAATCTGCTCTACCTTATCGACAAATTCGCAGCCGCCATAGTAGCGTTTCCCTGGCAAACCTTCCGCATATTTATTGGTCAGCGATGAGCCTTGGGCTGCCATCACCGCTGCTGAGGTGAAGTTTTCGCTGGCAATTAGCTCAAGGTGATCGCGCTGACGCTGTAATTCTTGCTGGAGAACTTCTGCAACCTTAGGATCTGTTTCGGTCAAAAAGTCAAGGTTTGTCTTCGTCACGGAAAAATCCTCTTTACTCAATCAACTTTATTCAATCAATATTGCCCAGAACGTTCTGCAACCTTGGGGCTTGGGGTTGGCCTAGGGCGGCGGTAGCTGCGCACCAAGAGTCCGCCTTGGCTTGGACATCTAAAGACAGCGCTCAAATATCATAACTTAATCCTTTAGGAAAGTCATGATGGCTCTCTGGCAAGGCTTTGGGAGATTGTCAACAATCTTGTTACGCTCATTCTGCCGCACAAAATGCCTTATGGGGCCAAGGATTTAGGTTGGCTGAATTCATTAAAAAATAACCTTAGACCAACGCTTTAATGGCTAGGTCGGCAATACTGTAGAGCGCGCCAAAGGCTCCTGTGTAGAACAAAATCATAAAACCAAACAGACCAAAAGCACTATCTCTGAGCGGTTTTAGGGATGGAAAAAATTCACTACAAATGTGAAAGCCGTCCAAGGGAGGAATGGGCAGAAGGTTAAAGATACACAGCACAAAATTGATCTGTGCCGCCAAATAGAAGAACTCAGGACTAATGGCTGAAAATTTGCCAAACAGATTCAGGATCATCACTGACGTCAGTGCTAGGCCAAGATTTACCAGTGGCCCTGCCGCCGAGACCCAAATATTGCCCCATTTTTGAGATTTAAATCGAGAAGGATTCACTGGCATTTGTCCCCAAACAATTCCCGCTAGGAAAAGCATCACGAGGGAAGGCCACCCCATATGAACAATGGGATTCGCCGTCATGTGGCCTGTCTCGATGGGCGTCCTATCTCCTTGGCTAATGGCGGCAAAACCGTGCCCTAATTCATGGAGACAGACAGACACAATTAAGATAACAACGATCCGAAAAAAGAATGTAGGGTCGGTAAATAGGTTGCTGATAAATAAATGTGAGGCCATTTTGAGTTCGTCTCGTAAGTAAAAGAGAAATGGATGTATGAAGATAACACTCAGGCGGTTTAGCGTTGGGTAAAGCCCTGATGATTTTGCTGCATTCGTTAAAATCCAATTATCATGGGATGAAACGATTACCCAAGTTTAGTTCAGGAGAAACAGCCATGCCTTGGCCCGCTTCTACAACGATCCAAGATCGGGTTTTGGCTTCCTTGCCCTATCTGCTGCCGCTGATCACCAGCCTTGGCTCCTCAGGCGTGATTTGGATGGCTTTTCCGACCTTAGGGAACATAATTTTGCCCCTACTGTTACCGATACTCTTGAATAACGGCATTATCTCTTTTTCTACCTTCGTTATTTTTTTCGTCCTCTTTTTGCTTGTGGTGCGGAATGAACAGGTGTCTCGGTTTATTCGTTTCAACACCATGCAGGCACTGCTTTTAGAGATTGTGCTCTCCCTTTTGGGCATAGTGTTGTCCATTTTAGGCGCTGCCCCTGGCTCTGGTCTAATTCTGGTGGGCTTGTCTAGCGTTGTGATGATTGGCGTTTGGGCAATTATTATCTTCTCGGTTGTTCAATCTTTGCGAGGACTATACGCAGAAGTCCCAACCCTTTCGGATGCTGCTTACACGCAGGTTCGTTAGGGTGACGTGGTGAGACAACCTTGTATTTAAATCTCGCCCGCTATCCAAATATTGAGAAATCTTTAAGGCGGAAGCGGCAGATTACCTCCGGTCTGGTCTAGAATTGTAAAGCCTTGCTTTTGGAACTGCTGTGTTCATCAACATAAAACCATCGTTGGTAAAGCCGAGACAGACTCCAGAAGCCGTATTGCCCATAAGGAATTCAGATTCATGACCACTTACGAAACGATCTACATCTTGCGCCCTGATCTGGGTGAAGAGCTGGTCGATCAAGCAATTGTAAAATACCAAACGCTTCTCAAAGACCAAGGCTCTGAGAATATTGAAGTCCAGCACCGAGGTCGCCGCCGTCTGGCCTACGACATTCGTAAGTTCCGAGAAGGGATTTATGTTCAAATGAACTATGAAGCTGCTGGCCCCGCCATTGCAGTCATGGAAAGAGCCATGCGTATTAGCGACGATGTGATTCGCTATTTAACCATTAAGCCAGAAGAAATTGCCCCCAGCGAAGAAGAGGCTGTGGCAGCAGTTTAAGTGCATTCTTTCAATATTTGAAGCAATAAAGCCCGGTTAGCGTGATAATACTGCCGGGTTTTGTTGTGTAATGGTAGATTAACGGCAGTGGTACTGGAGTCTTTTCAGCGTGAACCCAAGCGACGCCAATCTCCTTGATGTCAATGTTCCCAGCGCAGTAGACCAAGAGTTAGCTCAACTGCGTCGCCAGCTTCAGCAGCGCGATCAGCTTGTGGAACAGTTGTCTAGTGAGCTGTTTCGGATGGTCAAATCCCATCCGCCCGCGTTGCCTGCCAGCACTTCGGGTTCTTCGGCGTTGGCGTTGATGCCACAAACCCCTGAGGCGTCTCTTCGGGATGATTTAAGGCGTTTAGAGCAGCAAATTGAGTTTTACCAGTCTCAGATTGATAAGCGCGATCAGGAGATGGGTCGCTTGCAAAAGTCTTGTCAGGTCTTGAGCGATCGCAACCAGATGCTAGAGCGCATCATCCAGGAACTGCCGGAAGTGTATCGACAAAAATTTGCAGATCGTTTAGAGGTGGTTAAGTCTAAGTTCCAAACGCTCCAAACGGAAAACCGACGTCTGCATGGTGAACTTCAGCAGGTGAATGGGCGATCGCTGCCAGAGTCAAAAAATCAGAAAAAGAATTAGGCAATCCTCCATTGAGCAGATTTTTAGGGCAACCTAGTCTGCCAAAGTTAGGTTCTTTTACAGGTGTCTAAAGGCGTAGATTATGGATGTAACCAAACCGATGGCGGTTTGATGCTATGCCCTGAGGAACCCTGTGAACCCTATCTATAACCGTGCCAAACAGCTCAAACAAGCTCTTTTAGAGTTTGTTCTAGATGCAGAGGGAGACTTGGCGATCGCCCTGGAAACCTACAGTGCTCAGCATCTCAACCGTTTTACAAAGTCTCATTATCAGAGCACGGCTCAAACTGATCTGATTGTGGATCGGTTTTTGACCCAAGGCTATGTCCATGACCAGACGCCTTTGGATTTGTTTTTGGCCGATCATTCAGATTTAACCCCAGCAGATCAACAGTTACTAGCGCATTGGACTCGGGGCTTCACAGGGCTATTTTTAGTTGAAAACACGGTAGGAGTGAATGGATTTGAGTTAAAAAACTGGCTGACCGCAAAGCAATATTTTGTCAAAGCTGTCGGGCTACAGCCGCCGGAGCAGATTGCCCGTTTACAGCCTGGTGAAATCGTGTTGACTCGGATTGCACCGCTGACTGACTCAGAATGGATGGTGTTTAGTCCCCTGATCTTAATGGGGAAACTGGGGAAACCCAAGCTGGCGGTTGCGATTGGTAATTTTAGACAGCACTTCAGTGAAGACCTTTATGGGGATGCCCCAGAACTGGTTGAAGAAGCATGGCGCTCCGTTGAGCAATACCATCAGGAATGGCTAGATTTTTTTGGCAGCGAAGAAGTCATTTTGCCAGGGTATCAGGCCAATAAAAAACTACAGCATTTTCAAGAACAGGTCACGCAAAACCGTTTAGCAGCCGCAGGGATAGATGGAACCCAATCTTTGACAGACTTAGCCAACCAAGCAGACTTGTCTGACGCAGAGGTGGCCCAAGCAAAGCAAGAGCTAGAGGCGTTTGAAAAAACAATGGCTGAGCAATCGCCACCGTCTCAAGCGTCCTCAGAATCAGCAATGGTCAGGCCACAGGTTAATTTACCCGAAGCCCTGAAAAAAGCAGATCAGGTGGCTTTATTGACCCATCCTAAATGGGGACAAGTTTATCTCTCCACCTATCCAAAGCTCAAAGAACTGCTTCAATCAGAGGCTGAACTGACCGAAAAAACGAAAAAACTCGTGCGTCAAGCGCTGGAAGATTCCCAAATGAATGCTTACCTGTGGCATCGTTTGGCGGATCAGTATTCTGTGCAGCTAGAACGCTTGCTAAAAGAGGCTTTAGAACAGCCTAATTTTGTTTTAAGCACTGATCTTGACGCAGTATTAGAGTCTTTTGGGCAATCTCTGACGCCAGTGCTGCCCGAGACAGCTAGCGTTCCGCTGCATTTACACAGCCTTTTCCAGGATGCGGTTCTAGAGGTTCATAAAACCCAAACCACTAAACCAAAAGATG
The DNA here is from genome assembly GCA_031362245.1 of Acaryochloridaceae cyanobacterium OTE_25_metabat_464. Classification (GTDB taxonomy): domain Bacteria; phylum Cyanobacteriota; class Cyanobacteriia; order Thermosynechococcales; family Thermosynechococcaceae; genus JAAURS01. The sequence continues at coordinate 6,070 of JANLSD010000240.1, read as the reverse complement.
CCAGCAAAGGGAGAAAAGGGTTTCAGCGCCCGTGAGTTCAAAAGACGCCCTTTACTTGGAGCGCTAACGTTGCGTCTTTAGACAGTCCAAAAAACTCTATAAGTATTTCCTCTGAGAGAAAGAAAAAAAAGAGCATCCTGATAAATTTCGATTGTTCACTGGATTTCAAGGAAACATCCCTATGAATATTATTGCCTGGATCGTGTTGGGTATCATTGCTGGGGCGATCGCAAAGGCCATCTACCCTGGGTCTCAAGGGGGCGGAATTTTGGCGACGATGGTATTGGGAATTATTGGTGCGTTTGTGGGAGGTAGCGTTGCAACATTTTTGAGTACGGGCAAACTTGCACTCACTGCCGCTGGTACAGGACTAAGCATTCCTGGCATCTTTGTGGCAGTACTCGGCGCAATTATTGCAATTTTTATCTGGGGTCTTATTACTCGAAGCAGCAACGCATAGAGAACAGAGACTCTCCTCTCTGGGCAAGCGTAAGGGTGCTGGGTTAGATATGTAGCTCAGCACTTGTCAAATTAAAGCTTTTACTTTTGCTAGCTCTGACTGGATTCAACTCTGCGCTGCTTGGGTACCTTAAGAGATGGACTCTCACGTTAATCAAAATGCGCCTTCATGCGGGATGTAAGTTTTCTTTTGAAACCAATGTACCTACAGCAGCCACCTTTATGCTCCGGCCCCGTAGTGGGGAAGGCCAGTGGATTGTCAGTGAAGAGTACATTACAGAACCCTGCATCCCCGTCATAGAGTACACCGATGGTTATGGCAATCTCTGCCAGCGTTTGGTGGTGCCTGAAGGCTCGTTTTCTCTTTATACCAGCGTTGTAACTGAAACCGCTGACGCTATTGATATCGCTTCTGAAGCGCCTTTTGTGCCCGTTGAAAATTTGCCTAGTGATGCGCTACATTTTTTGTTGCCCAGCCGCTATTGCCAGTCTGACGTAATGGGAACTTTGCCTTGGGAGATTGTTAAAGATGCCTCTCCAGGCTATGGACAGGTTGAAGCCATTCGGAGCTGGATTTTCAATAATATTAAATATTGCTATGGCACTAGCAATGGCTCTACTTCAGCAGTTGAAACTGCTCAAACACAGGTTGGGGTGTGCCGTGACTTTGCCCATCTAGGGATTGCCCTATGTCGTTCCCTTAATATCCCCGCACGAATGGTGGTGGGCTACCTCTACGAACTAAAGCCGATGGATCTGCACGCTTGGTTTGAGGTGTTTGTTGGGGATCAGTGGTATACCATTGATGCAACGCAGGCTTTCCCTACGGGGAACCGAATTGCGATCGCCTATGGACGCGACGCGGCTGACGTTGCATTTGTGACTCAGTTTGGGATTCTCAATCTACTGACAATGGACGTCTGGGTGAATGCCCAACCCTAAGATAGCGAAGCGGCTACATTGACTCAAATGTACCCACAAATTCAGGAAACGCTGAACAAGCGTCAATAAAGTCTTCGGCATCACTCACGTTTTCAATTTCGTATTCCATAATGCGGCGCTCATCACCCTGCATTTTTTTAGACGAGAGGGGGATGCCTGCGTATTTGACGGCGATCGCCTTAAACGCCATCGCATGGTTGCGCCAGCCCTCAGCGGAGCATTGAATCGTCACTTTCCACATAATCTACAGGCTCACCCATTTGTATGCTGGTCTTCCTTGACCATTGTGTCATTGAAGATCGGCACAAACTGAGAAAAACATAAGGAATCTGGCCTTGTTATGCGTCAGGATAAAGCCCTTTTTGATAGGGTTAAAGGGTAGGGAAAAAATCCCAGTCATGTCCGCCCTTGTCTTCGAGTACCTTCATGCCTGAGTCTGCCAACGCATCTGCCCCCATTTCAAGCGATTCCAACCCTGTTTTGCATGAATTAGAAACCCAGCTCACTACAGGCTCCGAAAAAAATCAGCTTCAGGCAGCAGCAGCGCTCTATGAAGCTGGGGAAGAGGGCTATGCTGTGCTGCAAGCGTTTTTGCTGCGGCGACGGACAGAAGGCGGAGCCGTTGCCCCCATTGATGGACGCTGCTATGAGCTGCTGCTGTGCGCGGAAACCCCTGAAACGGAGATATTTTTAGAGGCGCATTTCCCTAAGGGTGTGGTGCCGCTTCAGTCCGATGTAGGGATTGACTACAGCCCACTCCAGAAATTACTGGCCCAACAAAATTTTCTCGAAGCCGATCGCATAACGCTGCAAAAGCTTTGCGAACTCTCTGGCCCCGTGGCAATGAAGCGAAAATGGGTGTATTTTTCCGAAATTGATGGGTTTCCGGTGGCGGATCTACGAACTATCAACGCCTTATGGCTGGTGCATTCTGAGGGGAAATTTGGGTTTTCAGTGCAGCGCCAGCTATGGCTGAGCGTGGGTAAAGACTGGGAAGCACTGTGGCCTAAAATCAAATGGAAAGCGGGCAAAACCTGGACGCGCTACCCTGGCGAGTTTATTTGGGACTTAAGTGCGCCCAAGGGGCATCTCCCCCTGTCGAACCAGCTTCGGGGTGTACAAACGATGAGTGTGCTGCTCTCTCACCCAGCCTGGACAGCGTGAGCCATCGTTGGCTAAAAGATTGCTGAAGTCTAAGTTTTTCAAGTCTTTAAAAACTGCAAGAGAACCGCGCTATGGCGACATTTTTATTAGAAGTGGGCACCGAAGAACTTCCGGCGCAGTTTGTGGCATCGGCGATCGCCCAGTGGAAAGCCCGTATCCCCGCTGACCTCAAGGCCAACGTCCTCACCACAGAACGCATTGAAGTCTTTGGTACCCCCCGCCGCTTAGCCGTCTTGGTGCATGGACTCCCCGATCAGCAGCCTCAGCAAACCGAAGAAATCAAAGGCCCACCCGCCACAACCGCGTTTAAGGATGGGAAACCAACGCCAGCGGCCCTAGGCTTTGCCAAAAAACAAGGTGTTGACGTGGCAGATTTTGAACTGCGTCCAACTGATAAGGGAGAGTTTGTCTATATCCGTAAGGTGATTGAGGGCCGCAATACCGCAGAAGTCCTTGGGGAACTGATTCCCCAGTGGATTTTTGGCCTGGAGGGCAAGCGCTTTATGCGTTGGGCCGATGGGGAGCTGCGGTTCTCCCGTCCTGTACGCTGGTTGGTGAGCCTCTGGGATGATCAGATCTTGCCCATTCAGATTGAAAATGATGGGGTTGTTGTGAGGGGCGATCGCCATTCCGCAGGCCACCGCGTCCTCCATCCCGCACCCGTTGTGATTGCCACCGCATCGGATTACCCCAAAGCCCTAGCCGCAGCCTTCGTTCAAGTCGATTCAGCCCAGCGGGAGACTGTGATTGTTGAGCAGGTTAAGGCTGTCGCAAAGTCCGTGGGCGGTGTTGCCGAAATTTCTGAGGCTTTGCTGTCTGAAGTAGTGTTTTTGGTGGAGTGGCCTACTGCCATAACAGGAACCTTTGACGAGACCTTTCTAGAGCTGCCAGCAGAGGTTGTCACCACAGAAATGGTGAGCCATCAGCGCTACTTTCCAGTCCGAAACGCCAGCGGCGGTCTACTGCCCTATTTCATTACCGTCTCCAACGGCGACCCGGCAAAGTCTGCGGTGATTGCGTCCGGCAACGAACGGGTGATTCGGGCACGGCTCTCTGACGGACAGTTTTTCTTTAAGGCCGATCAGGTCATTCCCCTTGTCGATTACTTGCCCAAGCTAGAAACGGTTACGTTCCAGACGGATTTAGGGTCAGTACGGGCCAAGGTCGATCGCATCCAGCACAATGCCCAACGCGTTGCCCAACAGCTTCAGGTGGATGCTTCAACGGCAGCCTCCATTGATCGCGCTGCGCTGCTGTGCAAGGCGGATTTGGTTACGCAAATGGTAGGTGAGTTCCCCGAACTTCAGGGCATCATGGGCGAAAAGTATGCACTTGCCAGCAAGGAACTGAAGGTAGTGGCAACGGCGATCGCCGAGCACTATCTCCCCCGTGGTGCGGAGGATGGTCTGCCCCAAAGTTTGGCGGGGCAGGTGGTGGCGATCGCAGACCGTCTCGATACCCTCGTCTGTATTTTTGGGTTAGGGATGTTGCCCACAGGGTCATCGGATCCCTTTGCTTTAAGGCGATCGGCTAATGCCATTTTGAATATCATCTGGGCAGCTAAGCTCCCGCTCAACCTTAAGCAGCTTTTGCAAACCACCACAGCCGCCTTTGCCCAAACCTTCAGCAAAACCGAGGGATTAGAAACCCTTGTGACCCAGCTCCAAGACTTTTTCTTACAGCGGATTCGTACCCTTCTGCAAGAGGAGCAGCAGGTGGATTATGACCTGGTCAATGCAGTTTTAGGTCAAGCCGACCCTGACTATACCCAACGCGCTCTCGAAGATTTGCTGGATGTACAGGCCCGCGCCCTATTTTTGCAGCAGGTTCGTGCCGATGGCACCTTGGCGAATATTTATGAGACGGTCAATCGGGCTACGCGACTTGCGAAGCAGGGGACGTTAGACACACAAACCCTCGATCCAGCTACAGTCGTCAATCCGAAGTATTTTCAGCAGTCTTCAGAACAAGCCTTCTATGATGCGCTGGTGACGTTGTTGCCCCAGACGCTTAAGGCTTCGAGTAGTCGGGACTATGGATTGTTGGTTGAGGGGTTGGGGGCGATCGCTCCCACGGTCAGCGCGTTCTTTGACGGTGCTGATAGCGTACTGGTGATGGCAGATGACCCAAACCTTAAGCAAAATCGTCTGAATCTTCTGGGCTTACTGCGTAACCACGCTAGGGTGCTGGCGGACTTCGGCGAGATTGTAAAAACGTAAGAAGTGCTTTCAAAATAAGAGTATTCGTGCTTCCTGGAGGTCAGGGGATGACGGTTTCAGCACTGAAGATGACGTTTGAAGAATTCCTCAACTATGACGACGGAACCGATACGTTGTATGAACTGGAAAATGGGGAATTGATTGAAATGTCTGCGGAGAGTGAAATCAATCGACGGATTGCGATGTTTCTGGTTGCCTATTTTCTTAGGCTAGGGATTTCCTTCTATCGATTAACGATGAAATCTGAACTTGCAACCAGCGGTTCTAAGGTTTCTGTCCGAGTGCCTGATTTAGTCGTTTTGTCTGAAGAGGGCGCAACCGCCCTGGAAGGTGCACGGCGTTCTATGGTGACGATGGATATGCCACCGCCATTGCTAGTGGTGGAAGTCGTCAGTCCTAATCAAGAGAAGCGGGATTATCGCTATAAGCGATCAGAGTATGCAGCGCGGGGCATTTCAGAGTATTGGATTGTGGATCCGTTGCAGGCACGCGTAACGGTCTTGGAATGGTTAGAGGGCTTCTATGAAGAGCGGATATATCAGGGAGATGAGCGGATTGCCTCGCCCTTATTAGGCGAATTGGATCTGACGGCGGCTCAGGTTTTGCAAGGATGATGATGTCCACGATTAAATTTCTAATGCGTCGGATGAGTGGGTCAAGAACCGATCTAAAGTGTCCCGCGTTATGCTGCTATCCAGCTAATCCTTTTAGCTCACCTGCTGAGCAAATGGATTATTCTAAAATATTGATTGAAATTCCCTGTTGGATGATCCGACAGGGAATTTTTGAAATTGAGAAAAAAGAAGATGTAACGAAAGCGTTGCTGCTAATGGGGAACATTTGTCCCAGCAAAATAAATCAAGCATGGCAGGGAGTGAAATAAGCAGCATTTTAAGAGCCTTTAAGCCGCTTTAGGAGATTGATAGACAAAGCGATTCATTCGCATCACCCGATTATCTTCCTTTGTTGACCACTGCAACTCTAGCCGACCCTCAACCACAACCCAATTTGCATTCAATTCTGTTTTCATTGCTGTAACCTCTGTTGTAAAAACTCAACACAAGTATTGTTGAACAATCTTCTAAAGAAGGTTGTGATGTAAGGCTAACTGCGCTGTGATTCTCGTCACACATAGGATCGTGGATTAAATAGGGCTTGCTGAAAAAGCATAGAAGATAAGAGTTTCAGTGCATCTGAGCGAAAAAGGGGTTGAAAAGTGCAAGAGAAAAGGGAGAAAATGGTCAAAACCCTTGCATATGAGACGGCATGTATCGGATTTCACCTCC
>JANLSD010000203.1:0-19925 GCA_031362245.1 Acaryochloridaceae cyanobacterium OTE_25_metabat_464 | reverse complement strand
TTCAGCAGATTGAGGAAGCGATTGAGCAAGCAGATCGCCCCGATGCTGAATGGGTTTCCCATGAGAAGGTATCGGAATGGCTGAATACTTGGGGTGATGGGGATGAAAGATCTGCTCCATGCCCATAGTTTGGTTATCTGTTGCGGTTCAAGATATTCTTCACATCCGCACTTACATTGCCGACCAAGATCCTTCGTCTGCGAGGGATGTTGCTTCTAAAATCGACAAGTTGGTGAATATGCTTGCAACGATGCCCAATATGGGACGACCGGGGCGTATTTTTGGAACTCGTGAACTGGTGATAAAAGGTACGCCTTTTTTGGTGGTGTATCGTGTGCAAAACGAGCGGGTTGAAGTTCTACGGGTTTTGCATGGGCGGCAGGGTTTTCCTGACTCTTTTTGAGAAATCCATACCCCAATGATCGCCCTCAACAACTTCAGCCGCCAGTTTTTTTGCTAAAGGCTAGGGCTGAGGCGATCTTGCTTCAGTCAAGCTGAACTGAAAGCGTCTTGAACTAGAACTGCACAAAAAAGCTATATTCAAGGCATTGAGTTTTACTGGGAACCATCCATGCACCAGGTTTACTTAAAAGAAGCTGAAACTCAACTGGCAGAACTTATTGAGGAGGCAGCAGGTGGGGAAGACGTGATCATTACCCGCAGTGATGGGGTGTCTTTTCAACTTGTGAAGGTGGGTGCTGTAGAGGCTAGACCTAAGTTTGGCAGCGCTAAAGGATTGGTGAAAATGGCGGATGATTTTAACGAGCCATTGGAGGGCTTTGAGGACTATGCGCCATGAGGCTTTTGTTGGATACCCATGCTTTTCTGTGGTTTATTCAAGGCAGTCAAAATCTCAGTGAAACAGCTAGAAATTTGATTGAAGACCCGGAAAATCAGAAGCTGCTCAGCATCGCAAGTCTTTGGGAGATATCAATTAAGGTGAGTATTGGCAAGCTTGATGTGGGTATGGCGATCGCCGATCTGCTCAGTCGTGAAGTGTACGGGAATGGATTTGAGGTGCTTGCAATACAGGCCAATCATTTGGATGAGTTGACGAAGCTGGTTTTTCATCATAAGGATCCATTTGATAGGCTCATGATTGCTCAGGCTTTGGCTAAGCGTATGCCTGTGGTAACAAAGGATGAGGCGTTTGAACGCTATACCGTATCTCTTCTCTGGTAAGCGATCGCCCCCTCAACCTCAACGCCCGCGATCGCAGTTTCCCCGTTCAGTCGCTGGGGCAAGCTAGGGCTGAGGCGATCGCACTTCAAGTCCAACTATGTCGTCCAATCCTCAATCCTCAAGCCAGGAACTTTTGCAAAATCTCTAGTGTTTCGAGTCAGCAGCACTAATCCGCAAGATAACGCAATGGATGCAATCCGTAAATCCATTGTGGACAATCGAATGCCTTGTGCACGGAGGTCGTCAAAGATGGAAATTGGTGCTGCATCAAATGGCAAAACTGGAGCTAATGAGAAGCCCTGTAAAGTTTGGAGAAGCAGATTGTATCCACGAATAATCTCTTTTTTGGTCTGGGCGCGATTGATGAAGGTATGAGCGCCCAGAACTTGCTCATGGAAGCTGATGACAGACAATCCAAAATCTGTAGGGGAGTTTTGGGCGATGCGTTCTGTTAGTTTTTCAAACTCCCGCCCCGATCGCCTTTGGATAAAACTAATGTGGTCGGTATCAAGCAAATATTTCACGCTTGTTCGTCAGTTTCGTCGGTGGGCTTGTCGGATTGGCGGAAGGCACGTCCATATTCTAGGGCTTCCAGAAATGCGGCATCGTCTGAGATGGAACCCGTGAGGGATTGGAGCCAATTGTTTGGTGAAGGGTCTGCTTCTGATTTGCGCTTGAGTTCTGCAACAGTTTGCTCAAGATCGACTAAGCGTTGTTCAAGGGTTGCTTGGTCTAACATGATGAGTTCCTTAGGGCTTTCAATGTTTGGTAGCCAATCTTTAACTATGGTAAGCGATCGCCCTCTTCAGTCTCTCCCCCAATAACTTCAGCAGTCTGTGTTTGCTGGGGTGAGTTAGGGATGCGGCGATCGCTTTTGAAGAGGATTGGTCATTAGGACTAAAAAGATAAAAATATTATTTGAATAGAGAATAAAATAGTTAAGAATTAATTACAAATGTTTATTTTGGTCATTTTTTGGGAGTGTTGACAAATGCTTATTTTAAGTTAATTAATGGAATTGTTGTTAGACTAAAACAGCGCAGCCGTCTAGGCGGATCAATAGATTGTTTTAGTGGTTGCAATTTATTGCTCTAACTTTGCCAATAAACCGAGATCATTTTAGATAGCTAGAAGGAGAGATTTATATGTTTGCACGTCGCCTTGGCCCAGACCCTCACATCGATGGCGAAAACACCTCATCTGCTAATGGTTGTCCTGATATCTGGGAACTCGAAGATGGTTCATTCGCAGTTATTGGAGTGAGGAAGACTAACGATCTGGCAGGTATTCTGCCAGCAACTGCAAGTTGTGGGACAGATGAAGAAATTGTGGTTATACCACGTCACCTTTTGATTCGTGCGAAGGTAGACATCCCAAATGAATAGTAATTTAACTTCTACAAAAAATATCTCGACAATGGCAGAGTATTTTGATACTCCATCGTCATTTTTTGAAAATTTCTCATCAGCATGGGAGAGTGTTTCATGTCAAGTGCTAAAAATCGAATCCAGACAAACATATATTGAGCCAGGAAATAAGAGTTATGAACAGATGAAGTCTGGGAACATGGATGCAGCTATAGCCATGATCCCTATTGTTCGATCTTCTGACCATGAATTGTATTCTAATCTTAAAGATCGGGGAGTTGACTTTGTTAGATGTCGGCCTCTTACCTTGCCTCTTTCAGAGTACATGAAATGGGAAATTGAATGCTATAAATACAATATTAGGTATGGCGAAAGAATTTTTATCACCGATAAAAAAGAGTTTCAGGGATTATTTTCTAACCTAGTCTTGCACGATTTCATGGTTTTTGATCGAAATATTGCATTCATTCATGACTATAATTTTTTAGGAGAAATTCAGGGAGGATGGCTTATTCAAAACCAGTCTCATATAGATCAGCTCATATGTCTATTTGGACTAATCAAATCAGTTTCAATGGAATTTAACTATTATATTTCTTCTGTGGCAGACTTATAATGGTTTTTCCATCGAACGTACAGCTTTCAGATATTCAAATTTTTGGAATTACAGTTGGGCTATTTTTTTCCGGCTCTGGATTCATACTAAATGCTTTTGCTACATTTCGTAATATTAAATCTAGAAAGCTACTAAATTATCAGGAGCTAACCAAATCTCACCGTGAGATCTGGAAAATCACTCTAGAAAAACCTGAGATATACGAAAGAGTTTTAGATCCAAATGCTGATGTATCTTCTAAGCCAATTACATATGCAGAACATCGATTCATACATCTCTTACTTTTGCATATGACAATCGGCTTCTACTTTGCAAAACAAAGTGACATAATTGAAATTAAAAAAACCAAATTTGACATAGATGAATTTTTATCACTTCCAATTCCAAGAGAAGTTTGGCTCGAATCAAAAAAGTATTTCAATAAAGATTTTGTACGTTTTGTAGATCATCGTCCACGAAAAAGTATACTCATTACTCTAAGAAAAAGTCTACTCGGCACTTTAAAGAGAAAAATACTTGGCATCCAGCCATCTAAGTCATGGAAAATTCTTGTATTAAGTGAATTTCCAGAGCGATTAGTGCAAACTCTTTCAAAGCTTGGAGATGAACTTATATTTATGTCTGATCATCAATATCCTATATCAAGGCAAATAATTGAAGATCGAAAGATTGATTTTATTGTTTGTTTTGAATATAGAAAATTAATCCCTAGGTCAGTTCTTTCTTGCACTAGTGGTATTAATATACATGGTGGAATGTTGCCATTAAACCGTGGGCCAAACCCAAATTTATGGTCATGGATAGATGATACGAAGAAAGGGGTATCAATCCATTTTCTTTCTGAAGATGGATATGCTGGAGATATTATTGCGCAGCGTGAGATAAAAAGCGATTTACCTACTTCAATTCAGTCTTCATTTAATCGAATTATTGATGAATGTGAAATTCTCTTCAAAGACACATGGCCTTTGATACGAGCTGGCCAAAACAACCGAATTCCTCAGCGTGGAAAAGCTACAAGTCATTGTCTCGTTGATCAAGAACTATTTTCTGACTTGCTCAATGAAAAAGGTCTTAACATGCCTATTAATGAGTTTGTATCTATCGCCCGCCAAAGAATAGAAGAGACAAGCATTGGAAGTGAGCCACGCTGATTTCAGTACTTAATAAATAGAGTGAATATTCTCAAAAAATAAATTTTGTGTCTAAACAGTGGCGGATGAAACAATGCCATCAATACCTTAGAGGATAATTTGGTATGGCGACAGTGCCCTCTAGCCCTAAGATTTATCACATCACCCATTTGGAAAATTTGAGTAGCGTTACAGCCACTCTGAGCCTTGTTTCCGATGCAAACCGCATTGCAAATGCGCTGCCTTGTTCGTTGGTCGGAATGTCTACCATTAAGCAACGCCGACTTGAGGAAATCCAAGTCTCCTGCCATCCAGGAACAACCGTTGGTCAATACGTGCCCTTTTATTTTTGCCCGCGTTCCATCATGCTCTATCTTCTGCATATGGGGAATCATCCAGACGTGAGCTATCGCGGCGGTCAAAAGCCCATGATTCATCTGCAAGCAGACTTCAATACAGTCGTCAGTTGGGCGAACAAAAATAAGGTGCGCTGGGCATTCACTGATCGTAATGCAGGTGCGTACCTGACTACCTTTTATTGCAACCCTAAAGATCTGAGCCAAGTCAACTGGTCAGCCATTCAAGCCACAGACTTCCGCGACTCCAAAATCAAAGAAGGTAAACAAGCCGAATTTCTGATGTTTGATGTCTTTCCCTGGACACTGGTCGAGAAAATCGGGACAATCGACAATACAATATCAACACAAATCCAAAAGGTTTTAACAGGCATCGGACATCAGCCCATCATTGCTGTAGAACCCAGTTGGTATTTTTGACCAGAGACCCTAAACCCATGATTGAGAACGCTCAAGGTGACATCTTAAAAATTGATGCAGAAGCCTTGGTCAACACCGTCAACTGTGTGGGCATCATGGGACGCGGTATCGCCCTGCAATTCCGCAAAGCCTTTCCAGAAAACTTCAAAGCCTACAAAACCGCCTGCGACGCCGGACAAGTAAAATCCGGCACCATGTTCGTCTACGACCTCAACCGCATTAGTAACCCCCGTTTCATCGTCAACTTCCCCACCAAACGTCACTGGAAAAGCAATAGCCGCATTGAAGACATTCAATTAGGACTTGAAGATCTCATCGCTGTTGTACAGAAACATCAAATCCGCTCCATCGCCATTCCGCCCTTAGGGTGCGGATTAGGTGGGTTAAACTGGCAAGACGTGCGCCCCCTCATCGTCCAAGCCTTCCAAACCTTGCCAGACGTAACCGTCCTGCTCTTTGAACCTGCTGGCGCACCACAAGCCGAAACCATGCCCAAAACAGCCAAAGTCCCCAACATGACTGTGGGCAGAGCCGCTCTCTTGGGCCTCATGCGTCGCTACCTTTCCGCCGTTATGGATCCAACCATCACCCTACTAGAAATCCATAAACTGATGTACTTCATGCAAGAAGCAGGCGAACCCCTGCGCCTGAAGTATCAGAAAGCAGCCTACGGCCCCTACGCAGAAAACCTACGTCACGTCCTTAACCACATTGAAGGACACTTCATCAGCGGCTATGGCGACGCCGAAGATGACCCAAACAAACCCCTAGAATTGAAACTCCAAGCCGCAGAACAAGCCGAAACCTTTCTAGCAAAACACGAACAAACGCAACAGCACTTTAACCGCGTTGCAGAACTCATCAAAGGATTTGAGACCAGTTTTGGCATGGAATTGCTCTCTACCGTCCATTGGGTCACAGCTCAGGAAAAACCTGAAACGGTAGAAGACGCGATTGCAAAAATCCACGCATGGAACCCACGAAAAAGAATGTTTGAACCCCGTCACATCCGTCTAGCTTGGGAACGCCTCCATGAGACAGGATGGCTAGCATAACTTTTAATGACACACCGCAGCCCGTAATGATTGGACTAGACTCAAATTAAGATCTTTATCTACTGTTGAGACTTCCTGAAGACGAGTGAGGAGACAAACAGTCTATGTCTATTACCCCTGAAAACACCTCAGATATGGCAGACAAGCCTTCCGACCCAACTAAACTCGAACAATTTTTAGAGCACGCAAAGCAATATTCATTTAAACTCCCTACAGACTACACGTTTAATCGGGAAGAACTCTATGACCGATAAGGTCTTGCTAGATACAGGCTGTACTGCTAAATGACACTCACTGAGTACGCCCGTACTGCTGCATCTACCGTCGCAATGGTTAGATCATTATGCAACGCTTGACAGACAAGCATTCTGTTAAATGGATCGCGATGTAATGGTGGCAGGTTAGCCAGTTGAATCACACAACCCTCATCAAGATCAAGATTGAGGATTTGATGCAGATTACGTTGTCTAGGCACATAGATTTCAGGCGGTTCTGGTAAAGGTAACTTGCCCAACTGATACTTGACCAGTATTTCCCAGACTGAGATAACACTCAAATAAACCTCATTGTCTGAATCTTGAATAGAATTCCGAAGCTCCACTGACAACTGGAGATCGCCACTAATAAACCATAGAAAGATATGCGTATCGAGCAGAATCCTCATTTTCCCTCAAATGCACTGAGAAGATCCTCAGGCAAAGGCGCATCGAAATCGTCAGGAACAGTAAACTCTCCTGCACATAAACCAAATGGTCGCAAAGGCTTACGAGCAATGGGTCTAAGTTCAGCGATCGCCTTATCCGACCTCACAATGACAAGCGTTTCTCCTGCTTCAACTTGATTTAAGTACTTCAGAGGGTCGCGTTGAATCTCATCAATCGTCACATTCAGCATCAGCTTGTCTTGCCTTTGGGTGAGTGTCCGAATCATCTTCAATAGTACGTTTTCCAGCAAAAATCTCCAACACGATCGCACCAACCTCAAGCCGTACATCGAAGGTGAATCATTCCGCCGATCGCCCAATAGGATCCTTAGTTAAAACCATTACACCCCGAAACCAAGCCACAAAGCCCAGCAACACTGCCAACAGCAAATAGCTAATCGCCCAAGAAGCCCCCGCGCCCCAGCCAATGTAAACCACCGTATCGGCGATCGCCCACTTATAGCTATGAATCAACCCCACCCAGGCCAACCCTGCGGCAACCAAAGACCAAAGCGCCGCCTTAGCAAACTGCTGCTCAATAATAAAAACCGTAATTGCCGCCCAAATCATCGCAGAAAAAATAAAGCCCTGCTCTAGGGCAAACGCACCCTCAATAAAAGTATCGCTGAGGTGGAATTTTGCCACCAACGCCTCTGAAAACGGCTGTTGAGGTGTCCCTAACCCCGCCGCTCTCAAACTATTTTTTGCAATTAATGCCCCCCATCCGGCAATCCCAGGCAACAACCCCACCACCACCGCAGGGGCATGGGCAATGGGTGTAGCAGTAAAACTTTGAGCCACCATCACAATCCCAATCCACAGCACAATCGCCATACCCGCATCAATCGGGATTAGGTAGGCCACCACCCCAACCGTTCCCGTCAAACAAAACAGGCCCATGATTAACCCATTGAGCCAGGAATACCCGACCCGCGCCCCCATTGCCTTCCAACCAGGATGCCCAATGTAAATGGTGGTGGGAAAACAAGAGCCGCAAATTGCCGCCACCAGCGTACCAATGCCGTTCGCCGCAAGACAAGGGGCTGTAGGATAGCGATCGCCCGCAGCTTCAGCGCTTTCTAGGTTTTGGAGACTGCCCACTAAGTTGAATAAGCCCATCGGCAAGATCACGCTAAAGTAGCTGAGCAATACGACGCGCTGATCCCAAATCGCTCCAATCCAGATTCCAGGCAGATGAAGCCCAATGGGTTGGACGGCAGCGTGAAAAACCTCTGGATTCCATTGCACTAATCCCGTGCCCCAAGCCAACCCCGTGCCGAGCAGCACCGCCAAAAGTCCCCCTGGTATCCCCCAGCGAACTCGACCAAAATAGGTCAGCAAAATCACGCCCAAGGGCACAATGGCAACTACAGGATGGGCAAACGTCCGAAACAGAAACCCAATGGCAATAAACGTAATCGCAATGCCACCCAAGGTCGAAAGCAGTGCCGCACGGGGCGCGACGCGACGAAGTGCATCTCCAATCCAAGCACCGCCTAATTCAATGAGACCAGAGCCTAGACAAGCCACTAATCCTGCTTTCCAAGCCAATTCGGCAGCCGCCTCAGGTGGCGTACCTTGGGAGAGGGCCGCGAGTTTGACGGGGAGCATCACTAAAAAAATGTGGGAAAACAGGCTGATCGTATTAATGCCGTAGGGCAATGCCGTCAGGTCAGAGCGATTCTCTTTTTGTCCCTGAGTAAAGGCCAGCCAACTATAGTAGGCATTCCCCACAATGAGACTCAGGGCGACAGCGGGCAGAACCCTTCCGTACAGTAGCTCCGGCGAAAAACCGAGTACGCCTTGGCACAGGCCAATGATGAGCAAAATCTGAATCAGGTTGTCGAGGGCAAGCCCAAAAAAACCATCTATATCACGGCGGACAAACCAACGCGGAGCCTGTTCAGCAAGGATCACGATCGCACTCTCCCAACAAATGACAAACAGATCCAAGAAGCATCTGTTTGTTTACTCTCAGGGTTTTCTGAATTCTCGTCAATGCTTCAGTCTGTTAAGGCGTCAGCCATTCTCTTTGCCATTGCCCAGCTTCATCTTGCCAGTAGTGATAATGGTTATGGGGATGGGTTCTCAAATCCAAATAATCCAGGTCTTGTGGTTCAAAAACCAATAGCCGAAATGACTCAGGAATAGCGTCTGGAAAAGCTTCAGACTCTGGTTCTATCCGCTCCGATTCCCTCAGTTGACCAGGGGCAGCACCATAAAATTGAGCACAGGCTGCTTCCGATAGTGTTTGCCAAGTGTCATGAAACGCCTTCTGCCAGATTTCTGTGGGGTGCATTGCATCCACAATATGAAGCAATCCCGCAAAGCGGAACTGTTCACGGGTTTTAGGGAAATACCAACAGATTTCGGCCCAGCCATTCTGCTCAATCTGACCTATTTTTTGGCTGCGCTGATCGGTAATGATGGCGATCGCATTACAATCCGGCAAAAATCCCCGAAAAACCACTGTGCGGTTCGCAGGTCTTCCATTGGCGCGCACCGTGGCAAGCTGAAAATATCTGGCATAGACAAGGGCACGGTTTAGATGGAGCGATCGCCCTAAAACACTTCTCCAAGGGGCTAAAGTCATGAGTACCTAAGCGGCTGGAATACGTTCAGGAGCAGGGGCAAAACGCTCGTCCAAGAACCGTTCCACATCCCTCGCCTTTGCTGTTTTATACTTCTCCTTCCCAATCGCCATCACTGGACCCTGACTGCAATGCTTCAGACAACCCACCGCTTTCACACAGACTTGCTGACCAAGATTGCGATCGTCAATTACCGTCTCAATTGCTGCTTGCAACTGAGCACTGCCCCGCTTACAGCAATCTGACTTTTGACACACCAAAATTTTAGTTTTGGAACCCTGAAGCGCAGGCACATGGACAGGCTTCGCCATAACCGGAGGCACGAGCGTTGTTTTCCCCAATGCTGGCACAATTTCCTTTGCTTTTAGGTGTTTGACGATTCCCTTTTTATCCACCTTCTGCCGTCCTGACACCCTCAGCCAACTGCCCTGTTGGATCTTTTTATTTAAAATACTTCTCAAAAGCTCAATGCGACAGAGATGAGTCAATTTGATGGAGTGAACACCTTGGCTTGTCTCAATCAAAAGGCGGCGAATCTTTCCTCCATTGCCAAAGGTATAGCCTTTTAGGCGACCCACAAGAGAAAAAGGTAAGGCGTGCGTATGACTCATACAGACTGATTTCAGACCTCGTGGCTGTGGATGAGGCGTACCTCAATAAATCCACGGTAGACCAATTGAGAATTAATTTCAACTAGCGAATCAAAATCTAAAGAATTTGTGTCTGCACTATTGCACCTGCGAGAGATGAGCCTGTAGCACTGCGGCAAAGGCTTCAGGATTTTCTGCATGGGTAACATGCCCACAATCTAGCAGAATTTTAAGCTGCGCCAAGGGTTGCTGCGCCGTCATGCTTTGATTGATACGCACAAATTTTTGATCGTGCTCACCCACCACCAAGGTAATGGGCATTGTAAGGGTAGCCATTGCCTTCCATAGAGAAGGCTGCATTCCAGTCCCTAATCCTCGTAAGGCTTGCGCTAATTGATGGGGACGGTTGTGCAGTCGCCTTTGAACCATCTCATCAAAATGTGGCGACTGCCTGAGGATGTCAAACAACGACTGCGCATACCACCGTGCTAGAAACATAGGCCAATCTTCAGATTCCAGCTCAGTCGCTAAGTTCTCGTCCTGCTGTTGTCGCAGTACGCGCTCAATCTCCGTAACCGACCCAGGCGAAGCAGATTCCAAAAATACACTCGAAAAATGTTGTGGAAACTGACAGGCCAGGTACAGCCCCAACCTCCCTCCCATTGAATAACCCATCAGATGACAGGGGGTAAAGTTAAGCGCTTGGAGCAAGTTGATGAGCGCAGGGGCGATCGCCGGCATACCATAACAGGCAGAATCCAAGACTTCTGTCTGTCCGTGCCCTGGTAAATCCACTGTCAGACAGCAAACATTAGGCAACAAGGCATTAATAATGGGCAAAAAGTCATCTCCACACCCCATAAATCCGTGCAGAAAAATCACCTTGGGACGATTAAAATCGCCATACAGCTCATAGTAAATTTTATAAGGCGCGAGCCGCATCTGTGGCATCGCTAGAACCCCTCAAAACAGCTTAAGAATAGTGGCTAAACTGCACTACCCCAGCCAATTTACACCATCTTCCTTAGATTGCTTTTTCTTTGAATCTGCAACACGAGATTCCTGCAACGATCCATCCGTCATGCCCGGAACATAAGTAGATTTAGGCTTCTGTCGGATCAGGCTTGATTCTAGATCTGAAAAGGAAAGCCTTTCGGCGGCCCGTTCTGGAATCACAATTTTCTGCATCAAATACTCAATGGTTTGGGCTTTGACCCAGCCTCTAGTGACAAGAATTTCTCCAAAGAGCATTGACGTGGCACCTTGATCTGCAAGGACCACTCCCACTTGCGCTTCCGAGAGTAAACCCGCTTCAATCAAATAAGCACCGAGAGGCTTATTACTTTTGATATCTGGGTGAGAATAATGTGCCATAACCATTAAGAGGACAGGGAAAGAACGTAGGTCTGCGTGCAACAGAACAATCATTCATTATTGCATTCATGTTTAAGACAACATTAATGCTTTGTTTAGTTACTGTATCATAGGCTTTATTTCCCCTGCGCATCAGTTCCCCTCCAGTCCTTTGATTCACCTAGAGTTTTAATCTAATGATTTCTGGCAAAGGAAGCATAGAAGGTATCCTTAACCCTTGCTCTAAGAATTAGCCTTTAATGAATGCACAAAACGCACGATGCATACAGGTACTAGGCTTTGGGCTTAAGAAAGGCGATCGCCTGTTTCCAAACGATGGTTTGTTGGTCGTAATGATCCATCAAGCACATGCAAACATCATCTTGCCAGCGAACTTTGCCAACAAGGAGATCGTTCGTCACCAATTTGAGTTCAACTTCACTGCCCGTCTGAATTAAGGTTTGAAGCTGACGAAAGCTGGGCATTCCACTTTGAGGGTCGGCGCTCATAGTCAATGAAACTCACTTTAGGATAAAAGGCAGACGGATCAGAATCAACGAATCAGCGAAAAATAGTAAATTATTATTAGTGTACAGAATGATTTAGACCTTCAAGGTTAACCCAGAAGATCTAGAGGTTCAAGAACAAGCGTTATGTTGTGGGGTTATCCAAGGCGATGCAGATCGAATTTACAAAATACCAAGGATTAGGAAACGATTTTATCTTGGTGGATAACCGAGACCAGTCAACACCCCGCTTAACGCCCCAGCAGGCGGCCCAGGTTTGCGATCGCCACTTTGGCATTGGCGCAGACGGCGTCATTTTTCTGCTGCCAGGGGAATTTGGAGCCAACTACACCATGCGGATCTACAATTCCGATGGCTCCGAACCGGAAATGTGCGGCAACGGCATCCGCTGTCTGGCCCGCTTTATTGCCGATTTAGAAGACAAAACAGGCGCTGAAGCTCCAACCTACACGATTCATACCCTGGCAGGTCTGATCACCCCAGAAGTACAGTTGGATGGTCAAGTCCGAGTCAACATGGGTCCACCACGCCTGCTGGCCCAGGAAATCCCCACCACACTGTCAGCCCCAGACGAAAAGGTCATCAATGCCCCCCTTGATGTGGGGGGGGAAACCTGGGCCGTCACCTGTGTCAGTATGGGCAACCCCCACTGCATTACCTTTGTGACAGATGCCGAGGCGATTGATCTGGCCCAGCTCGGCCCCCAATTTGAGCATCACGCCGTCTTTCCCCAGCGTACCAACACCGAATTTATTGAAGTAGTGCGACCCGACTATCTTAAAATGCGGGTTTGGGAGCGCGGCGCAGGGGCAACCTTAGCCTGCGGAACAGGCGCTTGTGCCTCCTTGGTGGCAGGCGTTTTGACCGGACACTGTGCCACCGCCGCAACAGTAGAATTGCCTGGTGGCCCGCTCCACATCGAATGGTCTGCCCTCGATCAGGCCGTCTTTATGACTGGGCCTGCCCAAAAAGTCTTTACAGGAGTGCTGGAAATCTAAAAAAGTGACCGCATCGTAGGGGCGCAAAGCCTTGCGCCCTCTACAGAATATACGCAGTTTTCATTGTTCTGAGGACAAGCCCAAACCGGTTTGACAGTCATGGTCGCAACCCCACTCTCGCCCCCAATTACTCCTCAAACACCCATCCGCCCTGAGATCCAGGCACTTCAGCCAGACATCGTAGCCTGGAGGCGGCGACTCCATCAATATCCAGAACTGGGGTTCCGCGAGCACCTCACCGCAGCCTTTGTCCATCAACGGTTAGAAGCATGGGGCATCCCACACCAAACTGGCATCGCAGGTACAGGTATCGTCGCAACCCTCCTGGGTTCTAACCCTGGGCCAGTCCTCGCCATTCGAGCCGACATGGACGCGCTGCCCATCCTCGAAGAAAACGAGGTTCCTTACCGCTCCCAACATGAGGACACCATGCACGCCTGTGGCCATGATGGACACACGGCGATCGCCCTAGCCACGGCATACTATCTCTCTCAACACCCTCACACCTTTGCAGGCACCGTCAAGATCATTTTTCAGCCCGCCGAAGAAGGGCCAGGGGGCGCTGCGCCCATGATTGCCGAAGGCGTGCTTAAGAGCCCTGATGTGGATGCCATCATTGGACTCCACCTTTGGAATAATCTGCCCTTGGGCACCGTGGGCGTGCGGAGTGGGCCACTCATGGCTGCCGTGGAACTGTTTGACTGCGAAATTCAAGGCAAAGGGGGACATGGCGCAATTCCACAACAGACCATTGACTCGATTTTAGTGGCGTCCCAAGTGGTAAATGCCCTCCAGACCATTGTGGCGCGCA
The DNA here is from genome assembly GCA_031362245.1 of Acaryochloridaceae cyanobacterium OTE_25_metabat_464. Classification (GTDB taxonomy): domain Bacteria; phylum Cyanobacteriota; class Cyanobacteriia; order Thermosynechococcales; family Thermosynechococcaceae; genus JAAURS01. The sequence continues at coordinate 6,223 of JANLSD010000203.1, read as the reverse complement.
ATGTGAACCCCCTGGACGCAGCGGTTGTGACCGTGGGTTCCTTTCATGCCGGACGCACCCACAACGTGATTGCAGACACAGCAGAAATTACGGGCACTGTGCGCTACTTTAACCCTGCATTAGCGGCGCTCATTCCCAATCGGGTGGAGCAGATTATTGCAGGGGTGTGCCAAAGTCACGGCGCAACTTACCAGCTCAACTATCGCAAACTCTACCCTGCGGTGATTAATGACGGGGCAATCGCGGCCCTTGTCCGCTCCGTTGCCGAAACCGTCGTCGAAACCCCAGCAGGCGTCGTGCCAGAGTGCCAAACCATGGGGGGCGAAGACATGTCTTACTTTTTGGAGCAGGTGCCAGGGTGCTATTTCTTTTTAGGTTCGGCAAACGAAACCCTGGGCCTTGCCTATCCCCACCACCATCCCCGCTTTGATTTTGATGAGACGGCCCTAGGAATGGGCGTTGAGCTATTTGTGCGCTGCGTTGAAAATTTTTGCCACTCTCAGCATTAAGGGATTCAACCGTAAGGTTGCCCCCATCAAAAGGGAAGAATTAATGAGACAATGCTTAAAATCCAGAAATTACTGAGTATATTTACTTACTAAAATTCCAAATATCTCAATCCTAATATTATTCTGTAGATTAACCCGAGTATCTGTCGTCGATTCAAATGCCTCAAACACTTGCTCAGAGACTATCTTCAGGATTTTCTGGAGCAGAAGCGCAACTTAATTTCACAAAAACATCCAAAAGGGGGCTTGCTTTATTGGAAAATATTACAATAATTAATATATGTGAGCAGTTTGTTAAAATTTATTACCAAACGGGATCCAAGTCTCCAAAGGGTAAAGCCGCTAACTGTTGGGATCGAAAGACTGCGATATGGTTCGCCTAGTCTGGACTATCGCAAACTGTCCTGAACCCAAATGGCAGTCCGTCTTCTAAAGGAACCCGATCCCTCAAGGCCGCTCAACGACCAACCACTTCCCATAGGCGAGGCTTTAGGCATGAGAGCATCCGAAACATCCAAAGATTTGGTGCGCACTTATTTACGAGAAATTGGTCGTGTTCCGCTGCTGACCCACGAGCAAGAAATTACCTATGGTAAACAGGTGCAAAACCTGAATGCTCTCAATGGCATCAAGGAGCAGTTACAAGAGCAGCTTCAGCGGGATCCAACGCTAGAAGAATGGGCGATCGCCGCCGATGCCGACGAAATCAAGCTTCAGACCTCCATCTCTGAGGGAGAACTCGCCAAACGCCGCATGGTTGAGGCCAATCTTCGGTTAGTGGTTTCGGTGGCGAAAAAATACATTAAGCGCAACGTAGACCTGTTGGATCTGATCCAAGAGGGCACCATTGGCATGCAGCGCGGCGTTGAAAAATTTGACCCCACCAAAGGGTATCGGTTTTCAACCTACGCCTACTGGTGGATTCGCCAAGCCATTACCAGGGCGATCGCCGAGAAGGGACGCACCATCCGTCTGCCCATCCACATTACCGAAAAGCTCAACAAAATCAAGAAAACCCAGCGGATTTTGTCCCAACAGCTAGGTCGTGCCGCCACCATTGCCGAACTGGCGGATGATTTAGAGCTAACTCCCCGTCAAGTCCGCGACTATCTTGAGAAAGCACGCCAACCTTTATCTTTGGACGTGCGAGTGGGAGACAACCAAGATACGGAGCTGGGCGAACTGCTAGAAGACCCCGCAGAGTCTCCCGAAGACTACACCCTGCAAACCTGTCTGCGCCAAGACCTCGAAAAGCTCATGAACGACCTCACGCCCCAGCAGCGTCAGGTGTTAAACTTGCGCTTTGGCCTTGATGACGGACAGCCCCTCACCCTTGCAAAAGTGGGAGAGTGCCTGAATATCAGTCGTGAGCGGGTGCGTCAGATTGAGCGGGAAGCCCTTACCAAACTGCGCAAACGTCGGGCCGATATCCATGAGTATGTTGCCAGTTAGGTATGGCAGTTTTGGTCTAATGTGCTTGGTCTAGGGTTATTACGCCCTTCAGGGTTCGGTTTTGCCCCCTGAGAACACAGAAAAGGGTTGTTACATTAGATTGAGATTCAGAGCTTGACTCTTTGGTATTGGGGGTTGCTCCCGCCCCCCAAGCTAGACTTTAACAAGTGACTAAACCCTAGAAGCATCCTTTAACCCTTTCTCTCACATCAACTCCTGCATCCTGTTACCGTGGATACCCCTATGAATCAAGCTGCAAACTTTGATGGAAAAAACCTTGAGACGAGCAACCAGCTTTGGAAATACGTTTCGTCTCTAGAGCCAGACACAATGGCTCGGCTCTCACAACCCGCGACCGATGAGGTGTTGCAGGTGATGGAGCGTCACGTTGTAGCCATGCTAGGCCAGCTTCCCTCAGAACACTTTGATGTGATGATTACCACCAGCCGTGAAAATCTAGGCCGCTTGATGGCTTCTGCCATGATGAATGGCTACTTTCTGCGCACGGCAGAGCAACGGATGGCCTTTGAGGGCATGCTGCAAGATAGCTCGGCCTCTGGTGGCGGTGATTACCCTACCCTATAATTTTTTCCTCGGAAATGGCGTGACGCCTCAATCTACAGATTTAACTCCATCGCAGCTCCCGCCATCGGATGATTCCTGGCGGGAGTTTGCTGTTGAAGAACTGCGGCGATCGCTCCTCACCTGGTACACCCATCAAGGCCGCAGTCTCCCCTGGCGGGAAACCCAAGATCCCTATGCCATCTGGGTGTCTGAAATCATGCTTCAGCAAACCCAGGTCAAAACGGTTCTGCCTTACTATCAGCGTTGGCTCGAACGGTTCCCGACCCTTCAGGCTTTAGCAGAAGCCGAACAGGAAGCGGTAATGATGCTGTGGCAGGGCTTGGGCTACTATGCGCGGGCACGAAATCTCCATCGCGCCGCTCAAACGGTGGTATCAGATTACAACGGTCAGTTTCCCACCCAGATGGAGGAGGCACTGAAGCTTCCTGGCATTGGCAGAACCACCGCAGGCGGAATTCTTAGTTCAGCATTTCATCAGGCTTGGCCGATTTTAGATGGCAACGTTAAGCGCGTTTTGGCAAGACTGGTGGGTCTATCCATCCCGACAAAATATGCTTTATCCTTTCTGTGGAAAGGGTCTGAAATCTTACTTGATCCAGACCACCCCAAAGCATTTAACCAGGCGTTGATGGATTTGGGCGCAACGGTGTGTACGCCCAAGCAGCCCGTTTGTTTGCTCTGCCCTTGGTCAAGCTTCTGTCAGGCCCATGCGCTCAATTTACAGTTGGTTATACCCATGACTGAAACCCGTGATCCGGTTCCCCATAAGCTGATTGGTGTTGCAGTGATCTGGAATGAGCAGGGCCAGATTTTAATTGATAAGCGGCCTCAGAGTGGATTGCTGGGGGGCCTTTGGGAATTTCCAGGGGGCAAGTTAGAACCCAATGAAACCTTAGCTGAGTGTGTGGTGCGTGAAATCCAGGAGGAATTGGGGATTGAGATTGCGGTGCTGGGGCATTTCATGACCCTTGAGCATGCCTATACCCATTTTAAGGTGACGCTTTCTGTGCATCACTGCCGTCATGTGTCGGGTGAGCCGCAGACGATTGAGTGCGATGAGGTGAAGTGGGTGACGCTGGCGGAGCTAGATCAATATCCATTCCCGACGGCGAATCAAAAGATTATTGCGGCGCTGCGAGAGAGTGGGGTTCCCGCTGGCATTGCTATGGGCGATCGCACAGGGCGATGAGTGATAGGACAATTTTCTAGAACACCAGGAAGAATCGAAGGGTCAATCCTGTGAAGCATTCAATGTTTTGTCATTTTTAAGTCCTCACTTTATCCACTTCAGATCCAAGCTTAAGGAGTAGACAGTGGTAAACTCATCATTAAACTTTTGCTGCTTAACCCATGGATATCATCTGTACCCGACCTGACTGCGGCAATCCTCAAAATGCATTTTTTGAATTGGATGATAATTCCATCCTCAAAACGGTACAGCAAAAGTATTGCAGCACATGTGGGATGCCTTTGATTTTAGATGGGCGCTATTTGCCTACTAAATTGCTGGGCAAAGGAGGGTTTGGAGCTGCGTATCTAGCCTGCGATCGACGAACACCCGCGTTAAGTAATTGCGTTGTCAAGCAATTTCAACCCCAATCTGGGTTATCTAAAGAACAGTTTCAGATTGCACAAACTTTATTTGACCGCGAAGCAGAAGTTTTAGACAAGCTGGGTAGCCAAAACAATCAAATTCCCAGGTTGCTAGCATCTTTCCCCCTTCGTGTTACAGATTCTGAAAGTGATCAGATTAGCCAATTTTTTTATCTTGTCCAAGAATATATCCCTGGCAAGACACTTGAGCAGATAAGACAAGAAAAGGGACGTTTTTCTGAGGCAGAAACCTTAGAGATGCTTCGGTCTATTTTGGGCGTCTTGCAATATATCCATGACAATGGGGCCATTCACCGAGACCTCAAACCGTCCAACATCATGCGCCACGATAATGGCACCTACTATCTATTAGATTTTGGGACTGTTAAACAGGTGGCCCAAGGGGCAAGCACAACAACAGGGCCATCCACCAGCGTATTTACAGCGGGTTTTGCCCCTCCAGAACAAATTTCGGGCCAAAGTATCTATCCTTCCACAGACCTCTATGCTTTAGGTGCAACCTGCATTGCACTATTGACGGGTAAAAGTAATCTCTTAGAGTTATTTGACTCCTACAGCAATCGCTGGCAGTGGCGAGAACAATCTTCCCCCGTCAGCGATTCGACCGCGACGGTTCTCAATCGGATGTTAGAAAATACGCCTAGTAAAAGATTTCAATCTGCGACTGAGGTTCTACAAGCCCTGAACCCATCACTCCCATCTCCGCCTCAAGGGATTGATCCAGCCGATTTATCCCCGACGGTTATCTCGATGGCTCAGAGAAGTCCCAATGACCCACCTTCTCAGCCTAGGGACGTTGCGGTCTCACCCCCGATCATTATTTCTAATCCGCAAAGTGGATCGCAGTCTGGGCCTCCATCAGGATCTCAAGCTGGCCCCCAAATCAGTTATCCATCCAATCCTCCCTCATCGCCCCCATCTTCCCCACCCAGTTCAAACGCTGGAACGTCGCCCAGTTCGAGTTCATTTCCTGTCCCAGAACCAACCCAGATTTATTTCGAGAAACCACCCGTTGCCCAAGTGCCTGTCCAATCCCCTGTGCAATCTCCTGGACAAGCTTCTGTGTTGCAAAAAAAATGGGTTAAACCTGCGATCGCCCTGGGTTCAGGGCTATTACTTTTATTACTGGGGGGTGGACTGTTGGCCTTGTTGCGAGGATGTGAACCCTCCTCAACCGTCTCTGGGTCTGATGGGGGTCCAACCGAACGTGTCAGTGATGGAGGAAGCCTAATCGTACCGAAAGAAGGTACCGCGCAAAAAGAAGACGGCATCAAAGCCATTGCTAAAGGAGATTTTTCAGAAGCAGTCAAAGACTTAAAGGATTCTTTAAGCCAGAAACCCAACGATCCAGAAGCATTGATATATCTAAACAATGCTCGAATTGGCAAAGATAAAGCCTATACCATTGCCGTTTCTATTCCCATAGATTCAGCAGATGAAGGCACCCAAAATGCAGGCAAAGAAATCCTTAGAGGGGTAGCTCAAGCCCAAAATGCCATCAATGATGCCAATGGGCTTAACGGGGTGAAACTTAAAGTCTTAATTGCCACAGATTCTAACGAAGAAAAAAGTACCCAAACGGTGGCCGAAAAACTAAGCAAGCAGCCTGAGGTACTGGGTGTGATTGGTCACTTTGGCAGTACTGCGACCCAAGCCGCTGCTGAAGTCTATCAAAAACAAGGGCTGGTGATGATTTCACCCACCAGTACCTCTACTGCGCTTTCTAAACTGGGTGACTATATCTTCCGTACGGTTCCCAGCGATAGCTTTACTGGCAAAGCTCTGGCCCGCTACATGCTTAAAACCTTAAACAAACGAAAAGCGGCTGTATTTTTCAATGAAAGCAGTGGATATAGCAAATCCTTAAAGGAGGTCTTTTCTGAAGCAATATCGAGTGATGGTGGCGAAGTTGTGCAGGAATTCAATTTAAAGCGTTCAGACTTTGATGCCAAGGCAGATATTGCTCAGGCCAAAAAATTAGGTGCGCAAGTTGTGGTTCTCGTTCCGAACTCAGAGACATTGCCACAATCCTTTGAAATCATGAAGGAGAATCATCGCGGCCT